>DASSYR010000111.1:0-43743 GCA_035703165.1 Chitinophagaceae bacterium
GGATAATCCCCAACCGTGTTGGGGACGAAGCTCCAGATACGGGTCTGATAAATTAGTTCTTTTAAACACCGGCCTCGTAGTATCCCGATAGCTATCGGGAGATAGTATAATCCCCAACAAAGTTGGGGACGAAGCTCCAGATACGGGTCTGATAAATTAGTTCTTTTAAACACCGGCCTCGTAGTACAATGGATAGTATAAGAGTTTCCGAAGCTCCAGATTCAGGTTCGATTCCTGACGAGGCTACACTTTTAACAGGGGAATATTTGCTTTTACACTAATTCTGCTTGCCAATGGTTAAGGTTCTTTCTGCTATGGTTCGTTATAAATTTCTTCCAATTTTTGGAGGAGGAATTCACCTCTTATATCCCTGGCAATAATTTTCCCCCGGGGATCCAACAAAAAATTACGGGGAATGGCTTGTACACCATACAACCTGGCGATTGGGTCACTGAAGAATGCAAAATTGGATATTTGTTTCCAGGAAAGACTGTCCTTTATAATTGTGTTTAAAAAATTAGCTTTAGCCCCCTTCCGTTCCAAAGCTATTCCAAGAATCTCAAACCCGTTTTTATTATACTTTTTATAGGCTTTAACCAGTATCGGATTTTCGGCCCTGCATGGCTTACACCAACTGGCCCAAAAATCAATAAGCAAATAGTTGCCTTTAAATGAGGAAAGTGAAAGCTGAGAACCACTTGCATCGTTAGCCGTAAATTCCGGCGCATTGGAACCAGGTTTTGTTCGTTTAGCCCCCTGTATCATTTCAAATATTTCTTTTCCTTTCATATTCTCTCTTGCCCAGTCGGGAAGCTTTTGGTAGTCGGGCTCGTTTAGTTCATAATCCAAATTGGCTGGTGCAAACTTTTCAAATAAGAAAAGAGAT
Source organism: Chitinophagaceae bacterium (assembly GCA_035703165.1). Classification (GTDB taxonomy): domain Bacteria; phylum Bacteroidota; class Bacteroidia; order Chitinophagales; family Chitinophagaceae; genus AWTP1-9. The sequence continues at coordinate 887 of DASSYR010000111.1, forward strand.
AAAGCAGAATTAGGATTTTCTTTGAAATATTTCTTTGCTAAGGAAACAGAGAAAAGTTGCAAGCTATCGATTTTTTTTGAGAGATTTTTTAACCCATTAGTATCGTTTTGCTGACTTAATGTTCCATACAGCGGAAAAAGTTTTGTAAGCGTATTATTAATGTCAATAAATTCTGAGTAGTGATGATGAGATACAGGAGCTTTAATAACCTGGATTTCTCTTTTTAAGTTTATGACATAATCCCCGCTTTCCAAAAAGAGAGCCACCTTCTTTAAACTATTCTCGGTTTCTAAAACACCTTCTATTGGAATGGGAAATTCCTTCTTTATTTGAAATATGCCTTTTTTAACAGATGCACTATCAATGCTTGTCACCCCGTTTAAATCGTATTTTAAATAAACCCTTTTCGTGCTACTATCTACTTCGCCTTTAATTATTGCAACAAATCTTTTTTGGGCAGATGCAAAACAATAAAACAGAACCAAGAAGCCCAGACAAAATGAACGCATACAACATGAGTTTCATTAAAGTAACCATATTGGGAGAAATGTTGCATACCAAAATGCGGATATAAAAAAATAATTTTATTATGTTTTTTTATAGCGTATTGTATCCCTAAAATGAAGTATTTGCTGATTATAGCATTGCTCTGTCATATTGAGTAAATTTTATTCACAACTATAGCATGATAAATGCTTAAATTATAAAACATCAATAGCAGTATATTTTAAAGTTTTGTTTCTTTAATTTATTTAGCAACTATGACCTTGCAAATTTTATTAATGGTTGAATATCTCCATTGTCAGCTTCCTTTATGGCACTAAGATAAGAACTGCGCTGGTCGCCCTGCTTTACCAAATTACCTGCTCCCCATGTATAATGCGGTAACTTAAAAATTTTCTCAATAACAATATCCGCCACCAGTCGGCTGTGCCTGCCATTACCATTTGGAAAACAGTGTATGCTAACCAAGCGGTGCTTGAACCGGATGGCTATTTCATCGGGTTGATAAGTGTTATTGGCGTACCAATACTTTACATCATCCAGCAAGTATCTTAACTCCGCTTGTATCTGCCATTTATCCACGTCAATGTTTTTGTTGCTGTTTCTAAACTCTCCGGCCCATACCCATACATTACCATACATCCGTTTATGCACGGCCTTTAAAAAATCTTCTGTAAAAACTGTTTCCACTTTGAAAGAACGTTTTAAGCTCCATGCTATGGCCTGCTCAATATTCTGCTGTTCAAATTCATCCAGTTCGCCACGGGTGGCAATGGTGGGGATAAGTAGTCCTTCTTTCTCATCCTCATCCAGCGGTGTTTGTCCGTCAGTGTAACTGAGGTCTAATCCCATAAGGTTTTAGGCATTTCGTTTTTTATGATAGCAGCCCTTTCTTCAATGGCTTTTTCAATACGCTGTTTACTGTTTTCCTGGTCTTCCAGTCTCATGCTGTTGGAAGTACGTAAAACAATTTGAGTAGCCAGTTCTTTTGCCCTACGTTCAATTAATACTTCCAGTGAACCATCGACAGGTATGAAGCCATACACCAAGTTCATATCCAATGCCTTTGCAGCTTCCCGCAGGGATTTGATGGTAATGGAACCATCTTTCTCCCGCTGTTCAATTTCCTGAACGCTTTGCCTGGTAATAGAAAGGCGGTTACTTAACTGCTTCAGGCTCATTCCAATAGCTGTGCGTATGGCTTTTATCCATCCGGTAGGCGGAGGTGCCATCTTCTGCAGGATTGCAAAGGCTTGCATCTTGCTATCCAACTGCTGTATTTGTAACTTCTGTTTACCCATAATTTTAAGGTTATTACCTGACTAATTAATAGTAAATGTAAGTAAATAACCTGACAATAAATATAAAATTTTAAGGTTTTAACCTGACAATAAACGTATTCTTTAAGATAGCTTATTGGCAAGACCCTTAACCATAGGCGTTTATGACTTTGTGTGAAGCCATAAAAAACTCCGTTTCCCTGGCATCCATCAAAATCCCAGCCATCCTATGAAAACAATAATGAGTAGCAGTAAGCCGTAGTTATTTTGTAGTACCAACCCCAAGTTTCTTACCTAATTTTTCATATTCAATGTCATTCGGCTCCCAAAGTTCAATTTTGTTGCCTTCCGGGTCAAGAATATGAACAAATTTTCCGTAATCAAAAGTTTCAATCGAGTCCACAACCGTTACTCCGTTTTTTTGTAATTCTTCAACAAGCGCTTTTATATTTTCAACCCTGTAATTTATCATAAAGTCCTTTGTTGAAGGGGCAAAGTATTTTGTTTTTTCGTTAAAGGGGCTCCATTGCGTAAACCCTTTTTTGGTACTGTCTGCTCCCTGGTACCATTCAAAAACTGTCCCATATTGGTTCGTATTCAAACCAAGGTTTGTTTTATACCACTCTTTCATTTTACCGGGGTCTTTGCACTTAAAAAAGATACCGCCAATACCTGTTACTTTTTTTATTTTTATTTGTTCGTTAAATTGTTTTGTAATTACTGTCTTAAATGCAAAACCAAAACAGAATGATGCCGCAAGGGCTAAAATTATAAAACTTGTATTTTTCATCAATTAAAATATTTGTTGTTGTTAACGCTTACTATTAATGGTTTTTTGGAGTGGTAATGGTAGTAGCATCCGGTGTTCCGTACACAAGGAACCAATACCAGATAAAAATACAAAACTCCGATATTAATTCAATGGTCCGGTGTTATTTGATTGCAGGGACTGAAGCAGACAATAACTTATGGTCAAAGTAGTGAGTTTCATTTCCACGCACAATGCAAATACATTATGAGCAGCCGTATTTGTATTTAATTTCACTACTGATGCAATTAATTCTCTAACAAAATCAAAGTTTACTAAGTCCGTGTTTTACTTAGACACCATAAATAAGTTAATTACTCCTGCAACAACATTCATACTTAATTTTTACCATTTAACTATTTTCGCTATAACAAAGCAACTATTTTAAATACATTTACATTTAAAATCCGTAAAATATCCATGCAGCAGTTTAGTAATGGCAAATATTTGGGGCAAACTACTTTCGAGATAAGAACAAATGGGTTTATTATTAGCCGCAATCAATACCATGCAGATTTTTCATCTTCCTGGCATTACCACGAAAATCCTCACATTACTTTCATTTTAAAAGGAGGTAGTTTAGAAAAAAGGAGGAAAGAAAGTATAGAATGTGTACCAGGCATGTTGCTTTTTTATAATAAACAGGAAAAACACAAAAATGAGCTTTATCGAAAAGGTTCAAAAAACTTCAGTATTGAGTTTGAAAGCAATTGGCTTGAAAAAAACGGAGTTAATAAAAATAGTTTTAAAGATGATTTTATTATTAATGATCCACTGATAAAAAAGTCTTTTGTTAAAATAATACAAGATGCACACTTACAGAAATCACTTTTAGCAATAGAAGCAACCATTTCCGATATTTTAACAGGCATTAACTTGTCTAAAAAAAATTATCAAACGCCTCCTACATGGTTACATAAAGTAAAAGATCTGCTGCAAGATCCTATTAACCATCCCTTATCGCTAACGGAATTAGCAAATACAGTTAAAATTCATCCTGTAACCATTTCTAAAATGTTTCCACATTTTATCGGCTACACACTGGGTGATTATATACGGAACAGAAAAATTGAGAAATCAATATCTAAGCTCTGTCAAAAACATATACCGTTGGAAATTATTGCTGAAGAATGTGGTTTTGCCGATCACGCACATTTTTCAAGACAATTTAAAAAAACTAAAGGCATTACTCCTTCTGCTTACAGAAAATTAATTTTTAGCTAAAATCATTCAAGCGGTTTTTTTCAAGCGTAGTAACCGGCTATAGGTCATTCCTATATTTGTAATGATTTATAGAGAAGCCGGTAAAATCTATAAGATTCTGCCTGTTTATTAATGTATTCAAAAAAAATTATGATGAACGTACTTAACAAAATTATCCCGATTGCTTTTTTAGTCGTATTTACACAAAGCATTGTGGCGCAAAATGTAGACGAAATTATTCAGCCTTATGTTAAAACAAACAATTTTAGTGGTGCAATTCTAATTTCTCAAAACGGTAAAACACTGTTGTCAAAAGCGTATGGTATGATGAACAGAACATACCATTTGCCAAACGTAACAGATACAAAATTCTATTTAGCATCTGTATCTATGATTTTTACTTCAGCAGCAATATTGAAACTGGTGGAAGAAAAACGACTGGCCTTGAACGATCCTTTATCAAAATATTTGCCTGATTACAAATATGGTAAAGACATTACACTCCATCACCTGCTAAGCCAAAGGTCTGGTATCCCTGGCATTGAGGAAAATAGTAAGGCAAATTATGATAGCATTACCAAGTTTGCCCACACTCCCGAAAAACTGATAAATTATTTTAAAGATGATAGCCCTTTGTTTAAACCAGATAGCAAATACAATCACGGCAAGTCTGATTATATTCTTTTGGCTTACATTATTGAAAAAGTAACAGGTAAATCGTTTGGCGATTATTTGAAAGAAGCCATTTTTGACCCGCTAAAAATGACAAATTCCGGGCACAACGCCGGAGAAAAACAGATTCTTCAAAATATAGCATCTGGCTATTCAGCAAAGGAGCATTACGATGTTGAAAACGCCCCCTCCATAGACTGGTCGTCAAAAACAGGTCATGGTTCAATTTATTCTACCGTAAACGACCTTAATAAATTTGCAATGGCTATTTTAAAAAACCAGCTTTTATCTGCCGAATCCTGGCGAAAAATTTTTACCAACGCAGGAAATAATGTAGGCTACGGATGGTTCATTAGAGATCATCTGGATAGAAAAAGAGTTCAGATGAATGGCAGATCGCCGGGATTTTCATCATACTTTAGTATTTATCCCGATGATAAACTGGTGATAGTAGTTCTATCAAATAACTACATTTCATTACCCACTGATATTGGTTTGCAATTGGCTGCGTGGGCATTAAAAAAGCCTGTTACCCTCACAAAATTATCCACCACCCCGTTAAATGCTACACAAGCCGGCAGGTTAGTGGGAAAATACAAGTTTGATGAAAAGTTTTACCGCCCCAATTTTGAAATGGAGATAAGTTTTAGAGATGGTAATCTCTACTCCTCCTGGGGAGCACTAATACCGGTTGAGGAAGATCATGGGCCATTAAAGAGTTTTATTTTAAGGCCATTTTGGTCAACTATTAAATTTGTGCAAAACAGGGAGGGAGAAATTATTGAAATGGATTACGATGGATTTAGAGGTATTAAAATATCAAAATAATTTCGTCGCTTTTAAAAAGTAACTGCCCTCTATATACAAGGTCGGATTTCGAAAGTCGAAATCCGACCTTGTACACTATTTGCTATTTTTATTACTCTTTCAATACTTTATCTAATTTCTAAGCGTTTATATATTCATAAAAATTCCCGGTGAAAAAGCTATTCTTCATTTGGTGTTTTATTTCATCTGCCTGTTTTTCCCAAAACTTTTTTATTTCTTTAAGAGCAGGCATATCTAATTACCAGGGTGATTTACAGGATAAGAGATTGAGTTTTAAAAACTCAAAATTTATCGGTAGTGTTGGTGCCCGATACGATTTATCTGAGCATATCGTTTTGCGCAGTTATTTAAGTTTTACAACGTTAGTTGCAGATGATAAAAACAGTAGCAAAGCTTCTGCCAGATTAAGAAATCTAAACTTTACTACCCATTTACAGGAATTGGAAATTTCAGGACAGTATAATTTTTTTAATTTAAACGATAGATGGTGGTCTCCTTATTTTTTCACGGGTTTTGGGCTATTTCATTTTAAACCTTACACTGCAGCCGGCAGCACCCGGATTTTTCTACAACCCTTAAGCACCGAAGGGCAAGGGATAAGTAATGGCTTAAAAAAATATAAACTTATACAACCTTTTATTCCCCTTGGAGTTGGTATTGACTATGTACTTACGGAAGATTTACGCATTGGCCTGGAATTTGGCTTCAGAAAAACATTTACAGATTATATTGACGACGTTAGCAACCGGTATGTTGATTATGCAACTTTACTAAACGCAAAAGGGCAAACAGCCGTTGATATTGCTTATCGCGGTGATGAATTGCCCGGCGGCGCCCCATACCCTATAGCGGGTACACTCCGTGGCAATGTTAAAAATAAAGACAACTATTATTTTACCACTCTTACCGTTACCTGGCGGCCATTTGTTGATGCATACAAAAGAACGTCCGGAATTTCAGCCTTACCAAAAAGAAAAAAGAGGGTTGGTTGTCCTGGAATAAAATAATCTTATTACATCAAATCTGTTATTGCAAGAAGACTTTAAGCAAACTTGTTTAAAACAAAAGGATTTCCATATTTTTACTCCATAATCATCCTATATGAAAAAACCCTTTTTTCTATTTATCCTGGCAAGTCATTATTCTTTTGCACAAACACAACTGCCCGTTCCTTTAAACATAAAACCGGCTTACAAAAAAGAAACCCGCTCAAACAACGGAAATCCCGGAAAGAATTACTGGCAAAATTTTGCTGAATATAACATCCAGGTAAATTTTAATCCGGATAACAGACTACTTTCCGGCACGGAAGAAATTAGCTATGTTAACAACAGCCCTGATACATTAAAGCAAATTCTATTTAAGCTTTATCCTAATATTTATAAAAAAGGGGCTAAGCGGGATATTGCTTTTGAAGCTGCTGACTTAACCGATGGAGTTTCTATTAATAAAATGAACATTAATGGTGAAGAAAAAGGCCTATCGAATTTGAAAATTACAGGCACTAATATGATTGTTAACGGGGTTTTCGTTTTGCCCAAACAAACAATTCATTTTAGTATTGGTTACAGCTATACTCTTAATCAAACATCCCATCTCCGTACGGGAGAGATAGAACCCGGTGCAGCTTTTATTGCCTATTTTTTCCCCCGCATTGCTGTATATGATGATATAGACGGATGGGACAGGAATGAATACACAGGTAACAAGGAATTTTATAACGACTTCTGTAATTATAACGTATCCATTACCGTACCTGATAATTATTTGGTTTGGGCAACAGGCGAATTACAAAATTGTAGTGAAATATTAATGGAAAAATACTGTGACCGCCTTACTAAAGCTGAAAAAAATGACGATGTGGTGTTTATTGTAGATGAAAATGATTTAAGAACAGGAAACATCACAAAACAAAACGCCTTCAACACCTGGAAATTTAAAGCAACCAATGTGGTTGACTTTGCCTTTGCAGTAAGCAATCACTATGTATGGAATTCAACCAGTGTAGTGGTAGATAATAAAACAGGGAGAAGAACAAGAGTTGATGCCATATTTAATACAGGACATAAGGATTATTTAGAAATAATCAACTATGCAAGAAAAACTGTGGATTTGATGAGTCATTATTTCCCTAAATGGCCATTCCCTTACTCACACATTTCTGTTTTTGACGGACTGGATCAAATGGAATATCCTATGATGGCAAATGATAATCCATTATCTACCAAGCTTGAAACTATTACTTTAACCGATCATGAAATCTTTCACACCATGTTTCCATTTTACATGGGAATTAATGAAACTAAATATGGGTGGATGGATGAGGGATGGGCTACCATAGGAGAATGGCTTTTGTCGCCAAAAATAGATAGCACCATTGAAGATAATTACGGCATAGACGCCACAGAAAAAAATTCGGGCAGCGAAACAGATGCACCAATTACTACGTTAACTACACAACAAACGGGCACAACTTTCTTCATAAACTCTTATCCGAAACCCGCTTTGGGATACCTGTTTGTGAAAGATATGCTGGGAGATGAGCTTTTTTACAAGGGACTACATTACTACATACAACAATGGAATGGCAAACACCCCATACCATTTGACTTTTTTAATTGTATGAATACGGGCTCGGGAAAAAATATAAACTGGTTTTGGAAAAGATGGTTTTTTGATCCGGGCTACCCGGATTTAGCCATAAAAAGCTTAACAGATAAAGAAAGCAATAAGCAAATTGTTATTGAAACAAAAGGAAATAAACCCGTACCTATTGATGTTAATATTGTCTATTCAGATGGAAGTAAACAAAACATTCACAAAAATGTTTCTGTTTGGGAAGACAACAAGAAAACGGTTACAATAAATTTTACTTCGGCTAAAAAAATAAAGAAAATTGAGCTGGGAAGTTTGCTTGTGCCCGACGTGAACAAAAAAGATAATGTGTGGGAAAGTAAATAAGGAGATTATTTAAAAAATTCCGCCACTCCGGCTTTAAAAAATTTTCTGATTTGAAGAGTGGACATAATTTTTATTTCTTCTACGAGAGTTGATTCATTATCGAGAAATTTAAAAATTTGTGACGCTTTATTTTTGCTAAACAACCGGCCAAATATTTCTTTCCCCTCTAATTTACCGTTTGCCAGTAAATGCAATAGTGTACTATCGTAAAAATGAAAACGACGAGGAGAAAACTTTAGTTCGGATAAGTTATCATTATTTACTAAACATTCAACAATTGCTTCTGTTTGTTTTTGTATGAACTGAAAAGTGTAGCCGGTAGAAGCTTTTGTTTGCCCACCTGCTGTGCCAATATGGTAAACTCCATTTTTAAAAAAGTGAAACTTCTCATTCGTCATAGGGATTACACCAAATTCTTTACTGGTAACTTTAAAAAAATTTAATCCAATAAAATTATTTACATAGTCTTTTAACTCAAGTTCGTACCGCTCATCTTTTAATAATGAATCAGTAAATAAAGTGTATTCCACCAACGCCTCCTTTGCATTAAATGGTAATACATATACAAAGCAGGTTCCATATCGCTGTTGAATACGGAAGTCCATTAATGTAGCCACTTCAGGGTTAAATGTTTCCTTCTCTGCCTGTATCATCCATCCTTTAAAATGTTGTAACAGGTAAAAATTTTTGTTGTTGGCAGAACCTGGTTTATATAGGGAATTAAAAACAACAGCATTGCCGGCATTAACAGTTTCGTTGCCAAGTAAAATGCTTAATTGGCCATTCTGTTGGCTAATCTCTCTGATTTCGTCCACTATTATTTCAACATTAGCTTGCCGCTTTATTTTTTCAAAACAGTAATTATAGAAATCGAGCCCTCGTATCATTTTATATTGATAAGGCTGAATATCTAGTAATGAAGAAAAATTATGTGTACGAAAAATCAGGTCATCCCATTTGCGATATACAACAGGCTCAAAAAAGCCTTTACCATTTTCCCAAAAACACCAGGTTCTGTCGTTTTTATTTTTTTGTTCCTTATCAATTAGTAGAATTTTTTTATCAGCAAACTTTCCTGATTCGATCATTCGTATAAGCAAGCTAAGTCCGGCACAACCAGCGCCTAAAATAATATAATGATAACCCCCATTTTTAGAAGGCGTGTTATTGTAATCCATCATTACTTATTAAATGTATCAGATTTTTTTGCTCTCAATAAAAAATCCTCTTTTAGCGGGTGAGAGCATCGTCTTCAGGAGCATATTCAACTTTTTTATTCCCAGCCATTAACTTTTTATCCTGGCGAATTTTTTTCCAATATTTTTTATGAACGTATAACATTCCAAAACTTTCGCCCGGGTATTTGTTGAGATGTTTGTGGTGCATTTTGTGAGCCCATCGTATAGCCCTTACATAAGTGTTATTACTCCGTGTAAACCACTTAAAACGCTGGTGTATGATAACATCATGAACTATAAAATAAGAAAAACCGTAAGCCATGATACCAAATCCAATAGCCTGCATCCACCATACAGGACCGTAAGTACCATAATAAATAAGTAAAATACTGGGTACTGCGAAAATTATAAAGAAAGCGTCGTTTTTTTCAAAAAAGCCAGGCTCTACTTTATGATGGTCTTCATGTAAATACCACAAAAAGCCGTGCATCACAAACCTATGGGTACACCAGGTAACCCCTTCCATTATAAAAAAAGTACCTAAAAAAGTTAAAATATAATATAACACAATCATTTGGTGGTAAAGTTACTTTATAAAAACTTCGTTTTCCTTACAAAGCCAGCTTTTCATTTTCGGAAAAGCTATGTGAAACCAGGCTGTGTATTTTTGTGGATGTGTTTGTAGAGAGTTTTCAATTTCATCTATCGTTTTAAAACAATAATCACTCACCTCATCACTATTAGGATTTATTGACCCTTCATAAATGCCTGTAAATACATGATCATATTCATACTCTGTAAGTCCGTTCTCAAAATGTGCTTTGTATGTAAAATGAAATGCTTTGTTCAAGGGGGTCAAAAAACCTAATTCTTCCTGCAACCTTCTTTCTGCAGCTGCTTTTATTTCTTCTCCCGGAAAGGGGTGACTACAGCATGCATTTGTCCACAATCCTCCGCTATGATATTTCTTTTGTGCTCTTTGTTGTAACAGCATCTCTCCTTTAACATTAAAAATAAAAATACTAAAAGCCCTGTGTAATACAGCTTTTTTGTGAGCCTCCATTTTCTCCATGGTTCCTAAAGGCTCATCTCTTTCATTAACTAAAATTACTTCTTGCATAAGCTAAATATGATAAGGATCAAATTAAATTAAATTGGTTTCGCAATCCTGATTTAACAACAATAATTGCTTTATGATAATTGGGAATACGAACTCTTGTTTTTAATATTTTATGCGGTTTTGTTTTTTTAATTTTTTTAAATAAAGACAAATAATAACGATAGGCTACATACACACCTAATCTTGATGTAAGGGGCAATTGAACAATTCCCTGGTATGCTCCATCAAAATCCTTTTGTATATCCGATTCAATTTCTTTTTTATCAGCTTCCGTAAAATTGCAAAAATCACAATCGGGAAAATATACGCGGTTAAGATTACTAAAATCGGCCTTTACATCCCTTAAAAAATTTACTTTTTGAAAAGCAGCACCTAGCGAACGAGCACAGGATTTCAGTTTTTGGTATAATTCTCTTTTACCCTCACAAAAAACATATAAACACATAAGTCCCACTACTTCGGCGCTACCGTATATATACGTATTATACGTTCTTCTATCATAATTCTTCTTTTCCAAATCCCATTCCATACTGTTAAAAAAAGCCTCTATCAGGGAATGATCAATATTGAATTCATTAACAGTTAACTGAAAACTGTTTAATATGGGATTAAGGCTGATTTTTCTCTCAATAGCATCGTAAGTTTCTTTTTTAAAATATAATAGTAAATCCTTTTTATCATATGCATGAAAAGTATCTACAATTTCATCTGCAAAACGCACAAACCCATATATGTTACAAATAGGAACTTGTAAGCGACGATGAAGCAGTTTAATTGCCGAAGAAAATGAAGTGCTGTATTTTTGCGTTGTTATCCGGCTACATTGCTGGCTCACTTCATGAAATAATTGCATCATAATTACTTATTTGTTGATGATATGATTTATTTACCAAATGCTTTTACAACTTGCTTTGCCACTACTTCGCCGCTGATTAAGCTTGGCGGTACTCCCGGTCCTGGCACGGTAAACTGCCCGGTATAAAAAAGATTTTTCAACTTTTTGCTACGACACCCGGGCTTAAAAACAGCCGTTTGTAATAAAGTGTTAGCTAACCCATAAGCATTCCCTTTATAAGAGTTATATTCCTTTACAAAATCACTGTAAGCAAACGACTTTTTTGTTACTATTGAATCTCGTATTGATTGTTGAATATGCTTCTCAAACCTCTGTATAATTATATCAAAATATTTTTCTCTTAATTCATCCGAATCATCAGCTAAACCCGCAGAAACAGGAATAAGAAATACGAGATTTTCACATCCATCCGGCGCCACTGTATTATCCGTTATTGATGAGGCGCTTACATAAAACAAGGGTTCTGCCGGCCATTGCTTAAAAGTATAAATATCCTTTGCATGCTTATCAAAAGATACATCAAAAAACAAAGAATGGTGTAAAAAATTATCTATTTTTTTATTCAAACCAACATAATATAATAAACAACTGGGGGCTATTAATCTTTTCTCCCAATAATGCTCTGTATAACTACGAAATTTTTGAGGTAAAAGAGTATTCTCAATAAAGTGATAATCAGCCCCTCCAATTATTACATCAGCATTATATGTATGGTTATTTTCGGTTACAACTTGTTTCGCTGTGTTAACGTTAATTTCTATTTGAGTTACATTTTCATTGAAATGAAATTGCACTCCCAGTTCTAAAGCCAGTTGGTACATACCATTCACCACACTGTACATGCCGCCTTCAGGATACCATGTTCCTAATTTTATATCCGCATAATTCATCAAACTATATAAAGCAGGTGTATTTTGGGGTAAGGCTCCCAAAAATAAAATAGGGAATTCCATTATCTGCCTAAGTTTGGGATGCTTGAAGTATTTGGCAATATGCTTTTTAACAGATGTAAAAACATCCAGTCGAAAAACTCCTGTTAAAACATCCCAATCTACAAATTCGGAGATGGATTGGCCTGGTTTAAATACCAGTTTGTTAATCCCCACATTATACTTATATGCGGCCTCTGCTAAAAAAAAATCTAATTGTTTGGCAGCACCTGGTTCTATACTTTCAAACAAAGTTTTCAATTCACCGTAATTAGCCGGGATATCCGTAAAGCCATCATTCCAATAAATTCGGTATGACGGGTTTAACCGAACAAGTTTATAATAATCTTCAACCCTCCTTCCAAACTGACTAAAAAAGCGTTCAAATACATCAGGCATCCAATACCAACTTGGCCCCATATCAAATGTAAAACCATCCGACTTTAACTGTCTTGCCCTCCCGCCCGGAGTACTATGTTTTTCCAATACTTCTACCGCCCATCCTTCTTTTGCAAGAAAAGACGCAGCAGATAAGCCGGCAAATCCGCTACCAATAATAACTGCTTTTTTAGGCAAATGATATAATTGCTTTTAACTATTCGTTATTTGTTCTTTCAATAGCTTACGGGCAAAGTGTATGCGGCTTTTAATTGTACCTAACGGCTCATCTAACACTTCAGCAATTTCATTATATTTAAATCCATCTAAATACAAGAGAAACGGCTTCCTGAAAATTTGGGGTAGATTATGAACTGCTTGTTGAATATCTTTTAACCGCAAATTACTTTCCGCAGTATTAGCGCTATGGGATTGGTTATAATTGAGAAGAAAATCATCTGAAGTATTATCGAAAACAGTGTTTTGTTTTGTCTTGCGGCGATAATTATTAATAAAAATGTTGCGCATGATGGTGTATAGCCATGCTTTGATATTCGTGCCAACATTGTATTTATCCTGATTGGCTATGGCTCTGTATAATGTTTCTTGCAATAAATCTTTTGCCGCATCCTTATCATGAGTTAACGTTAAAGCAAAAGGATGTAAAAAATTAGTGTTGCTTAAAAGCATCTTATTAAACTCCACAGCTGACATAATTGTTTAATATTTTACATAGCAAACTTAAACAAGTTGATCTGGAACCCCAAAATTTTTTGTTTAAAATTTTATTAAAAAAATGCAACAAATTTGAAAGAAAAAATTGATTGAAAATGAGGGACTTAGAGGCCATGAATAAAGTCAAAAACCTCAGAAAACGATTTTATAAACTTAAAACACGGGGGGATTTTCTTTTCGTAAACGTGGGTAAGACGACCCGAAATAACAACGGGTGTATTTGCGAGATTTTTGTTTAACTGTAATAGAAATTTTTCAAAATTAAAATTATTACCAACAGTACTTAAATGAGTATAAAGATAATCCGGCTTTTTTAGCTTAACGACAAATTCAACGTCACTCATAGGTACATTAGCTCCCAGGTAAATGACTGAAACACCTTTGCTTTTTAGTAAATAATATAAAAAAAGTAATCCCAATTCATGATATTCTCCTTCGGGAAGAAATAATAATACAGATTTATTAGTGTGTAATAGAGTGGTTACTCCTTCAATACCAACAATAAGCTTTTGACGAATAATGTTTGCTACAAGATGCTCCTGAGCCGGGTTTATATGGTCTGTCAACCAAAGTATTCCAATTTTCTCAAGGAAAGGAAAAATAATTTGGATAATCGTTTTTTCGATACCCCGGGCAAGAATATAATTATCCAAAAGCTTTTCAAATGCGTCCATATCCAGATCAATCATGTGCTGGATGAGTTCATTTACAATTCTTTCCTGTTGTGCCTGTACCACATTAAGCGAAAGAATTTTTTCCTTCATCTCTGCTTCGTTCATTTTATCAATATGCGAAATCTTATACCCATATTTATTAAGCAGCGCTATATTTAAAATAGTTTTTACTTCATTACTGTTATAAAAACGGATATTAGTGTCTGTACGCTGGGGCTTAAGAAATGAATATCGCTGTTCCCAAATACGAATTGTATGCGCCTTTATGCCACTGAGGTTTTCTATGTCTTTTATTGTAAATGAATCCATGAAATGATTAACACTAAAATAATTATTTTGTTTAATTTTTTATGTAAAAAGCTAATCAATTATAGGTAAATCAAGAATATCTGTTTAAGTGCAATGCTCTGCAAGGCGTGTATAAAGAGCTTTATGTGCAGAGACCTGCTTCTGTTTGGTAAAATTAGATTGAACAAACTTTTGAGCTTCGGCTCCCATTTTAAGGCGAATTGTTTCATTTTCAATAAGCAGTTTTAGCTTTTCAGCAAATTGCTTTATATCACCCGGGTCTATTAAATACCCGGTGCTCTGATTTCTTACTATTTCGGAAACACCTCCAACTTTTGTAGCAACTATGGGCTTGCCCCCGGCTTGTCCCTCTAATAAAGAAAGTGGTGTTCCCTCATTTAAGGAGCTGAGTACTACTATATCCAATCCGGCAATTACCTTTATAATATTGGTTTGCCACGATGTGAAAGTAATAGGTGTCTTGATGGCATTCATTGGAAAATATGTAAACGAAATCATTTCATCGCGAAGAAAATCTTCTAAATACTCTCTCATCTCCCCATCACCAATAATAAAAATTCTTACCTGGGGCATACTGTTAACAATATCTTTTACTGCTTCTAAAAAAAACAAATGATTTTTAACAGGAACTAAGCGGCCAATAATTCCAATTGCTATCTCGCCCGGATCCAAAAAAAATTCTTTCCTGAATAGCTCTCTTTTTTGAGGCAAATCTTTAAATTTTTCTGCTTCTATGCCGAGTGGGATAATTGTGATTTTTTCAGGATGGCAGATTTTATACAAACTTCCAATCTCTTTTTCTTGAGAGTGGCTGACGGTAATAATGTTTGTGGTAAATGAAGACAACCATCTTTCAATTTTAAGTATTATTGATGTGATTAATTTGTTATAATAGGAATGAAAAACATGCCCATGATAGGTATGTATAATCACAGGCACTTTACAGGCTCTTGCCGCAATTCTGCCAATAAAACCCGGTTTAGCACCATGTGTATGAACAATGCAGGGCTTAAAAGAAAGTAATATTTTTTTTATTTGGTAGTACGCTTTTATATCTTGAAAAAAATTGATGGATCTTTTAAGAGATGAAATTTGCTGTGTGCTAAAGCCATTATATTCTTTTAATAAGTCGGAAGCATCTTCTTCGTCATCATTTTTTTTACCAAAAAGAAGTAGCACTTCAAAATCCCGGGAAAGATAATATGCCAGGGAAACAACATCTTGTGCCACGCCGCCAATGGCAAGCCTGTTAAGCAATATAAGTATCCTTTTTTTAGGCAAATTATTCATCAAACATAGGCATTGAGTATTTCACATTCTTCCATAACCTGCTTAACCCTGCGAAACAGGGAATCATTATTAATAGCAGCTAAATGACGAGTGTGATGCAAATCAGTACCCAACAAACTCACTAGTTTATTTTTTACCAGGTAATTAGCGGCATCCTGAATTTGCTTTCCGTAATAGCCTGTTAAAGAAAGGAGATTTACCTGGAGGATATACCCCTGCTCTGCAAATTCATGATACTTTTCTTTATCTCTGTGAAAATAGCTATACCGCTCGGGGTGTGCTATAACGGGTCTATACCCACTCAGTTGCATTTGAAATAAATTTTGCTTCAAATCAAAAGGCAGAGATACAAAAGAAAACTCAATAAGCACCCAGTCTTCGTACAATGTTAAAAGTGGTATTCTTTGATTGAGTAATTGCGAAAAATGACCATCTACATAATACTCTGCAGCGGCTTTAAATTGAATATCAATATTCCTTTTTATAAGCTCATCTTTAACCAATTCCTCTCTACGTAAAATGCTTTCCCGATCATTTTTATACATATCCCACAAAATGTGAGGCGTAGTTACAAGCTTTTTATAGCCTAATTGTTTTAATTCCGTAATAAGCTGGATGGAGGTCTCCAAATCAGGAGAACCATCGTCTATTCCGGGTAAGAGATGCGAATGCACATCTGTGTGCAACAAGCCCAGTTGTTCTTGAGAAGAAGGTTTCTTTTTAAATAAATTAAACATCAACAATTAGTATCCTATTTTTCTTTCATTAAAAATTCTTTCAGCTTGTAAAAATATCTTATATAAAGTTTCACGTAATTGGTGTTAACATTATTCTCCCGGCAAGCTCGTACTATCTCCCGGTTAATCTTAATAGTACTGAGTAAACTATTGGTGCTTTTACCTCCCAGATTCATATTGGTAAACCGAAATGGAAGATATTTTGCATTTATTTTATGCACCTTAAAAAAACGGAGTAATAATTCATAATCTGCTGCAATCTCAAAATCAGTCTTATACATTCCGAATTTTTGAAAACAAGTTCTTTTGCAAAAAAAAGTTGGATGCGCAGGGATAAAGCCCCATGTTAAAAGGGCGGGCTTAAAAATAGAAGAAGAATAATATCGAACTACTTTTAATGGATTGCTATTGTTAACAAAAGCAATATCTCCATAAACGGCATCAATAAACTTGTTTTCATTATATGCAGTAACAATCCGGTTTATCACATCGGTTGAAGCAAACCTGTCGTCTGCATGCAATACCCCTATAATATCACCAGTGGCCAATTTGATTCCTTTATTTAGGGCATCGTACATGCCTTCATCTTTTTCTGTAATAAATTGATGAATATGATCAAGATATTTATTGATTATTGATAAAGTACCGTCTGTACTCCCACCGTCCACTACTATATATTCAATATCTTCATACTCCTGAGATAAAACAGATTTAATAGCTGCTTCTATTGTTTCAACTCGGTTATAAACTACTGTTATTATTGAAATACGCATTGTTTATCTTTCAATAATGATATTTTCTAATACCAACATATCCATCTGTGTTCTTAAAAAGCAGTCCAAAGCATCTGCCGGTGAATTAACAATGGGCTCGTTTTCATTAAAAGAGGTGTTTAGCAAAATGGGGATGCCCGTTTTTTTTCTGAATTCATTTATCAAATTATAATACCGGGGATTTGTTTCTTTATCCACTGTCTGCAACCTCCCTGTCCCGTCTATATGTGTTACAGCCGGAATTGCAGATCGTTTTTCTTTTCTTATTGGAAAAACTTTTTCCATGAAGGGGGCCACATCATTTACTTCAAAATACTCATTCACATACTCTTTTAATACAGAAGGTGCAAACGGACGAAAACTTTCTCTCCGCTTAATCTTTGCATTCAGCAATTCTTTTGCATCATTTCGTCTTGGATCAGCCAGGATAGATCTTGCACCTAAAGCCCTGGGACCAAACTCTGAACGACCTTGAAACCAGCCAACAACACCAACGTTGATCAGTGTGTGTGTTACCTTTTCAAACAATACATCATCATTACATTTCAAAAATTTAATATTTCGGGAATGAAGATAGGCTTCAATTTCTTCATTTGAATATTTACAACCGGTATAAGCAGATGACAAAGGCTTACTCCTTGGTTGTTTTAAAATTTGATTGAAGGTCCATAAAGCAGACCCCATCGAAATACCAGCATCATGGCCGGCCGATGGAATATATACCTCAGTAAATTTTGTATTTCGGGTAATTTTTCCATTTGCCACAGAATTTTGTGCTACACCACCAGCAATACAAACATTTTTTAAACCTGTTTTAGTGTGCAAATGTTTTAATATATGAAAAATAAGTTCTTCCGTAACGAACTGTACAGAAGCTGCCATATTCTTGTGATATTGAGAAAGTGGCTCATCTTTGAATCTCGGTTTGCCGAATTCTCTAATCATTAAATCTGAGTATAATGGCGCCACTGTCGGTATATGATCATCATCGTATGATATTATTCCACTTTTTGGTGAACGAAAATATTTCAGATTAAGCTTAAACAATCCATCATTTGTAAACTTCAATACCTCTTTGAGTTGCCTGCTATATTTGGGCTCACCATAGGGAGCCAAGCCCATTATTTTATATTCATCTCCGTAATGGGGAAAACCAAGCAACTGCGTAAATGCTGTATAAAAAATACCAGCTGAATGAGGAAAATCAACACTTTGAAGCACTTCAATTTTATTACCACTACCTACTCCAATCATGGTAGTAGTAAAATCGCCTGAACCATCAATAGATAACAAAGCTGCAGTTTCAAAAGGGCTGGCAAAAAAGGCAGAGGCCAAATGACTACGATGATGTTCTATTCGTTTAATTTTTTGCTTTATAAACGATTTTGATATTTTTTCAATTTTTAAAAATTCCTCTTCAAGTGATACTATTTTCCTGGCATTATTAAAACGTTGCCATACTGCATTCCACCCACCTCCCGGATTTTTAAATAAATAAGCAATTTTCTTTATTAATTTAGCATTAGGATCTCTCCCAATGGCGATATAATCAACTTCTTTTAAAGAAATACCAGCTTCTCTCAGGCAAAATTCTATTGACATGCTTGGAAAGCCAGCCCAATGTTTGCGTCTTCTAAATCTCTCTTCCTCGATGGCTGCTATCAGTACGCCGTCTTTAAAAATAGCTGCGGAAGCATCTGCATGATATGCATTTAAACCAAGTATATACATTCACCTTTCTCTTATGTAGTATTAGGCAAACAGCTGCCTGTATGATTCTTTAAAATTTTGATTTCTCAAATAATTTACTGCCAAATTATAAGCTCCCTCGCAAAAAAGATTATATTCAAGTTGATTCATGGCAGCTAATTGCGAAATAGTTCTTTCTATTTCTGCAGTGTCTTCTGTATTTACATTCCACCCGGCGCTATGATGACCCAATTCTTTCCATGGAGTATTATTACTGGTAATTACCGGCCTTGCACAACCGAAGCTTTCAAAAATGGCATGAGCAAAGTTCTCGCTTTTACTGGGCAGTATAAAAGCATGTGCTTGGGAAATAACCGACTCAACCATAATCGGTTTTATTTCACCATGGTAATGTACTTTAATATTATCGGGCAGCTCTTTAATAATTCTTTTACAATACTCCCAATAAGAGGAATCTTTTACAGGCCCGTAAATGTTATATTCAACTATAGCAGAAACAAATTTGAGCGATTGTAATACTAAATCAATATTCTTCATGGGACTAATTAGGGCAACACTTACTAACTTAAGTTTACCAGATTTCTTCAATAATGCATTCTTTTTTTTAAAAAACCGAGGAATATTGGGGGCTATTTTAACTATAACATCATCTCCAAAAATTGTCTTTATATAATCAGCTTCCTCTTTATCAGTGGCATGAAAAGTTACTCTTTTATGCCAACACATTTTTTTAAATAAAAAAAGGTAGATATTTTTTTTCCACCTTTTTTGCTTCAATGCTGCCGGATGAAGCATTCCCCTTGGCGCTAAAACAATCCTTTTCTTATAAAATAAAAGGGGAAATACATTGTAGTATAAAGAATATAAACCATTTAGATACAAAAACTCTCCTGACGAAGTTTTAAACAAACTAAAAAGTCTGGGCATGGAAACCAGATTCGGCTTCCAATAATATATTCTTATAGTATCTCTTATATTCCATTGGTCTGGTATTATTCCATCCAGGGGTTGATTATCTCCTTTATCAAAGGCGCCGGTTATTATCGAAAATTGAAATTCATCTTGCAGATAATCAGTAAGATTTTGCAAAGATTGTATAGGCCCTCCGGCTTTAAATGCCGGTGTAAAATAATCGTAAAGAATAAGGATGTTTTTTTTCAAGACTTATAAAGAAAGACGGGCAATACGTTGAAACATAAAAGCAAAAAACCAAATAAAAATAGTATTTTTAATAATTGAGTTTACCGTAAGTAAGGTATCTGTTTCTATTTGTATGGAATATAAAAATAAATAGGGAAGCCATAGCAAAACAGTAGGTTTTCGCTGGCTGTATTGAAGAGCCTTATAAAAAACAAAATTGAAGAACAGTCCATAAAAAAACATATATATAATTCCTCCCATTTTCCCAAAATTTCCATAAGCTTCTCCGTATGGGCTAACATTCATACTGTATCCCTCAATTTTGTATCCCGTAAAGAGAAGCATATTAGCGTGTCCTCCGGCTTCTGGTTTATCCTCCCAAATATATCGGGGAACAAAGGAAGCCGTTAACGATAACCAAATCGTTTTACCATCCTGGTAAGGTGTCACCTTGGGTACATAATCCATTACCTTGGCAACCAACATGCCTTGATTAAACCGTGCCACCATAGAAAAAGTATTCCGGGCATCAAATAGTTCATCAATATTGGTAAGTTTCCCAAAAATAACATCGGTAAATGTGGACACTTTATCTGCCTCACTATCCCTCCAAACAACTTTTCGATATCCACCTTTTGCACTTTGAATTAAAATCACCAAAAATGATCCTATAACCAAAAGAACAATACTTTTTGTAAAATTAATTTTTTTACCCAGCATGATCAACAAAAATGAAAGTGCTGATAAAAAAACCAGTTCGCCAAATAACCCACTTAATAAGGACTGTGCCAAAGCCAAAATAAGCCCACCTGCGAGGTATATATTCCGGTCTTTTGACTCAGAAAAATAGACATACATAATCCCAACATAAATTAGTTTGCTAAACAAGAAAAATATATAACTAAGCGACTGAGGTAAAATAAGTTCAAAAACTCCAAAACCAACGCCAACACCAATTAATACGATACCTGTTTTTTCTTTGCCCCGCAAATACTCTTTAATATTAAATACCGAAGTCTTGTAAAAATCCGGCGTACCTAAAAATGATTTAATTCCTTTCAAAGGAAATTTTAATCCAATAATAAGAGCAAGTATAGCCGGAAGCATATATGCAAAATACGCTTCTTTTTCAACCACCATATTAAACCTCAATCTTTTTACGTAATAATCATCATTATAAACGTGATATACAACAGCCGGCATTACCAGGCATTGAAAAACCGATAATAAAATTGGTAAATCCAATATCCGTAAATCTTTACCGAAAGAATACGTAAAATCAAGTAAAAAGAAAAAGAATAATGTAAAAGAAATTAATGAATAAAAATCTGATCCAAGCTTCCCTCCAATTAGTAAAGACAGGCCTAAGGATATAATAATAAACTTAACCCGGGTCATAATAAAGAAGATTTTGACGTCTCACACGTAACTAAGGATGTAATAGCCTTAACCTGGTAATCGTAGTTCCAATTTTGAATATACGTGTAGGAAACTTTTCCAAAAACACGAATTTTTTCAGGATTATTTAGAAAAAAATTCATTGCCGCAGTTAATTCACTTACAGAAGTACTATTAAAAATAAATCCATTTTTACCATTCTTTACCAAATCGGCTGCACAACCACATTTATCGCTTACAATAACAGGCCTGCCACAAGCCATTGCTTCATTCACTGCAAGTCCCCATGTTTCACTTGGTCCTCTTGACGGCAAAATAAAAACATTTCCCAGACGATAAACCACCGGCATTTTAGTTTGATTTTGAAATGGCAGAAAAATTATCCGCTTGTTATCCTTTGCAGATAATTTTAATATTTGTTCCAATATTCCGTTACCAACTACTATTAACCATGCATTTTCCCTTGTAATTTGCTGAAAAGCCGTTATTAATAATTCCAGATTTTTCTTAGGTTCCAGTTTTCCGGCAAAAAGAAATACAACATCGCTTTCTTTAATCCCCAGCTCTGTACGCCATGCATCAGCAGCTTGTTTATATTTACTCGTCTCATCATAAAAAGCCATGGTGTCAATAGCGTGTGGCGCAAAAACAAGTTGCGTTTCTTTAAGACCGAAGTTTTGAAAATATTTTTTATTAGCGGTTCCGGTATAAAGCGCATAATCTATGTGTCCATATACCCAACTCAAAAACACTTTCCTGATTAATCTTTTTAATGACCATACTTTTTTTTCGTCAAGTAAAGTAGAGTCTCCCCTGAAAATTACAGGTATCTTTTTGTAAAAATATTTTATCGCTTTCAGATGACTTTGAAAACTCCACCCAAATACCAGTAAAACATGGGGTTTGAATACTTCAATCTCATCAATAAGCGCTGGATTGTTTATTCCTTTAAAATGATGTGAACCGGGTTTTTTAGCTATATTTTTAACAAAAGTGTATTCATACCCTTCCAATAAAGGGATATCCCATTGTCTTATTTTACCAAAACCAGGATCGAAAATCTTGCCTTCTGCCTGTCCCCAGGTGTAAAACACTTTTACATGTATTGTTTTATTTGCTGACAATAACTTAAACAATGGTGCATTGTATTGAATGGGGTGGGTAGTAATGATGGCTAGTTTCTTCATAGATACGTTGAGAAATTATAGAGCACTTGTCTCAGATTTTCTTGATCTTCCTTTCAATCACATTATGGTTTAACGTAATTTCTCAGAACGACTCACCAAAAATTTTAATAGGAGAAGCCGTTTTTATTCGGGTTTCAACAAAATCAATATCTCTTATATAAATTGTATTGTGCCTGCCTATGCCTGATGATTGTGACAAATTTCTCTTGAACGGCTCGTAGGTATAGGGAATAAAACCCGCATCCAATAGATACTTATGCAACTTTTGTTCATCATATCCATATCTCCAACCTAACCCATTTAATTCAATTATAATTGCCTTTAAGGAGGTATCAAATATGAACTTTCTCAATCCTTTAATAACCTCTGTTTCATATCCCTCAACATCCACTTTAATCAACAAAGGCATACCATGCACCTGTACAAAATATTCTAATGTATTTACCTCCACTTTCACTGCATCAATTGTATTTTGATCAGTTAGAACATAATTTACCGTATCCCCGGAACTTGAAAAATCAAGCTGCCCTGCAACTGATGCAATTCCCTGGTTATAGACAAAAACACGATCGCATATTTTATTGACTGCAATATTTTGCGTCAACCACCTGAATGTTTTTGGAACAGGCTCAAACGCCATTGTTTTAGCTTCACAATAACCTGAAGCAAGAATTGTGTAACTCCCGATATTAGCGCCTACATCTGCGAATAAATCATTTCGTCTAAGCAAATGAATCAAAAAAGCCATTTCCTGAAACTCGTGCAATCCTGTATAATAATTTCCTGTTGCGCCGGTCAATCCTTTTCTCATTAGTAGTCTTGTGTCCCCGATAAACCGAACTGACCTGGTATGGGTACCTGCTAACTGAATCAGTTGCCAGTAAAAAAACCTGAAAAAGGATCGCAATGGATGCCTCCCCGCAAGAGGATGTTTCCAGATAAAGAATATAATTTGTTTAAGATTCTTCATTTATCCACAGTCGCTTTTAAAAGAAGACCAGAGAGTCTTTCAGTCACAGCAGAGGCTGAGTAAGCTGCAAAAGCTGATTTATCTATCGTTGAAGGAGAGAATGTTTGCTTAAACAGGAGATATTGATTAAAAATCTGGTGAAATGATTTATTTATTTGCTCTATATCCCCTTCCCCATTAAAATCCAGAACAATCCCTGCCCCTGAACTACGAATCACATTGACGGCAGAACTTGCTCCATGCAACACTGCCAGTATCGGCTTCCCGCTTAATACACCCTGGTAGGTCTTACTGGGAGTATAATGGGGCTCCGTACTGCCCAAGATAAACACTCCGCCTGCGGCTTCCAAATGAACCAAAACATCTAAGTAAGGAATACGTTTAGGATATTCAAATACCACCGTTTGCCAAAGACCGTATTGTTCCGCCAGTGGACGTATATTATGTCCCTCTGGGTCATTTGGTGTTTTGCCGGTGCCTATAAAATGAAACTCCACCTGTTCAAATGCTTTCGGGTTATCGCTGATGGCCTTAAAAATAGTCTTTAGCAGAACATAAGCCTTAGGCAACATAGCCCCGGCATATATCAGTTGCAGCTTTCCGTTGGGCGTAAACAAATAAGGTTTTAAGCCTAGTTGTTTCACAGCCAAATGATCTTTTTCCTCTCCGCCATAAGGCATAGCTCCAAAAACACATGTTTGCAACAAGTGCGGATTCCGATCCTGCACACCTTTATAATATCCATCTGCCACGCCTGTGATGAGTGAGGCATGCCTCACTGCCACCGGCTCCAGCAATTTGGCCAGTTGAGTACTGAACCAATGACGGGAAAATATTTTATTACTACCGGGGAACTTATGTACCCAGGGATCAATATAATCTATCCCATATTTTATCCCCATGGTTTTGTGTAGCCATCTTCCTAATAAAGCCGTATAAAAAGAAGGAATAGGGATGTACAAAAAGTCAATTTTTTGAGACAGAATAAGTACTTTAGCTCTTTTATATAGCTGAAAAAATGCACGTAATCCAATATCTCCAATTAATCTTGGCTTAGTCACAGGAAATGCTTTTATTTTTTCAATCTGCAGCTCACCAGGTAACAGTTGGTACAAATTCCAGTCTAGAATTTCCTCATAATATTTTTCATCAACGGTTAAAATAACCGGCTCCCATCCAAAAGAAGGCAGATGCTGCGCAAACAAGCGACTACGATGCACAGCTGCCAAGTTAGAGGGGGGGAAATGCGGAGAAATGATCAATATCTTTTTCACGGTATTAAAGCTTCCCCGGTTTTTGATAGGTATAATTCCTTTTCCCGATCCCAATTTAATTCTTTTTTAGCCAGTTGGAAAGATGCCAAGCGATGAGCATGTAACAAAACTGGATCATCAAGATATTCCCGGATGCGCTGAGCCAATTGCTCTGCATCCTTTTCCTTGTAAATTTTCCCAATTCCCGGGTAGGTGCCGGCAAATAAACCCTGCGCTCTCGTACTCGAAAACAATATAGCATTCCCTGCCAGCATGTACATGAATATCTTGTTAGTCAGGCAAAGCTCTCTGTTCAGGATACTCGATTCCTCACTAGCTAATCCAATATGATGCTGCGCGGCTATTGACACTATCCTGTCCTCGTCAACTGGTTCCATGAAAACTAAATGTTCTTTTTGCAATCCAGCTTCCAAGAAAAGTCGAATAAAATATTCTTTTACAACCTCTGTACAGTTACCTAATAAACTAAGCCGGATATTTTTTTCTTTTAAAATCCCCATCGCCTTGATCACTGTTTCTAAGCCCCTCTTTTGTCCAATAATCTGCGAAAACCAAAATAGTTTCAAAGGTTCTGTAGGAATTTCGGTTAAAGAAGACTGGTAGACCAATGGAAAACAATTATTAATAGTCGTAAACGAAACAGTTGGAAAGAGTTGTTGATAAGCATCCCGCATTAGCGGACTGGCAGTTGTGGCATAAGATAACGATGGAACATATTTTTCTTCGATGACAGTTACCTTTTTCCAGTGAAGCGAATTTTCCAAGTCCTCCCCCCGATGAAAATCTTCAAAATCAAAACCTGCTTTACCATGGTTTTTTTTTGCAGCAGCTATCACTGCAGGCAGTGCTCCAAGATTGTGCCCAATATACAAATCCGCTTTCACCTTACAAGCAGCATTGACCAACTCTTGGCTGTAAAACACCAGCGAACGCTCTGCTGCATGCAATTTATTCCCGAGGAACAGAAACAACCATTCATAGATTTTTCTCCTGATGCGTACCAATTGATAACGAAACCGCTCTTTAGTAGGGTGATACCCTACCTTGATCCAGTGAATCTGAGGAAGCTGTTTAAAAAGCTTTTGATCCATAGCATCTGCCCAGGGAGAGAGAGGGCAATAAATAACGGTAACCATATAGCCTACCCCCAAAAGGGCTTTAGCTTCTTTTAACATTCTTGGATTGGCGGAAGGCTGACCGGAAGACACTAAAACACACTTTAATCCCATCGCTTAACTGCAATAAAGGGAGAAGATTTTCTAATAAACAAAAGATCAATCTGATACAAAGCCTTATCATAGGGTCGTCGTATAAACTCACAAATATCATAAGCCTGAAACCCTTGTTCGTCCATAAACCTAATGACATCTGCCATTAATGGCTCATTGGCAATTCCAATCAGAGTTACTTCCAGCAAGCAGAACTCGGCATGTGCCAGTGAAATCGGTGCTCCTTTCAATACTTCTAACTCATATCCTTGAACATCCAATTTAATAAAATCCGGGAATATATATCCGAAACGATTGATGATCCCATCTAAAGTTTCACAACTAATTCCTTCTTGTGCATTATCGGCTTCTGATTTTACATGGCTTGCGGTTTCGTTTTCGGAAAAAATTACTTTTTTCCTGTCCTCAGCCGCTAAAATTGCCTGATGCCATTTTACATTGGGGTGTTTACAAGTCACACCTTCAAGTATAGATATTTTTGCAGCCTGGGCTTCGATCATTAGTATTTTTGCATTGGCATAAACCTCCAGAAAATTAAGAGCCCATTGCCCTTCATAAGCGCCACCATCTATCACAAATTTTGGCTGATAACCCCGCTGCTTGAGCATCATCAAAGTTTTATGTAAACCAGGAACACCCAATTGTTCTTTAATGGAACGTTTGGTTTTAGCGTTCAACAATAATTTCAGTATTTGCTTAAATAGCATCGTTGATTTAGAAAAGATTTAAGTAGCTTTTTGCAACAACAGCTACATCAAATTTCTTATAGGCATTTTCTCTGCAAGTTGCCCGATTAATACTGAAAAGCAGATTCGTTTTTGCAATCATATCTTCAAAATCATTGACTTTAAATCCTGTCCTGCCTTCCTCAATCACTTCATCTACAGAGCCTCGCTTAAAACCAATCACTGGCGTTCCGCAAGCCATTGCCTCAATCATCACAATACCAAAAGGTTCATTCCATTCAAGGGGCATCAGTAAAGCCTTTGATTTCCCTAACCATTCATTTTTTTGTTCATCATTTACCTCGCCAATATAAACAATTTGTTCTCCATCAATCAGCGGCTTGATTTCCTTTTCATAATATTCTACTTCCTCCGGTAATCTGGAAATATTTCCGGCTATGATTAATTGGTTGCCTGTTGCTTTTGCCACCTCAATGGCAGTGTGACAACCTTTAATCCTTTCAATTCTGCCCAAAAAAATCAAAGGAGCATCATCCGGTAGATTATCAGTAAATGTAAATTGTGAAAAGTCAACAGCATTATGCACTGCCTCCCACTTTCCAGGAGCAGAGGCACGTTTAACCAAGTCGGCGCTGCATCCTGTAAAAACCAGATTACGATGCGGGAGCCTGGTAACTACTTCAATATTACGCCTGGTAATTTCCCGCTGATAACTCATTACTTTCTTCACCTTGGAAGATAAAATAGGTAAAAGATAAAGCAGACGTCCGAAATTGTGAATCAAGTCATAATTTTTCCTGTGTCTCCACAAAAAAGTCCATGCTCTTAATAGTGCAAGATTCATCACTTTTTTAGGTGGGGGGAACCCTTCTGGTCCTATTACATGCACCTTGCAACCCTGAATAAAAGATCCCTCAGAAGCTAATATATCTACTTCATAACCCCGCCGTTGATATTCTATTGCTAACGTAGCTACAATTCGCTCAATTCCACCATACCCTCTTGGAGGTATTGCTATACCTGGATCCATGATAAGTAACACACGCATTTTTATATCATAAATGTTTTATGAATTTAGCAGGACACCCCCCATAAAGAGAATTACTTTGAACATCTCCTTTAACAACTGAATTTGCAGCAATGATTACGTTATCACCTATTTGAGTTCCCGGAAGAATTAAACATCCTCTTCCTATCCAAACATTATTACCTATTCTTATTATTTCGCTTATATCCATGTGCGCTCCCATCGGAATTCTTTTATTGAAAACATGGGTTGTATCCCGTATTGATGTATACTCTCCAATCCACACATTATTCCCAATTACAATTTTTTCATTACAAGAAACAATAACACCATAAGAAAGAACGCAGTTATCTCCAATCTCAATCTGTGCAAGCTTATTATAAATTTCGAATATTACCCTGTCGTAAGCTACAAAGCCCTTACCAAAATAACGTTTTCCTGCATTTTTTTTTATAATTAATCCGGAATACAATTTTACATCCATGCGCCGGAAAAAATAAAATTTAGCAAAAGCTCTATAACGTAACTTAAAAGCAGTGCATTTAAAATGTATCCATTCAGTCACATTCATACTATTTCTTGGGCTTTAGTATGCAGGTATTTAGAATATAGATTGAAAGATATTGTTAATTGATAGACCATTTTCTTCGTACAACTTTGTTATAGTTTTAAAACTGTTTTTTGCATATAACTTAAGTATATTTTTTGTTTTTTTAAAAATTAATAATAGCTATCACTTTAGCCTTTTTATTCAAGCGGCAATCCTTGTCAAAAGACTTGTTTAATAGAGACTTAATCGGTTAATCTTACTATTCTGTTCAATGCTCTTTTTTAGTTGAAGAAAAACTTTAGAACTTATTAAGCATGCATTTCACATTCCTAAATAAACAAACAATCCAAGGCAAGAATTTCAGCTTCATATCCTTGCTTTTTATACACAAATGCCCACGCCTCTACAATTCTTTCAACTCTCTCATAATTCTTTGGAAAGCTTAGAATTTCTAAAATTATCATCAAAAGCATTTTCATGAACTGGCAAATAACTTTTGATAGAGCTTAATATATGCATCCCCCACAACGGAAAAATTAACAGGTGGCTTTATTTGTTGCGCCATACTTTTCAGAATGTCGGGATGATCAATACATCGCTGGATTTGCTGCCGCAGGCTGTCAACATCCTTAAACCTGAACAAAAGACCATTCACCCCATGCTCAACTTGTTCCGCATTGCCATATACATTGCTGGCAATTACCGGTATGCCGGCTGCAAATGCTTCCTGGATAACAAGCGGACTCATTTCTGAAAAAGTGGAACACAGGCATAAAGCATCATACCGTCGCATAGTACGAACAACATCCTGCTGCAGCAATTTACCTTTCCAACGAATATTGATTTTATTAATTGATTTGGAACGACACTGCTGTTCATAAAGATAATCGGCCGGCTGACCGTAAATATCCAATTCAATATCTGTTTCCGGAAAATTTTTTATTGCCTCAATTAACAGATGTAACCCTTTCAATGGACTAATTCTTCCTAAAAACATTAATCGAATGGGTAGGAAATTTTCGGAAGAATCTCTGTCCGAAAAACTATTAATTTCAAATGGCAATCCTTGTGGTATATAACTGATTTTAGCTGCATTTACACCATTCTGTTTTAATATCTTTTCATACCACCTTGTAAGCGTCACCATTTTATCACAAAGCTGCGTCAATTTTTGGAAGTTATGTTGGAACTGTTTTATAAGCGAAGTTGTGCCAAGCGCTGTACCCAATTTGCTATTCCAGCGAACTGTATTAAACCCCATCGTTTGCAAGCCCGAGGACAGCAGCACCAATATCGGAGCCATGTACCCAAATCCCTTAGCTTGTAGATAACAATGACTGCAACGGTTGACATTAATAATTCCATCGCATAATTTCTGTTCTTTAAAAACAAGATTTCCAGTGCGGCACGTATAACCTGCCAAATGAAAGGTCATCACTACTTTAGCTCCAAAGTCCTTAGCAGATTGTACATGATGAATGGTGTTTCCTCTGCTACTTACCACTTCATGAAAGTGCACAATATCTGGTCTCTCTGTTTCCAGTATTTTTATAAAATGCAGCAAACTATCAGGTTTTCGTTTGCCCTGCCTCAACGAACGATTTACTGTTGAAGGTTCTGCATATTTAATAACATTTATCCCATCAAAGTCATATACCTCATTCCCAGTCTTACCATAATTGGGTATAACAATCTTAATTTCAATAAAGGCTTCTTTATCTGGCCCTACCCTAATTTTATTTTTCTTCAACTCTTTAGTTAATGCCCATACATATACCTCCGTACCGGCAATTTGATCGGGCAGAAAATGATTAAGTACATGAAATATTTTCATTACCGACTAAAATAAAAATTTCTTGAATCGCTGATAGAGTCCGGCTTGAATCCTTCTTCTTGTAGTTTCGTAAAAATAAAGTCTACTTTCGCTTTGTCCAACAAGCGTTCATGTAATTCAAACTGCACTTTCTGTATGGTTTGAAAATCTATTATTTTAAAAACATCATATTCGCTTCCTTCTATGTCCATTATTAAATAAGTAGGCTTTATGTTATAAATTACCCTATTCAAATTCAAAACAGGAACTTTTACTCTATCATAACGTGTTTCTGTCGATTCTTTTTGTGTGGAAGCTAGAAAATTTTTGCCACTAACAAAAAAACCACCTTCGTCCGCAGTTAATAAGGCATTTGAAAAATAAGGAGATACCTTGTTCTTGAGATACAGCTTTTTAATTAGCGGCATTAGTAAAGGGTTAGCTTCGTAAGTATGAATGGAAGTGCTACCAATTTGCTTAGCACAAAGAGCAGAAATGAAACCTATACCGGAGCCTAATTCCAGTACAGTATCGCCTTGTTGTAATTTCGATAGCACAATTTGAGCTTCACTTATCTCATATGTGCCATTATCGATAAATCGTAATACAGAGTATCCGAATTTTAATTTTATTGGCAAATGAATACCTGCAATGGTTTTCCAAGGATATATAGTATATCGAACAGCATATTTTACCATCCTCAAAAACTTAAGTGCATGAAACTCTATCTTGTGTAGTAAAAGAGACAAAACTATTTCTGAGCTATGGTAATAGTATCAACGGATACTATAATAGGATATCCTATTGCTAATTTTAACTTGTTAAGCAAGCTTGGCTTATGCATAGTACTGCCAGGCCACATTTTTAATTTATTAAATGATCTCTTATAGTAAAACTCGCTTTCGAGATTTTCAAATGATGAATGCAAAACTTTTAGTCCTGCTTCTTCACACAAAGCACGCATCCCTTCAGGGTATATACGCCAGCAATCCACAGGATCTTCGTGGTAACCCCAACTTACCGGGTTTACTGTAATGACATACCCTCCCGGCTTTACGACTCTAGCCAATTCGGGCATCCATTTCCATATTTTTCTTACATGCTCAATTACATTTGCCGAAATAACCATGTTATAGCTACTATCAGCTATAGGAAAATTATATTCATTACTTTTGGGAAAAGTCAATCTATTATCATTAAAAATATTTAAGGTATGCCACTCATGGTCTGAACCGAAAATATTCTGTATAGTGCTTGGAAATTTGTCTGGCCCAATCTCTAATATTTTTGATTTCTCCTTTGCGAGAGGTCTTGCATATTTTTCGATCAGTAATTTCGAGTTAAGATGCATATAACTGACATTAATGATAAATATAATAACTTCATATACTATCAGTATTGATTACTAATCATCTATGAATAAACGCTTATTTATAAAATTCATTTTTTATAAACCCCGATAATAAATTTTATTGTTTTTCAATCAAAATTATACCTATTGAAAATCGGTTGAGAAATTGATTGTACGGGCTTAAACGAAACATCATATTTTAAGAAAAAGTATTTCAGATCGGAAAAAGTTATTCCAGACAATCTTAGTAATTTAAAAAATATTAAGAATTTGCCTCTTAATATTGTATATATTATTAATCTTCTCAAAAACGAGCCTTTCACTTTTTTCACTAGGTCTTGCTTATTGGGGAGTTCAGATATTGCGAGTATTTCAAGATCAATTTTATAGCCTTCTATAAACCCAATATAACTTTTACTCACTTTCCTTGTAGCCTGCTCTTCCGATCTTCTCCAAAACGAGAAACCTTTAGGTACAAACAACACATCTCCTTCAAGAGCTAATCTTTTTTTAATATATGTATCTCCGATGTTATACTTCTCAGAAAAGAACCCAACCCTTTTTAATCCACTAATTGAAAAAAGCGTTTCGCTAAAGCCAATGCTTGAATAGAGAAAAGGAGTCTCATAAATTAATCTCATCGTAACATTGGGATTGAAGGCGTAGGGCAATACTGCATAGTCAACATCTTCAGGAGAAACACCCCAAATCATTACAATTTCCGGGAAGGCCTTTATATACTCACACAAATTCCTTAAAGTATGCTTGTACAAGATATCATCCCCATCGATATACAAAATATACCTACCGTTAGCAACTTTGAGAGCCTTATTTCTATTAGGATATTCTCCTATATTAACTTCATTTCTCCACGCCTTTATACGCGGATCTTTATATTGCTGTATGATATACCAGGTATTATCGGTTGAGCAATCATCGGAAATAATATATTCAAAATCCGTAAAACTGGATGCTAATACACTTTCAATGGCCTGCCGTACCCAAGGGGCAGAATTATAGGTAATGGTGACCACAGTAAACAAAGGCTGCGACATATTATTGCAAGGATTTTAACAGATTTTTTAAGTGTGCAATTTCTTCTTTTTCATTATAAGGTAATAAAAAACTTTTTATTTCACTGCGGACATAGGCTCCCAATATTTCAGCCAACTGATCAATTGTTTTAAATGCTTTATCATCTGGTGAAGTCAATAATTCGGGGACTCCTCCTGCATTTCTGGCAATCACGTCCATACCTGCCTTCTTTGCTTCTATAATTACCCGACCGAAAGCCTCGGATCTGGATGCCACGATTAGTGCTTCAAAGAAGGGCATGACTTCTTCCTTCCTGAAAAAGCCTTCTCTTACCTGCACAGTATCCTGCAGGTGATTATCTTTAATCCTTTCATGCAACTGATTCAGATAGCTTTTGTCTTCACAAGGGCCTATAATATGCAAGCTTAAGTTTGCAGCATAAAACTTCTTTCTCGCCAATACCACAGCTTCAATCACATCTAAATGCCCTTTCGCAGCAGCCAATTGTCCGAACATCAGGAAACGTGCCTGTTTACCGCCTTCTCTTTCTATTGGTAATGGTTTCCAACTTACCGGCTGGTAAACTCTTTCTACCTGTACGCCGCCTAAAAGGGGTTGAAACTTTTGCAAAACGGCATTGGAATTCACTACTACCAACTTACTCCACTTCGCCATCTTTTGGAAAGCCTTCTCTTTTTTGCCGAAACCAATACTAAAACCGAAATCCTCTTCTCCAAATTCATGAATGAACCACACATGGGGGATATTGCAAGCACATGCAGCCTTGGCGGCCACAAAAGGCACCAAAGTATTGGAAAATACAAATCCGGGGTTCAACAAACGAAATAGATTTTTGATCGCTCTCAATGCCAAGTATGTACGAACAAAACGCCTGACCTGTTGCATCGGATTGCCTTTACCTCCTGCCCATCCATATTGATGAACAACTGTAAATGGAATGGATCGCTCTTGCAAGACTGCACACATAGTTCCGGCATGGGGCAGTACCACATGAAACTTATAGCTGTCCCTCATTGCATTTACATATTCCAGCATTGCCATATTAGCTCCACTCAGATTGGCCTCATGAACCTGCCAAACAATCCATGGTTTAATTTTTTCCTGCATTCTGCTATTTACTCAAATGATTCTCCCTTCCCAGAAAGCTCGTATAGCACCAGCAGTCTGCCTACCAAAGCTCACTTTAGAATAGTTAGGCATTTGCTGTATAACAGCAAAGCACTTTTTCAGAAAATACTTATCGGACTTAGACTGCTCTGAAAGAAAAAAAGTCCATTTAGATTTCTGTATTTTGTAAAAACAGGTATCTCTTAATTCATCGTAACCGGGCAGTTGATAAATTTTCTCAATGATGCATCGTTCTTCTTCAGCAAATCGAGAGATCGACGATTGAGTTTTGGAATACTCGTGCAAACGGAAATGCGCCAACAGGTCCGGAATTTCCTTCACCCCCGGAAAATGATAGAGACAGCGTATATACAAATCCCAATCAAACGCATAATGAAACTGTTCATCAATACCGCCACATTCTGCAATCAACTTTCTTCGCATCCATACACCTGGCTGTACAAATTGCACTCCAGACTCCCAACACATCAAACCTTTAGCTGACAATTTTTGATTTTGAATAACCTCTTCTTTTGTCGTTGAAAAATTTCGCACCTTACCCGCCACCATCTGCACCTGCTCTTCAGTAAATGCATCTGCAATTTTTTGTAAAGCCCCCGGTTCTAAATAATCATCACTGTTGAGCCAGTTAAAGATATCCCCGGTGCAAAGCTGTAGGCCTTTGTTAATGGCATTGGCTTGTCCTTTATCTTTTTCGCTCACCCAATAGGTAAGATGTGATTCATACTTTTTAATGATATCAACAGAGTTATCAGTACTGCCACCATCAATAATAATATACTCCAGGTTGGGATAGCTTTGCTGCAATACACTTTGAATAGTTTGCTCAATAAACTGCCCCTGGTTATAAGAAGCGGTAACGATGGAAATTCTTGGATACAAATCACGCATTGCGGCCAAGTAAACGACCAACAAATTGTTTCAAATAAAAAATAGTGGGCAAGCGTTTATGATAACACCATATCCATTTTATACATTCCTCTTCATATCCATAATCAGGCTTCACTTTATCAGGATGTACTAATGGATTATTAAGAGCCATTAAAGGTATATTGGCGGCCGGATTATCTTTTTGATGTGTATGAGTAGCGTTTTCATTAAAACCAATATTGGTAACAAGATTTACCGCTGGTACAATTGAAAGTTGTTGGTGTACAGTTTGATGATATATCCACTGCCAGTCCCACCAGGTAACCACAGGTTGGCTTATGGTACGATCAAATTTATCCCTCCAGTATTTATACCAATTAATATCTATATCAAACACACCTTGCCGCATATACCTGTACAAAAACCACAAGGGATATTTGATTTTCCTCCAGTTTTGAAGAGTATAGTCAACAGATACTGCCCTGTCTGCCCATGTGGCCCATCCCCACATATTCATATAACGGCTAAATGTGTAACTGTTGCCATTTCTTAGCTTGTAACCCAGGTTCGATCCGTTAATCGAAATAACCTTTTTGTCATTACGGTAACGTTCCAGCATTTCAGATGCAAAAACAAAAAAATCTGGATGGGGCATACAATCATCCTCAAGAATAATACCCTCTTGCTCTTGCGAAAAAAACCAATCAAAGGCAGCTCTTGGTCCTAAGCTGCAACCAAGATTCGCTTCCTGGTATAATCTTTTAACTTTACAAGGCCAGTCAATATGCTCAGTAATAGATCTTGCGCTTCTGCATTTTTGAATATAATCTATGCTTTCATTTCTGGGTGCATCTGCAGCTATATATAACCGTGAAGGCTTGGCCAAGCGAATGGCCTCAAACACTTTGGCGGTAGTATCAGGGCGGTTGAAAATAATGAATAATATCGGTGCGACCATAAAAAAAGAATAATTTGGTACTATGAAAATTATTTAATTATTCCTAACGAATGACAAATGCTTTTTACAAATAGTTTAAAGTAGTAGGCTGGAGATTGATACCCCCACGCAATCTTAGTGTATTTTTCATATAAAGTATTATTCCTTTTTGTAACTATTTCAAATAATTCGGGGTGAACAAGATTAATAGGAAAATCAGTTTTACTTAAGCCAAAATTATTTGCCCCATTCTTTATTATTAGAAATATATTTTGCTTATACCAATAATCAACATCTTGATCATTCCAAAACTTTAGTCTTAAAACATCATAAAACGAATATTCTTTTTTTGTAAATAAATCTTGCCAAAACTCAATCCACTGTTCATTGACATGATTTTGGCCACCCTGCCCAGGTATGGCAGCAGAAAATAATATCACATCACTTAATCTTGTGAGGGTGTCGACAAAAATAGGTGCAGAATTTGGATCAAGATGCTCTGCCACCTCAAGAGATAAGGCTAAATCAAATTTTTGATTAAAAAAAAATGGTTTCTCAATATCCACAATTTGAACAAACTCAACAGGTATATAAAGCTTCTTTTTATCAAGCCATTCTCCTTCTAATCCCATTAATTTTTTAACTCCATGTTCATTAAAAACCGACAAGAAAGTTCCAGTCCCACAACCAACATCTATAACACTCTGCGGTTTAACAATATTCATTATAAAAGGCACAATAACAGAAGCGGCTTTCGTATTATGCGTAACATCCAAATGTGTATATTTCATTCTCTTACTATTCACCAATAAGAATAATTACCCTCACCGATAGCTTTATAATTTTTGGGTGTTTCCGCTTCTAAGGGCCTGGTCCAGTATTCGTTATAAAGACTTTGAAACAATGGACTATTATCCCATCTTACACCTTTAATCCCAAACAAAATTTGCGTTGCCCCTCCCATATGGATAGCTTTTTTCCCCAAACGTTTAACAAATGCAGCCAAAGGCAAACCATAAGCACCTGCACCAATTATTGCTATATCAAAGTCTGATTCTTTGATTTTATCACACATGGCGTTTAGAGCATCAAACCAAGTTTTAAATTCCGAAGGAGTTTTAGCTATTGTTTGAACAGCTTTTATGACATTTAATTGAAAAGTGGGTAGAACTTTGGGATTATTAAAAAGTTTTCGGTGCTTAAGATAATTATGAGCTATGCTTTCGGCAAAAGGATGAACTACCAATACTTTTTTACCCTCAAGCAAGGCAGTCCAAGGTTCTTTAAAAAAATAAGGTTCAATACTTTCTAGTGGAAATAGAGCAGCTTTAGGAAAATATCTTCTTGCCACATAATCTTCACTTTTGTTATACCAGATACCAAGACCGTCAATGTATTTCAAGTCTTCAATAAAATTTCTCGAAAAAAGCGAAAGCATTTCATCTGTTTCAGGAAAAAAACCCGAGTCAATTACAAGTGTTTGCCGACCTGACCATTTAGGCAGTTCAGCATGTAGAATGTAATGCCACCAACAATATAATCTTCCCCTCAAACAACTTTGAATAGCCAAATAATTTCGGATCACTTCAAGTTCTGATTCTCCTATTCTTGCAATCATTATCGGTTTGTTCGATGCAAGTAATTTTTTTATCATTTCATTTCCCTCGCTTTTTGTATAAATTTTTGAAGGATACTTTTTACTGAAACCAAACAAAATTTTAATACGTCTAAATAAAGCACGGGGTATTTTGAATAAAATATAGTATAGCATAATTTATTGCCCAATTAGATATTCATAAATCTTAATTACTAAAGGCGCCTGATGATTTTGTAATACTATATTGGCATTGATATCACCAAAAATTTTAGCAACTTTTAACCGTGTACTCTTAAACCCATTCTTTATTATAGAAAAAAAAATAATTGGTAGAACAAATTTTATAATTTGTATTGAGTTTTTAACTTTCGCCCTAAAATGAAAACCCGGAAACACTTGATCATGTGCAAGTAAACAAGTGGATGAAGTCCCGTAAATCTGTTTCTCTATATATTTAACCTTTGTCTTTTGAGGTGGTATTAAATGTTTGAGACATAACCCTGGCAAAACACCAGCTTTTAATTTCATATCAATACCTGTAAACAAAATTTGTAAATCGCCTCCGCTGGAGAGACTTTTTCCTTTTCTATCAGAAAGTGTGTAACGTCCAATTTCAACACGTTTTGTATACTCTTGCATTACGGATTTATGAATAACAAGCCCCGTGCCCACAGGGTAAAAAGTCTCATAAACTTCAGGATTGTTAGAATAACTGAAAATCTTATAATCACGCTCTTGGAAACGCTCTTTAATTAATTCGAGCCATCTTGTTTCTTTTTTGACTAAATACTCAACTTCTATCGTGCCTGGCCCGGTACAAAACAAGTCGGGATACTGATCTAAACCATTATTTAAAATATTTAAAAAATTAGGAGATGGTTCGTTATCGTCATCAAAAAAAATAATCCATTCATAAGAACTCTCTTTATACCCTCTTATACGTGCATTTGTTAATCCTGGCTTCAATTCAACAAAACATTTAATATCAGGTTTAAACTGCAATAAGTTTTTAAACCAAGAAAAAGTACTTAACGGGATATTACCGTTATTATCTATAATTATTATTTCAATACAAACATCTTTCGGAATTGATAGGCTAAAAATCGCCTGACATAATCGCTGAAATATAATTCGATCGGGATTATAGGTACATATAACGATTGAGAAACCTCTCATACAACTATTAATTAATTGATAGGCCTAGCTGGCACTCCAGCAACAGTTTGAAAAGCTGGAACATCTTTCGTTACAATAGCCCCAGCTCCAACTTTTGAGTGGTCTCCAATCTTAATACCAGGAAGTATTGTTGCAGATGCCCCGATACTACATTTCTTGCCAATTACGCAGTTACCTGTAATAGTTGCATTGGGACAAATCTCTGTAAAATCGTCCACAACACAATCATGATGTACTCGACATCCGGTATTAAGCAACACTCCTGTTCCAATTCTAACATTATTACTAATGAAAACAAAATGCATAATATTAATCCCCTTTCCTAAAATAACATTAAAATTACTGATTTGTGCAGTTGGAGATTGAATAGACACCGGTTTAAAACCTCTAGTAATAAACTCTCTATAAAAACGCTCACGCAACTCCGGGCTTCCTATTGCTAACGCAAAGTGTTTATGATTGAATTTTAAGGAATCAAGAGTATCTAAACCCGTAATAATTTTAATCTGTTCATTCCACCTTGATTTGAAATTTGTTTCTATCTCTTCAAAAGCAACCAGATCATTTTTTTGCTCCTTCGTCAAAATATCAAAAAGCTCTCTTGCATGGCCACCAGCTCCAGCTAAAACCATTTTTTTGTATTTAAAGTTTGACTAATATACTGGGAAATCTGTTCTATATCTTCTTCCCTTAAATCATAATAAAGCGGCAGGCATAGAACCCTTTTGCTAATGGATTCACTAATTGGGGCTGAATGATAGCCAACATAGGAAAGTGTGTTTAAAGATGGGAAAAAGTATCTTCTTGGAATAATATTATGATCTTTTAAAGTTGATATAACCTTCAAAAGATCTCCTTCTGATTCAAAGATGACGGGGTAATATGCATAATTAAAGGTAGCGTGTTTATTAATCCTGACTTTGCTTAAAGAAAGGTTTTGTAACTGCAAATCATAAAGCAAACTCAGCTCTCGTCGCTTGCAAATAATACCTTCAATATATGGTAGAATTGATAGCCCCATAGCAGCATGTAACTCTGAGTTTTTCCCATTGATTCCTGCCAGGGCAAACTCTTCCGGAGATATATGTCCGAAATTTCGAAGCAGTGATAATTTTTCATATAAGTTATTACTCAAAGTAAAGACTGCCCCTCCCTCGCCTGTATGAAAAAGCTTTGTGGCATGAAAGCTTGCTGTAGAAATATCACCATAACAATATACTGATTGATCTTTATATTTCGAACCAAAACAATGGGCAGCATCATAAATTACTTTTAAATGATATTTCTGTGCCAGTAGTTCAATAGCTTCTATATCACAGGGATTCCCGTATACGTGTGTAGCTAATATTGCAGAAGTACGGGATGTAATTTTCGACTCAATGGCAAGAGGATCAATGTTAAGTGTTTCTTTATCAATATCTGCAAATACAGGACTACAACCTTCCCATAGAATACTGTTAGTTGTAGCCACGTATGAAAAAGGAGTGGTAATGATTTCTCCCTTTAACTCTAATGCTTTGATTGCTATCTGTAAAGCCACAGTTCCGTTTGATAAAAATAAAACATATGGAATACCAAGATAAGTACCGAGCTTTTGCTCCAATTCTGTTACCAAAGGCCCGTGATTGGTTAGCCAGCTACGTTCCCAAATACCTGCTATCAGCCTTTGGTATTCCTCAAGAGGAGGTAAAAACGATTTTGTTACGTTTATCATTATTTCAATTACCAATAAGAACTGTTATCAATTTTACTTTTGATTTCTTGTACAGGTATTTCATTAGCTGCCGGTTTTATCCAATACTCGTTCATATAAGCTACAAATTCAGGACGTTCCTCCCATCGGTTACCTTTAATGCCGAAAAGAAGTTGCAAAGCTCCACCCACATGTACTGCTTTTCTTCCACTTTTTTTTACTGAAGCTGCAAGTGGCAGCCCAAAAGGGCCCGCTGCTATCAAAGCAACGTCAAAATCGATCAAAGCAATATCCTCTTCCATTTTTGATAGATAATAAAACCAATCTTTACCTAAAGCAGGCTTATCGGTATAACTGTTGAAAGGTTTATACGCTTTTAATTCAAAATCAGTTAAAACTTTTCTGTTGCTAAATAACAAATTTCGTTTTTCATATTGCTTTATGATGGACTGTTCAAATGGCAGGACTATTAATACTTTTTTCCCATAGAGGGCATAACTCCAGGGGTTTGTAAAACGAAATGGTTCTAATGATTCAATTGGAAATAGTGTTCCATTAGGAAATATATCTTTATGCAAAAGATGTTCTCCGAAGTTATACCAAACCGCCAATGCATCAATTGATTTTGAAGATTGTAAATATAATTCCACAAACTGATTAAGTGTATTAATGGTTGCCGGGAAAAGAGCATTCATCCTAAATAATCCGCCGTTAATTTTTTGCAAATCCCAAGAACTAACTTTTCCCTTCTTCAGGAAAAGATAATTAACAATTGCCGAAAGTTCAGCCGAGCCGTATCGAGTAATAAAACATGGTTTATCACTAATTAATTGATTATAAATAAAATTGTTCCCTTCTTCTAATGAAATCACAGGAGTTTTAAAATCTGAATTCTTGATTTTCGGTAGCCCAATTAGAAGATTATAGTCTACACCTTTAAGTCGTTTGGCTAATTTAAAGAGTTGAGGAAACTTATCTTTTATAAATCCTTTCAAGGAAGAATCAGTATTTAATATTATTAATTCAACTTTTGGTACGATTCAAAATACCTTTTTCCCATTTCCCGCTGACCAGCTGCATCAAAATGTATTTCATCTACTTTGTTGTCTGGTTTAGTAATGACAAATGGAAATCTTGGATCAGCATAACCGGTCCCTATAACACGTTCGGGCGTTTCTTTTATTACAGAATCGAGAATTCGACGATCTCGTCGTTGATCTGCCCAAAAGGGTACAAACCCCCCCACTATAAACGGTATTGAATCTCCGTTCTGCACTCCGATATCACGACGCATATTCATAATCATACGATCTAGCATACCAGCATAATTCCTTCCCCAATAAACATCGCTTTCGCCCTGATGCCATAAAAAAGCTTTGACCTTGCTGCCGGGATATTTGTCTAATACATACTTTAATCTATTAACGGCATCATTATAAAGTGTATCCCCTTTATTCCAATGGTTAAGCCTAAAGGAACTGGCATTCTCAGCACAAGGGATAAGCAATACCCTATGATTTAGCTGCCAGAAATATTGAAGGTACAATTTGGCAAAAGTCATAGCAAATCCATTACAATCTACTGCAGGTATATGATGTTCTAGTGGTTCTTTAGCCAATATAATTTTAAGATCATTTACTCCAAATCGCCCCAATTGAAAAATTAATTCATTTGGTTTATCAAGTTCGGCATCAAGCTGAAATCCGTTATAAGCATTTGATTGTCCCAGTACCGGAAAAACATCATAAACTATCTGCTCTCCACCTAACTCCCTGCTTTTTTCAGGGTTGCAGGCTAGTAAAAAAAATACATAAAAACATACTTGAATACGTAAAAATTGCATAAGTTCTTTTAAAATAATTTCTACCATTCCTATTTGTGGGAAGTTTCCGCTAATATCTTAACGCAACACAAAGAGTATTTATTGCTAAATCAGAATCTATTAGCAAGTATTCCTCTCTAAGATAGCTATTAAAAATGGAAAAATCGGCTTAATAGCTCTATTTATTAGGCCTAGGTTGCTCAATAAATAGTGGATAGGCAGCATCTACTTCATAACCAAGAAATTGAAAAATATTATGCAATGGTTTTTTTGATACATGAAAATGCAACATCATTAAGAACAATTATACCGCGGAAAATAAAAGGTTTATCATTGTAAGAAAAGAAGACTAACAACCAGTTAAGTTGTTTTGTTTAATCAATGTAAGCAAAATCAAATTTTTGTTTATTTTTTAATCCCTCTGATAAAACAATACAGCAATATTCTTTATAAAATTCTATCTCTTTCCCTAATCCAGATTGTCGTACCTTTCCCAATCTATCCCCGTCCCATTCAGTGTGTTAAACCTTATCAATTATTACATAGATGTAACCGTTCTTTACAACCACTCCGAGTAACGGCAACATTAGGGGTTCCCAAAGCAACCAAATTTCCAAAGAGTTATGATAATTGTTTTTAATAATCAGGTTTTGTAAAAATTCCCATTATAATTTACTTGTTTCAGAATGAACAGGAACCTTGTTTCTATTACTGCCAACGGTGTACCTGCCAAAAAAACTTTCAATCCCTTCTTTAATGATCAAAAGTTTTATATCAAAGCTTTAAATTCATTTTATGCAATCTGAAACTTATTCTTAAGTCTTAAAATTGGCTTCTCAAATAAAAACCAAGATATGGATGCCAATGTAATTAATTCAAGTTTCCTGATTTAAACAATTGTTTTTATTTGATAAGCCATAATAAAGAGCAAAATTTTCAACAAAAACCCTTCAAATGTAACCGCATGAATAGAATGGGGTGTCATTTCTAC
Source organism: Chitinophagaceae bacterium (assembly GCA_035703165.1). Lineage (GTDB taxonomy): Bacteria > Bacteroidota > Bacteroidia > Chitinophagales > Chitinophagaceae > AWTP1-9. The sequence goes on from DASSYR010000111.1 coordinate 43,727, forward strand.
GATTTCGCTGATAGTTG
>DASSYR010000005.1:0-3396 GCA_035703165.1 Chitinophagaceae bacterium
TACAACAATGCCTGGAACTTTTTTATCCCGGAAAAAAATAATTTTCAAACAAAACCCTTTAAAATACTTACAGAAAATGTAATTGCAATAGAAACTGATGCCAACGTGGTTGAAGTAAATACAGAAAATCAATCCGTTCAATTAATAAAGAAAAAAATTACGGCAATTCCTTATTATACCTGGGCTAACAGGGGAAAAACCCAAATGCAGGTTTGGCTACCAACCAAAATAAAAAATATAAAAGTAAATTATAACCCTATTGCCGGTGATGGAGGCAATAATAATCCGTAATCTAATTAAACAAATAGCATGAAAATATTTTTTTATACATGTCTGTTACTCATTGTTTGCTGTAAACAAGCCCCTAACAAAGATTCAAACAAAAACATGATTACACTTCCAGACAAAAAAAAATTTGTACAAACTATAGATAACAAACCTGTTGAGCTGTTCTTTCTGAAAAACAGCAATGTTCAAATTGCCATTACGAATTATGGGGGACGTATCGCAGGATTATGGTTGCCTGATAGTAAAGGAAAAATTACAGATGTAGTAGCCGGTTTTAAATCATTAGATGATTATATTCATTCAAAAGAACCTTATTACGGAGCGTTAATCGGGCGATATGGCAATCGTATTAAACAGGCCAAATTTTCGCTGGATAATATCGCTTATACATTATCCGTTAATAATGGCCCTAATCAACTTCACGGTGGGAAAAAGGGGTTTCAGTATGTGGTATGGGATGCACAACAAATAAGCGACTCTGTTCTTCGCTTACACTATTTATCGAAAGATGGAGAAGAAGGATTTCCAGGTAATCTTGACGTTACCGTTGTGTACACTTTAACAACTGAAAAAGAATTGAAAATCGAATACTCCGCCACTACCGATAAAAAAACAGTTGTTAACCTTACTGCTCATCCTTTTTTTAATTTAAATGGTGAAGGAAGCGGTACCATTAACAATCATCTGCTTACTATTATGGCTGACAAATACACACCTGTTGACTCCGAGGTAGTAGCTAATGGCACTATAGAGCCAGTTACAGGCACTCCTTTTGACTTTCGCCAGGCAACAGCTATTGGACTTAGAGTAAATGATAATAATGAGCAATTAAAATTCGGGAAAGGTTATGATCATAATTTTGTTTTAACCAAAGGAATTACCGCAGAGCCCGAATTAGCGGCCATTGTTCAGGGAGATAAATCAGGAATAATTATGCACGTATTAACAACAGAACCCGGTTTACAATTTTATGGCGGAAATTTTATGAAAGGAGAAAACACTTTTAAAAGCGGAATAAAAGATGAATACCGAACAACATTTTGCCTGGAAGCACAACACTATCCGGATTCTCCTAATAATCCTCAATTTCCTTCCACTACTTTAAATACAGGAGAAACATATCATCAAAAAACGATTTATAAATTTTTTACTAAATAATTTTTAATATGGCGCGGGTAACGATTGTAGGAGGAGGTGTTATAGGATTGTGTTCTGCCTACTATTTACAAAAAAAAGGTCACGAAGTAACTGTTATAGACAAAACTTCTATTACAGATGGTTGTTCTTTTGGTAACATGGGATATATTTCTCCATCTCACTTCATTCCGCTCGCCAGCCCGGGAATCATTGCGAAAGGATTACGTTGGATGTTAAGTTCATCCTCCCCTTTTTACATAAAACCGAGGCTAAATCTGGATTTACTCCAATGGGGACTTATTTTTTGGAGAAGCTCCAATGCAAAAACTGTTGAGAAAAATGCTACACATCTTAACAATTTATTGCAACTAAGCCGTGAGTTAATGAAGGATATAAAAAATGAATATCATGATTCATTTGAAATGATTGAACGAGGCTGCTGGATGTTATATAAAAGCCAAGCTACGGGTGAACATGAAAAACAACTTGCTGAAAAGGCACAAATGTTTGGATTAAAAACTGAAATATGTTCTTCCAAACAGGTACAGGAATATGAGCCTGATGTAGAAGTAAATGTTGCGGGTGGCATTTTATACTTAGACGATTGTCATATTAACCCGACAAAATTTATGCATGATTTGCATGCCAATCTTTCTCAAAAGGGAGTAAAGTTTTTATTAAATACAGAAATAAAATTTTTTGAAAAAAACAACAGCATTGTTTCTTCTGCTATAACCACTAACGGAAAAGTAAATTTTGATGAACTGGTTATAGCTACCGGTTCCTGGTTACCAGAAGTTGCAAAATTATTGGGCATAAAAATTATACTCCAACCCGGAAAAGGATATAGTTTTATTAACGATAACCTGGAGAAAAACCTTCGTTATCCTTCCATATTGGTAGATGACAGAACCGCCACAGCCCCCATACACCATTGGTTACGTATTGGAGGCACTATGGAACTAAGCGGACATAGTAAAAATATTTTACCCAAAAGAGTAGAAGCCATTTACCATGCATTTAAAAAATACTATCCCTCCTTACCCATAAAACCTCCAACAACTGAAAATACATGGTTTGGTTATCGCCCCGTTTCACCAGATGGTATGCCCTATATAGGGAGACATACAAAATATAGCAATGTAACTATAGCAGGAGGTCATGCTATGCTTGGTGTTTCTGCTGCTGCCGGAACAGGCAAATTAATTCAAGAAATTATTCAAAAAGAAAAAACAATAATTGATATAAAAGCATTTAGCCCGGAAAGGTATTAATTGGTATGATTGACAGGTTTTGTATGTATCAGTAGAAGGTCACTATATCAACTTCACAAAAAAATAGATTGCCAGCTAACTTATAGCTCTAAAACCAGGTTAACCCAATCCAATTTCATAATGGATTTCCGGAATATCTACATCTGCAAATCCTTTGTGTATTAATCTTTCTTTAAAATCTATTTGAACATCGTACTCACCATGAACTAAGAATAAACGCTTTACCCGTTTAGGATCCTGGCATGCCAAAAACTGACACAAATCATCATAATCACCATGAGCACTCATACTACGGATGGAACCAATCTCTGCATGCACCTCATGCAATACACCAAAAATATGTGTCTCTTTTATTCCTGCCAATAACCTTCCGCCTAAAGAATTTGGCTCACAATAACCGGTAAACAAAATAGTATTCCGGCTATTTTCAATATTATTACTTATGTGATGTTTTACCCTTCCGGCATCTGCCATGCCGCTGGCTGAAATAATAACACAAGGCTCATTGCGAAAATTAAGTAATTTACTTTCATCAACTGTTTTAATAAACTTTAGTCCTTTAAAACCAAACGGGTCATTATCTGTTTGTAAAATTTTTTGAATCGTTTTATTAAAATAAGAAGGATAACTTTTTACAATTTGTGTCGCCTTTACACTTAACGGGCTATCAACAAAATATTCCAAATCCGGTAATCTT
>DASSYR010000020.1:0-4212 GCA_035703165.1 Chitinophagaceae bacterium
CCCAACTGAGAGTACTGATAAAAATACTTTGATACTCACAAGCTTTATTTTAAAACATGTAGTAAAGAGAACGCATTGTTACTAACAAAGCGTTCTAAACCGAAGCTTTTTAGCAAACTCTTTAGTTCTTCTTATGAAAAACACACTAACCTTTGGCTTAAAACTGCATTAAGCCAAATACTACAAGCAAGAATAAAAAGGTCAAAACCCGTTCTTTTTTTGACAAGAAAACCAATAGAAATACACTTATTGTAATCAGGGAGTTAGCCCAACAGGTTTTCTACAAAAAAAGAAATTTCCTGCAAACGCTCATTATTAACAGAGTACCAGATAAACTTTCCTTCTCTGATAGTTTTAACAATGCCGGCCTTACGCATGATGGCCAGATGTTGCGATGCAACAGATTGCTCAAGTCTTAAATGAACATAGATTTCCGTTACGGTCATTCTTTTCTTTTCCTCAAGTGCCTGAAGGATGTGCTGACGGAGCTTGTGATTGATAGCTCTCAATATAGCAGTTGCCTTCTTGATGGCTTGGTAATCTATTTTCGTTTCTTTGCTTTTACCATTCCCAGTTATTACTGTTAAAGGGTGAATATGTGCTAATTCTGCCATAGGATAACCAGTATCTTTTAAATGAAACACTAATTGATTGGTATTTTTGTTACGTATGTAAAGATACAATCATAAGTATTTAATGAGCATGATTAAGGTAAGGACAAAAGCTCTTTGTCAAATTGTTCTGATCAATAGCTAACTAACGACCGAGTAAAATTCTTTTCCGTAAAACGGTTCAACATAAGCAAGGTTAGCAAAGTTTTTCTTCATAAAGCATTGATTGGAAAGGCTTACCATGTGTGATGCATCGAAATCAGATTCTATAAAATGCGCATTCGGATGATGACAAATCATTTTAAACTTACTACAGCCGTTGCCATAAAAAAATATTTTACAGTTATTTAATTGTCTTATAAAAGTGTTATTCGAAAGAATTATAGAGGATGGTTTATCAATATAATCAAGCTTTTTATTTAGCAGTGCTGTAAATACCTCCATCCTCCTGGCATCTATCATCGGGCATAGTAAATCGTTTTCACTTGTAAAAAGACCGTTAGCCTGGATGATATTAATGGCAGCAACAGTCATTACCTCAAATGTGCTAATTGTAATTAAAGGAATGTTAAGAGCATAGCACAGCCCTTTTGCTGTAGCCATACCTATACGCAAGCCGGTATAAGATCCGGGACCGTTAGTAACCGAGACAGCCGCTAAACTTTTTGGAGTTACATTTTCCTTATTTAAGATTTCAGTTATAGCATGTTGTAAAAAGGCGGCATGGTTTTTTTGCTCCTTGCCAGCAAGGAACTGGACAACGTTTTCGTTATCCGATAAACAAACCGAAGCACTTGTAACAGATGTATCTATATGCAAAATGTGTGACATAAAATATTTATCAAAAAGCAGATGCTTCCTTTTCAAGCATCGGAGCGACAGTATAGCGATTGCTCGTACTATTTAACTTGACCAATAATTTGTAAATGTTTTTTATACCTATTTTTTCACTCCATTCAAAAGGGCCGAGCGGATAGCTGGTGCCCAGCTTCATGGCTGTATCAATTTCCTGTTTAGAACTTACTCCCTCACCTAAAGAAAAATATGCCTCATTGATAATCATGGCAATAATTCTGGCGCTAACCATGCCGGGAGTATCGGGTACTATTTGATATGGCCATTGCAACAATTGAAAAGTAGCTTGCGCCATGGTATTTTGTTGTTGGTACCCCGTAGCCGCTTCCACAACAAACCTACTTAAAAAACCAGGCCATGCGTTAATGCGAATAATGTGCTGTGGTAAATAAAGTTCTTTTAAAGTATTTACTAAACTATTGATAAATACCGGTTTATTTAGGCCAGTGAGCGTTTCAATTCTTTCTGTAGTTGGTTCAAAACTCAAATCAAAAATAACCGATGCCTGGGGAGCCGATTTTAATTCCTTGAAATTTGGCAGAAAAAAAGTTTCTGATGCCTCAGGTAGAGTTTTTTGCCTGAACTCCCGGAATTGCTCCTCTGTACCCAGTACTATAATTTTCATTTACAATAGTTAAACCGCAAAAATAGGTTTGTTAATTGAAGGAAAGTTTTGCAATTTTAATTAACCGTAATTTTCTTATATGAGCAAATTGATCGTTAATACAAGTAATGCCCCCGCTCCCATAGGGCCGTATAGCCAGGCGGTAAAATCAGGCAATTTGTTATTTATAAGTGGGCAAATTGCATTTAAACCCGGTACCGATAATTTAGTTGTGAGCAATATTACCGAAGAAACGCACCAGGTAATGCACAACCTTAAAGCAATATTAAGTGAGGGAGGAATGACTTTTAATAATGTGGTAAAAACAACTATCTTTTTAAGCGATATGTCTTTATTTGCCCAGGTAAATGAAGTATATGGCAAATACTTCAGTAATTCCTTTCCGGCCAGAGAAACGGTGGCTGTTAAGGGGTTACCCAGGAATGTAAATGTAGAAATAAGCATGATAGCAGCCGAATAAGGCTGTTTTTGAACAGATGTGGTGGAATTTGGGCTTTTAACAGACTGTAACTGGGTTTGGGATAGGGCGCAAAAGAAAAGACGCCGGTTTAAAAAGTAAAATGGCCGCTATTTAAGGCAGCCATTTTGGTGTTTACTTTGATAACTGGTTCTGGGTTAAAATGGTTAATGATGATAAGGGGTTTATGGTTAATGGAAGAAACCACTTTGGTAATAACTTAATTTATTTAGAGCCTCTGTTTTATTTCGGGCTCCCAACTTGGTATAAATATTTTTAATGTGTGTTTTAACTGTATCTATCGAAATATTTAATTCCACTCCTATCTCTTTATAATATTTCCCCTTTTTTAACAGCTTTAGAACTTCTGTTTCTCTTTTTGTTAAAAGCGGCTTTTTGTTCTCGGGGCCGGCTTTTATTTCTGTTAAAACCTCCTGAACGTCATATAAACTTTCTGTTTGCATACTTATGTAAGGCTTAATTTATAGGCACAAGGTAAATTACCAATATAGGATTAACAAGGGTGAAATAACCCAATTTGGGAGGGTGAAAAAACGGGGAGTAAAGGATGATTTTTTACTTCTCTTTGTAATAACAAATAAATGACATTTTTTCTTAGTAAGCTAAAAAGTTAAGTGTAAGTACTTAGTAAAATTATCGTGAGAATGGCTATTATTTTAGTTGACAAAAATTAGATAAACAACCTTTTATGAAACCAACATTGTTTTTCTGTTTTTTGCTCTTGAGTTTGATTGTATTCTTAAAAAGAAGGATTATCTCATTATCTTTTATGAGAAAGACCGGGCTATTTTTCTTTTGCAATAATTCATGTAGTTGGTTAAATAATTATATTACCGTTTTGGTTTAGCATTTTCTGCAATCCGTATCTATATATAAATAACAATGAACAGCTATTTATCAATTGTAGGAAATTTTTTAAGAAACGCAGATATATATGGCCCTTTAGTTAGCTTTATCGTGGCGGTACTTTTCTTTTTCTATAAAAAAATAAAACCATGTTTTGCGGATAAGATAATGCTTTGTTTTTTATTGATACAAATTGTGCTTAATACACTTGCACTGTATTTTGCTTACAATTTAATTAGTAATCATTGGGTTTATTATCTTAACTCCTTAGTTACCCAGATCATTTTTGCGGGATATTTTTACCGCATTTTACATTTTCCTTATCAAAAAAAATTAGTTGTCATCGGTAGCCTGGTTTTTTTATTTTTTCAGGGAATAGAAATTTTCTTTTTATATACTCCCCCCGTTTTTAGTGGCTACTCCTCTGCGCTAAATGCCTTATTGATAGTTGGCTATGCTATTATGAGCTTGCAAATGGTAATGCATGAAATGCCGGTAAAAAACATTTTACAGTTAAAGTTATTTTGGCTTGTGGCAGCATTGCTTTTGTATTTTGGAAGTAGCTTTTTTATGCTGATAAGTTATCAATACCTATACAAAATTTCGTCAGATGAAGGGGTTGGGTTTTTGTGGAGAATTCATAATTTTTTTCTTGCTATAAGTAGTGTCATTTTTGTAAAAGCTTTGATAAGCGAAAGAGTTATACCTGAGGGAAGATAATTTTTTGTTTATGGTATGTATTTATGAGAAGCGGTGCAAATAAGGCTGCTTGTTAGAAAATAATAGATAAATAATTA
>DASSYR010000046.1:0-148471 GCA_035703165.1 Chitinophagaceae bacterium
TTCCAGTCAAAAATATGCGGCGGACTATCATCGAAAAAAGCAATAAAGTCAGGAATTGCCTTTACACTAAACCGGTCAAAATTGTAAATCAATGGCCTTTGACTAATTACATATTTGGCAGTTTTCAGGTAATCAATAAAATTTTTGTCATCAAGAATGTTTGTAAGAGCAGTAATGATATCATCTTTAGCCTGATTGATTTCCTCATCAGAAATACCGTTGCCAAGTTCACATTCGATAAAGGCGTTAAATGCAGGATTATTTGTCAATAGAGCATCAGCCTCACGATATTTTTGGGAAACAGCATACTCTAATTGTACATCAAACATTGCAAGAGCCTGCTCAATAAAGTAATCTTTCTTTATCGGGTATTTATTATTGATTGCCAGTACCAGGTATTTGCTTAGAATATTATCTACTATTGTACCTCTCCAGGCTTGAACTGTCTGCAACTTTGAAAGAAGTGTTACTTCCCGCCGAAACAAATCATTCTTTACCCGGCTATCCGCTACAATATTCATGTAGAACCATAACCGTTCACACTGAACAAACTGCTTATATCCTGTAACTGAAATCATTTTTTCCGATTTCTGATAAACTTTAAATAATTAAGTAATTCCAATTCTTCATCATCTGAAATATCACCAACCCTGTAGGCAATGGATGTTTTACCGGATTCACTTTTCATTTTTTCTTTACGTTCGGGAACAGGATAGCCTACTTTCTCCATAAGCAAATCATAACTTACACCATATATTTCAGAAAGTTTGTGAAGCGTTAACGGAGAAGGTTGTTTTACTTTTCCTGATTCAAGCTGACTTAAATAAGCATTTGAAACATCAGCCTGTTTCTCTACTTCCCGAAGGGTCATATTTTTTGCTTCTCTCAAAGCCCTGAAGTATTCGCCATAATTTTGCATAAGTCTAAATTTATCGGTTTGCTAAGTATTGCAAGCAAATATACAGAGTGTTGCTTGATATTGCAAGCGGTATTTTTAGAAATTTTCCTCCGTTTTTAAGTTCTTCACCTTAAATAATTGATATTTAATTGGTTGTGAAAGAGTTAAACATTATAGCTCACCGGGGCCAGTTACGTTTGAATAAAATCTCTGACAAATTTTTCTGCGCTAATAAAATTAATTCGCTTTTGCTCAAGCAGCTTTTTTAACTCAGTAATAAACCTGAATTGCAACTTAAAATTTATACTGCCTTTGGTTTTGGAATACTCCTGTTTTACTGTCGGCATAATCCTGTTATCAATTTCTGTCAGATAATAAGACGCCGCCGCAGTAATTCTTGATTCGAGCAGTTGATATTTATCCCCTTGTTTTAGTTTGCAGATACCGCTTACCTCGTCTGTAAATTTAAGTGAAGTAGTAATACAGTTTTTAACTCTTACAACTACTTCTGTCATTGCAGCATAGTTGTTTAGAAAATTATCATTTTGAGAAATAAAAGTAGATAACTCTTCCCAAATAAAATAATCTCTGAGTTTTCGTTCTGCAAACAATGCCTGCTCACCCGAAAGAATTTCGTTTAGTTTATCTCCGGGTAGTGAATCTGGTAAAGCACCGGCAGCAAAAGCTGAATTATTAATAATTTGAAGATTAACCTGAGAACTTAAAGACAAACCCTGTAAAGATTTTAATCGGCTTAACGCAACATAAGCCTGTCCGGGAACAAAGACATTTTCTAAATCTAAAACTGCATTTTCAAAAGTTAGTCCCTGGCTTTTATGAATTGTAATAGCCCAGGCTAACTTAACGGGAAACTGCTTGAATGTACCTATTACTTCAGAGCTTACAGTATTTCTTGATTCATTAAACACATATTTTATTTTTGACCAAACTTCCTTTTCAATTTGTATCAATTTACCATCGTCAAGAAGGATAGATAATCTTTCAGGTTCTATAATTTTTATCAACCCTGTCTTTCCGTTATAATATTTTTTATCTTTTCCCTTGTCATTACGCAATAACATTATTCTTGCGTCAATTTTTAATGTTAAACAATTCTCAGTGGGGAAAGACATTTCATCAAAGTCGCCATCAACCTCTGCCCACAATGAGTGCTCTTGGGTGGTAAGCGTTTTAAGCTCTTTTTCATTTATTGAATCAACTTTAGCATTGTGAGTCGTAAGGATAACAGCACTTTTATGATTTACAGCATCAGGTTTGTAATAAGTGTTGATTAACTCAACTTCTCTTTGAGAACAATTACCTGTTCGCATGAGATTCAGCAATTCAATGAAGCTATCATCTGATTGCCGATATACTTGCGTAAGTTCGAGAAATAGCGGTGGTGCTTTTTTTACAGATAGTGCGTTTAAGAAATTAATTCCATTGTAATAAGATTTTATCTGCATCCATTCTTCATCTGCAATGATTGGTGAAAGTTGACAGAGGTCTCCTACAAATAAAACCTGAACCCCTCCAAATGGCACATCTTCCTTTTTTCTCGTTCTCCTAAGCACATAGTCAATAGCATCTAATGTATCAGCTCTCAACATTGATACTTCATCAATAATCAGTAGTTCAAGCTCCTTAATTAGTGCCTTTTTATTACTATCTATTGAAGCTCCTGGCTGACTTTTTCCTGGAAGAAAAGGTCCATAAGGTAAGTTAAAAAAAGAATGAATAGTAACTCCATTTGCATTGACTGCCGCAATACCGGTAGGTGCAACAATTATACATTTCTTAGCAATGTTTTGCCAAAGTGTATTCAGAAAAGTTGTTTTACCGGTTCCGGCTTTCCCTGTAAGAAAAACAGATTTATCTGTAGTATTAATAAATTCAGAAGCAAGTTTAAAAGTATCATTAATTTCTATTGTATTCATTGAACAACAAGAGTTTTTTGTGGGTGTTGCAGGCCAATTGCAAATTTAAACTACAATTGTTAATCCAATAAATCACATATTACATGCTGTGATATCATCATGTGGTTCCCGCATGTTTTTTGACTACTCAGCTATTTTTTCCGCCTTCAACCGCCCCACTTCTTCCCCAATCAACCTCTTAATATCCATCTTCACCTGATAGTAATTATCCAGCACCTGGTGTTGGGTAACACTGGAAACCGCAGGAATATCCCGGTAGTTACTCACTTCCTTATTTAATTTATCATGGTCGTTGATGATTTCGGAATGAAACATTTTGAGTTTTATTTTTTCTAATGGGTCGTCGGCTACCATACCCACAAACTCACCGGAAGAAAGAGCGGCAATTTTACTGGCTGGTATAGCAGCATCTAATTGTTTGCTGTGGCTGATGGAAGTATCCATGCGATTGATGGAAACACTCTGCCGGTCCTGCATTATTTTTCCGAAACGTTCTGATAATAGTTTGGAAGTCTCGCCCATTACCTGGCCGCTGATTATATTACCGGTAATGTTTACAATCACATCTGCCTGTTCTCTTCCATAATCCTTTTTCAACTGGCTGAAATCCTGCATTGCTAAAGTAGTGGCTACTTTGTTACTCCGGGCAGTAGCAATGAGACTATCAATGTTGTTGAAATAAATGGTTGGGAATTCATCAAACACCAAACTGCATTTATGCATTCCTTTCTTGTTAACCTGTCGAACCAATCTTGAAATGTATAGCGATAACACGGCTCCGTAGATCTGCTGCTTTTCCGGGTTGTTGCCAACGCAAACAATTTTGGGGTGTTTAGGATTGTTGATGTCTAATGTAAAATCATTCCCAGATAAAACCCAATACAACTGCGGAGAAGCCAAACGGGCCATACCGATTTTTGCAGAAGCAACTTGTCCTTCCAATTGCTCCATCGCATCGTTCTGATAGGCTGTGATGAACGGATTTACCAACACTTCAATCTCTGGTTGTGTATTGAGTACCGGAAACAGTTCATCATATTCTGCCTGCATCAGTTCTATAACATGCGGCAGTGTACAATATTTTCCGTCATTGTATTTTCTTAAAAACCAAATGATAGCAGTAACAAAGTTGATGGGTGATTCTACAAAGAAGTCCCCTTGCTTATTGATCCATTCCCTGTTTAATCCTAACAAAATTGTTCTTGCACTTTCTGTAGCGTCAGTTATATCATTCATCGTAGATGGATCTAATGGATTGCAGCGGTGCGATACAGAAAGGTTATCAAAGTTGATAACATAGAAAGATGGCTTTACAGAATACTGGTGTTTATTTTGTTGCAGCCAGTTGTAAACAATCCTGCTTAGATCATCATACTTAAAATCATACACAAACATGGCAAAGCCTTTTTCAATATGTTGCTTGATGACATGCTGGATAACAAACCAGCTTTTACCTGCACCCGGGCTGCCGATAACCAGTAACCCACGAAATGGATTGATGATGTTTATCCAACTCTTTCTTATCTGTCGCTTCAAATTATATTTGGCCGGAAGGTTGATGGAGTATTCGTTGGTGAGTAATCTTTCTTCCTGCGGAAAGGTTTCATTCAATGAGTTGAATACATCATCAGAAAGATTTAGTTTGATTAAACGGCTTAACAAATTTCCGCCAGCCAATATCAACAAGAAGCCTATACCTGTAACGGCCATATAAACTACAGCGACAATTTCAATAGTTTCATTCAATTTAAAAAACCAACTGCTGCCAAAGAATAACAGCAACCCCATCAGCAGGTAAACAGCAATACTTCGCTTGTTTATCTTCTCATCCTTTTTGCCCTGCGCTCCAAGCAGGGAAATGATCAGCAAACCAACAGCAATCAGTTTTGAAGTAAATACTCCATAGAATAATCCAGTTTGGCTGATATTTTTCATCAGCCTGTCTGTAATGGTACTGGTGATTTCCCAATACTCAAAAGCCCGGTAACAGAAATAATAAAAATGCAGCAGCAAAATAAAGATGCTTGCAAATCGTGTGAGGTCAATTATTTTCCGCAGCCCCTGTTCATTCTCTCCTGTAACTGACATAAAATATTTGTTGAATTATGAATTTAGATTCTTCCGCTTTTTCTTTCGTTTCTTTTTCAGTAGTGAGTAAGGTGTATTTCCGAATTGTTCTTTTGCAGTAAGCAACACATCGAGCAGGTTTTCCTTAGATGCTGAAACAATAACAGTCTTTTCTTTGTCTTTCGAAATCGCCATTTCCTTACCGGCAGAACCGGAAGAATGACTACTTTCCTTTTCATCCTGCCTGATTGCATTTTCAATAGGATGATTGGAGAGTTTGCTTTGTATAGCCGCCACACTGTAACCCTTGCCTAAATCACTTCCGTTAAATACACATTTGTTCTGGTTGTCAACAAACGTAATTCCATACAATCTGCCTTCTGCATTCTGGCGCAGAACCGTGTAGATATTCTTTAGCTTCAGATAGTTCATTAGTTCTTTAATTGAGACAGGAGATTGAGCAAGGCATTCATCTAGTTTTACTTTTACAAAAGGCTTCAGACTTTCTTTGGCCGTTTGATTTGCTGTAAACTTCTTTTCCAGGTTGTCTAATATCGGTTTGCAAGAAATTGAACTTGCTTTAATGGGAACACCTACTTTATTTCCTTCTGCATCAAGCACCCGGTAAACTAACCCACGATTTTTGTAAATCCTACCTTCCTCTTTTCCTCTGTCTGCAACAACATGAAATTGTTTGAGGGCTGCATTAAATTCAGGTAAGGAACAAAGTTTATAACTGCTGAATACCGCACCCACCACGTTGGATATACTTCTTTTTGTTTCAGTTTTACCATAAACTATTTTTTCAATGTCCACAGGTTTGATGCCTGGGTTTCTTAATCGCTGTTGCTTTTCTGCTCTCACTAAGCTGTACTGTTTTTCAATTTCCTTTCTTGCTTTTTCCGACTGATTTCTACCGATATTATGTGTATTAATCCTGCTGCCGTCAGACTTGATCGTAGTGCTCACAATGTGAATATGCGGATGACCTGCATCTTCGTGTTTGTAAATGAGATAAGGCTGCTCTCCAAAACCAATTTTATTCATGTAGTCAGATGCAATTTGCAACAACTTATTTTCAGCAAGTTTTTCTGATGGGTCAAAATTGAGCGATACATGCAAGGTTTTAGTAGTGGCTCTTTCATTCAAACTGTTCAGCCTTTCAAAACCTGCCAGCTTCTGATAAAAGTTCATGTCTTTTGCATCTTTTAAATAATTGGCTGCATGAAGACAATGAGCAATTCCTTTCAGCACTTTCTTTTCGTTATAGTTCAGCGCCGCTTCAATACTTTTTGGTATGGTTATTTTTGCAACCATTGATCATAGAGTTGATTCATCCGTAATTTGATTTCATCTACTTTGCTGATTAATGCTTTTTGCAAGCTGTCGTACTGCTGCACCCAAACCCTGAATTCGGGTATCTTATCCAGGATATGCAGTTTGTGTACTGCCTGGTTAAAATTGTTACCAATAGCATTGAGTTCTTTTTTCAGATTCAGCATATCCAATAAAAAATCATCGGCGCTTTCGTTTCTGTACTTTACGGTTACAGGTTTTTGCAATGCCACTTTCCGCAGGTATGCACTGGTGTCTTTTTCGGTGGTTTTGTTTTGGAGTTTTGCAAGCTGATTTATTTCAGTTTCATTCATCCTGACAACTACCATTTTATTCCTCACTTCACTTTCTAATTTCTTCATGGTTTTACATTTTCTGTTTCAATGCCCCGAAACGACTTCGGAGTGAAGGGCAAGATGACCCAAACGTATAACGTTTGTACATCTTGCCATGTGCAAGACCGGGCACATTAAGCCGTTATAAAATCTATCCGTTAAGAATATTTTATGCCATTGCAAATTCATAGTAAAACAGGTATAAAATCTGTACCAGTATTGCAGTTTGCATGGCTAATATTTAGTCAGGCAAAAACATATATGGCTGCTTACTATCAGTATAAAAACCCTATTTTTTTGGATGAGCAGTATTGCTTTTCAGAATTTCGAGTAATTCGTTGAGTTTGTCATCAATTATCAGAATTTCTTTTGTTGCAAATTCTTTGCGTTTTGCATCAAAATCCCAGTTGTATTCCAGCAATTCTTTTAGTGAATTATAATAGTGTAAATACATGTCAAATTCATCCATATCGTATTCCGGATAATTGAAATCCGCAATCAGGTGACCAGCCGCATCATAATGAAGAAATTGACTCAAACTTCTTTGCTGGTCCTGTAACGAATATCTTTCAAACAACACATCATGCAATAAGCCCTTTTGATGAAGCCCTGCACCGCCTGAAAGCATACCCGTAATTAATTCAATTTTAAAAGCAGGGTTTTGTAAAACAACCCTTGAAGATGTATTTTCTTTTGAATAGAGAATTTCAATTGTTGTATTGAGCGGCAGTTGAATTTGGTGTGGCAAAAGCTCTTTCAGGATTTGATTAAAATCCCAGGATAACTGATGAACAAATGACTCCCCCACAACCGGTATTTCATGTATATAGATTGGCGTTGATAATACAGGTAAATCTGTAATCATTTTACCAGATGAAAGGCGGTCAAAGCCTTTGTTAATTCCGATGTACCAGGAGTCTTTAAAGTATACATGCAGCGACTTCAGTATCATGTATGGGAGCAGCCCATTTATGAGTGCAGTAAAATGCTTTGAATCCTTTAAAATCATTTCAGCATCATCGGCATTTAACAGGGTTCTGAAATAGGTTAGCTCATAGTTTCCCCAGGGTGTAATGCCTCCAATCATATCAAGCTGTTTACTCAACTCAAAACCTATTCTAAAGTCAAAAGCATAATTAGGTTCCCCTGTATTTTGAAAAAGCCATTGTAGCTGGCCATCTGTTACTAATCGTTTGCCATGACTGGTCCGTATGTAGTAAATACGATTGTTTATTTCATGGTTACTTCTTTTTTCTATATAAGCATGAGGAATACTTTTTCGTTTAGGTACATAAACAACAAAAAACTTCGCTTCCGTTTCCTCAATGTATTCAGTGGTTATTTCAATAACGGGACTGATATTATCGAAGCAAATGCTATGTATTTTTCCTTTCAATTTGTCCACATCAATATCCTTTTCAAACTCAAAATGACCGCCATCACTTACTCCAAAAATCAGCTTGCCACCGTTTCGGTTAGCAAATGCCACAATTTCACAGGCAATATCCTTTCGGTTTTTGTCATTCATTTGAGTGATTTTATCAAAAGATTTTAATTCAATATCAGTTCGTTCTCTTTCTTTTGATTGTATTAACTGTTTTAATACGCCGGACGTTATTTTCATGAGCTAAAATTTATTATCAAGATTCATAAATTTAGCATGTAAGTGGTAAATAAAAAAAGGGGCTATAATAACCCCTCATCAGCAAAGCTATAATACCCTTCACTGGTGATAATGATGTGGTCAATCACCCGAATATCATGGTAAGAAGCGGCGACTTTTAATTTTTGTGTTAATTCTTCATCTGCCCGGCTTGGTTTTAAGTTTCCTGAAGGATGATTGTGTGAAAGGATGATTGATACGGCTAAAGATTTAATAGCAGCAGCCAGTATCAATCTTGGGTCGGCTACAGTACCTGTTAAACCGCCTGAAGATGCTTCATAAACACCAATTACTTTATTACCCCTGTTCAGCAGCAGCACTTTAAATTGCTCCTGCATCTCAATAGTGTTTTCATCCCATAGTTCCTTTAGTAATTCATAGCAATCTTTAACGCTATTAATCTTTGGCCGTTGGGATGGCTTTACTGTTGTTTTGTAAATCAATTCTACTTCTGCCACTCTTGTCCATTCCGGAAATTGCATTGCTAACTGTTCCATAACATTTCATTTTAAAGATTTAAAAATTAATTATGGAACTTCACCCGCCTTTTGACGACTAAGGCAATGAAGCAACGGAATAAATAGTATCTCTGATAATGTGGGAGCAGCTTTCTTTATGCCGGAATTTCATTGCCGCCACGGAGACAAAAGGGGAACTTTGTGGGAGAATTAATGAAGAAAAATAATTCTCAAATAAGATTGAAAGGAGTAATAAGTCAGGGCTATTTGTTAAAACAATTGCAGCCAATATTAAGGCCGCAATGAAATCTGAATAAGTATTTCTGCAGATTATAAGTTGGTCAGGAAATTTCTTTTGTTGCTATTGGAGGTTTTGTATTGCCAAACACTTTTGTATTTCCTGTTGCTGTATGTTGCTTATGTTTATTTGTTATCCAATTCCATATTTTCAACGAACCATCCGTTCTGCATCTCATCCTGTAACGAATTATAAAAGCAGATGCCAGCGTTAACATACCAATGAAAATGATTGAAGCATTAATGCTTATTAAGTCTGCTATTATTCCTGTAAGTATTGCACCAATAGCATAACCTAAATCTCTCCACAAACGAAAGATGCCGATACTTTTTGCCCTGTCTTGCGGATTTGTATTTTCTGCAACTGTTGCAAGGAATGTTGGATATACCATTGCTGTACCCCATCCTAAAATGGAAGAGAGAATAATAAAATGTAACATAGTATTGGCCCAAACCAAAACAATCAAAGCAATGGCCTGTAAAAACATGCCTATGTAGAGCATATCTTTTTTACAAAACTTATCAGCCATTCTTCCGGTAAACAATTGACCGATGCCCCAAACGGCTGGATATATTGCTGTAACAATTCCAATTTCACCAATAGTAAAACCTTTAGTTGCAAGCAGGATTGGAAAAATGCCCCATGCCATTCCATCATTCAGGTTATTGATTAAACCTGCCTGTGTTACTGAACCTAAGTTTTTGTCTTTCCATGTTGCATCCCAAAATATATTCTTCAACCGTGGAATGGTATTGCTGATTGTTTCTTTTGCTACATGATGCTTTGTATCTTTTATAAAAAAGATACTTCCAGCTAATCCCAAAAAAACCAATCCAATGCCCAAGTAAAAAGGGTAAGGTCTTATGCCGTATTCGTTGGCTATCCAGCCTGTCAAAAAAGCTACGATTGCAACAGCAATGTATCCGGCAAATTCATTTAATCCCATTGCAAAACCTCTCTGCTTTTCGCCCACAAGGTCAATCTTCATTACTACAGTACTTGACCAGGTTAAACCCTGATTGAGTCCTAAAAGCACATTGGCAGCAATTATCCAGTTCCAGTTGGGGGCAAACATCAGCATGAATGGAATGGGGATGCCAATTATCCAACCTGCCACTAAAAGCTTTTTTCTGCCGAACTTGTTAGCTAAAGCACCTGTATAATAATTAGTAATTGCTTTCACAATACCAAATACAATGATAAATGAAAGAATAGCTGTTTTTGCTGCAATGGCAAATTCCTTTTCGGCAATTTGTGGCAGAATGCTTCGTTCCAAACCAACCATGCCACCTACAAACGCATTGACAATAACAAGTAAAGTAAACTGCTTCCAGTTTTCCTTTAGCCCTAATTGTATTTTATTTTGCTTTTCCATTATGAAATTGCACACCTGTTAGCACCAGCTTCCAAATCAATCGGGTTTATATCACTGAAATCACCTTGAATATTTTTTTCTACTATTGCTAAGTAGTTGGCCGGTGTTGGTGGAATCTGCTGTTGAATTGTTTTAATAAATTCTTCTTCGTTTAATTGTAGCATGGCAACATTTTGTCTGATGTTTCCGATTGTTGTTTGAATAGGTATGTTATCAAAATCTACCGGCTGACTTGTATGGGCTGGCAATACAATGATGTTTTCATCTAATGACAGAAGTTTTTTCAACGATTTATAAAGCATTTTTGATTTCTGCATTGCTTCATCATTGCTTGCTTTCAGGTCTGGTCGGCCAACGCCATTTATAAATAGTGTATCACCCGACAGCAATACTTTATCATCAATCAGGAAGCTGGTGCTTTCTATTGTATGGCCGGGTGTTTGTATGGCTTTGATTGAGATATTACCAATCTGAAAAATAGCAGCCTCTGTTATTGGCTCAAAAATGAAACTCACTTTATTAGGCATTGGAAGAAAAAGTGGGGCATTTTTTTTAGCTGCTAATTGTTTTGACCTTGAAAGATGGTCGGCATGAGTATGTGTTTCTGCTACATATTTTAATACAGCTTTCTCTGACAATAAATATTTTTCATACGCTTCTGTATCTAATGAAGCATCTATTACCATTGCTTCATTTTGGGAGATTATCAGATAAGACAAACAACCCTTACCTGTTCTTCTGAATTGTATTATTTTAAAATTATCAAAGATGATAGCAGCAGTATTCCAGGCAAGGCTCCAACCTTTCATGCCTGCTTCTAACGAGAATACATTATAGCCCTGGTCTTGAAGCATTTTAGCAGCAACTAAACTCATTCTGCCGCCTGCACAAAATGTAACCACTGGAACGGCTTTGTCAAGATGCAATCCATTAAATACTTCGATGTCATTTTTCTTCAGCTTATCATAAGCATTAAAATGTATGCTGCCGGGTATGTGCCATTCAATCCGTTCTGCTAATGGCCGTATATCGAGAATAGAAACCGGCTGGCCTGTCTCTAACCAATTACAGAGTGTATTTGTATCAATTGTCTTTGCTTCTGCCATTTGTGATTTTTTGTTGCACAAAGGTGGAAGCAATAAATGGCTATTCTTTTAACATAAGATAAATAATCAGCGATGCCCCCGGATACGGCTGAGGCTTACTTGTGTGATTCCTAAATAAGAGGCAACATACTTTAGCGGAACTTTCATTAATACGTTAGGGGCTTCATTCAATAAGGCATTGTATCTTTCTTCGGCTGAGTGAAACTGCATACCTTCAATACGGTTTACTGTTTCTACATAGGCGGCTTCAAATATCTTCCGAAACAGCCTTTCAATCTCGGGGAAAGTATCATAAAGTTTGAATAGATGATTCGCATTGATAGCCACTACCTCTGCATCTTCTAATATCTGAATGGCTTTGCGACTTGGTTTGCCTGTAAACAGGCTTTCTACTCTTGCAATGATGTTATTTTCAAATGAGAAACTCTCTGTTATGTCTATGCCATCTTTATAATAATAAATTCTTGCTACTCCTTTATTGATGAAATAAATTGTTTTGCAGGTATGACCAATGGGTTGCAGGTCTTTATTTTTTTTAATGGTTATAATATTGCTTATTTCTGTAATAGCATTTTCCGCTTCTTTTGAGAGGGAGTTGAATTTTTTGAAGTATTGAAAGAGTTTTTGCATAAACTATTAAGCCCTGTAAATATACTTTAGTATAATTCAACAAAAAAACCAAGCTGCCCCGCCATTTTATTAACTCTGTCACAATGTTGCGGGGCAGCTTTTTTATAATTTTAAGGGGCATTTTGCAATGCCCCTTTTTAAATGATTAACTCCAGTTACCTGCGAACTCACACTTTACAAAACTCTCACAAAGCTGAAACGCTTTTTGTGTTCGTAACTGTGCTGTGCCGCCGTACAATATGGATTTCATTTTGGCTTCTTCGTCTTTGTAATTTCTTACATTTTGAAAGTAGCCGGTAATGGAATTGTATGTGCCAAACACAGTTCCCTTTGTTGTTTCATATTGTTGCGATGGACTGCTCATGTTGTACTCGTAAACATCATCACACATATTTTTGAAGCAGGTGCTTAATTCATCCAGTTCACCCTTCTCAATGTTCTGCAATACTTCTTTGTTGGGAACCATTGCAAGCTGTATCAGTTTCTGCACTTCTTTATCTGTAATGCGAACCTTTGCCCATTGGTTAAAAATTCCTTCTAACTGTACAGATAGCTGGTTGGATATTCCCATTACTTTATGGGCTTCTTCCAGCCGTTCTTTTGCATTGGCAGTGTGACGGATTTTAATGGAATTACTACAGTTTTTCAAAGCAGCATTGAGTGTGTTGTTGCAAACAATTCTTATTGGTGTAAAAGCCGCCATAATGCTGCCAAACCCATCATGCGAAGTAGTAAGGAACAAATACTTTTCAATCATATCATCATTGCCCACTTTGATATAACCGGGAAGTTTGGCTGTTATAAAAATCTTTTCGCCTTTTCCCAATGCTCCGGCGGTTTCATACTGTATGCCATCACCATCTACAATAGCATCAAAGAAACTGAAAGCATCGGCATTTTGTACCACTTCATAATCCTTTCCTAAACGGTCGCCTAATATGGCGTTGGTATCAGGGCGGTATGTATAAAATGAACTTGTAGAAATAACCTCATTGCCATTATCCAGTCTATGAAGGTTTGGTCTTTTGCAAACTTCAAAATCAAGTCCTGCAAATTGCAATGCTTCCTTACTGTTGGGATAGTCTTCCACAATTTGCCCTAAACCATGCCATGCTTTTTCTTTTACTGAAAAGAAACTGTGTTTACCTGTTTGCTCATTAAAATTAATATTGTGTGCCATAGTTGTAAATTTTGATTGTTTAAAAAAATGAAAGCATCCCGCCATGTAACGGGATGCCATGAAAGTTAAAATGGTAAGTCCTCTGCAACTTCTGAAACTGCTGCCGGTGCGGTGTTCATTGGCACTACCGGTGCAGGTGCTGTATTGCCCCCTGTGGAACGGCCATGCAGTTTGATGGTATTTACATGGAATGTAAGACTGGCTTTTACTTCACCCTCTTTGTTTGTCCAGGCGTTTGCACCAATGCGGCCTGCACATTCCACCAATGTGCCCTTGGTTAAATACTGTGCCACACCCGGATTAATCCAGTAAGAACAGTTTACATAGGTTACAATTTTCTGCACCTCGGTACTGCCTTTTGCTTTGTAAGTGTCATTAATAGCAATAGAAAAGTTCACCACTTTTTTCCCTGCTTTTGTTTCGCTAACGGTTGCGTCTGCTGTCATTCTTCCGATGATTTCCATAACATGAAATTTTAAATGTTTAAAAAATGATTGTTTAATTGTGTTCTGATGATGAAAAAAAAATGTTTTGTAAAAGAAAAAATGGAAAAAAAGAAAGCATTACAGTAAGGCGGCTGCAGGAAAGCAAAAAGGAAACGGAATAAATAACATCTTAAGTAGTGTGGTATATTCTTGTTTATGCCGTAGTCTTTTTGCACTTTGATAAATCATTATCGCAGCCGCATAGCTTCGCTTTCGCTTTTGCCCATTTTCTTACAAAACGGCTTATTAATATTTATAGACTCTTATTGGGGAAATGAGAGGGGTATTCTTTAAAGTATCAGGAATACTTGAATGTCTGGAATTGTGTTTGGCCGGAGCGATTTCTGGAATCTGGCGGAGAAGCCAATCTCAATTCCCAATAATCTTTACCCGGCGCAATGGTTTCGCCGTTTCGTTATGACGAAGGAGTAACGATTTATATAAACGGTGAAAGGATTGCGCCGGGTCTATTGATGATAGAAGAACAGAACGTTGAACGGAGCGTCGCAACGGAAGATGCACAAAGATTTAAAAGCTGGTAACAACAAAATACTACTTTCCTGAAAGAATAGAATAGTTTTCCCTTCTTCGTTCTTCGTCATGGTCACGAACGGAGCTAATAGATTGCATTTGGGAAATATATTCAGCAGGTAATTTATTTAGGATGGCACCGGACACTATATACTCTTTGTACCAATCATAGGGAAACAAATTATTGTCTATTGCTTTACTATCGGCAATGTAAACCTGTGCCCTGTAAGTATTACCGGCATCATCAAAAAAAGTCAACTTGTCTTCATTATAACCCATGCCTAAACCTTCTGCTTTATCGAGGAAAGATTTTTCATTAATATTAATAGAGAACAACACTCCCCAAACCAATTCAGCAAGATTATCAGTCTTTATAATATTCGCTTTTGCAGAACCATCCTTGCTTACTTTGTTACAAACTAATCTGTACCCCGGAAGAAATGCGTTGGTAATCTTCACTGCTGAAGGAACCCGTTTTGCAAGCCTGTTCAGATTCATATTAGAGCCGTAAGCAAAAATCAACATATAGTATTCAAATTTAGAATTCAAATTTACATTGCTTCTTTGGTTGTCTGGAATTGTGTTTGGCAGGACAGGTTATGTATATCTTCCGATAGCCAAACTCAATTCCTGAGTTCATTGTCCGGCACAGTGGTTCTGCCATCGGTAATAATAAAGGAGAATGTTTGAAAAGGCAGAAGGACTGTGCCGGGTCTCCCTGATAATTAAGAAAATCAGTCTAAATTAGCAATTCACTAACTAACTGTTTATGGCAATCTGGAAATCATATAAAATATCAGACGTAATCAACGAAATCGAAGAGGAAAAATTTGTACTTCCTGTTATTCAACGACGGTTGGTATGGGATGAAGAAAAAATGGAACTGCTATTTGATACATTATTGAAAGGTGACTCTTTTGGCGGCATTATGGTGATTGAAGAAGAGAAGGGAAGTAAACCTCTTTTTAATTACAGGACATTTACAAAGGATGGCGGTATCATAAATTCAAGACAAGTAGATACGCTAACCCAATTACAGAATTTTGTTATTGACGGGCAACAGCGATTGCAATCTTTCTATATTGGATTGAAAGGAAGTTTTAACGGTAAGGTGTTGTACTTTGATTTGTACAGCGATTATAATACGGAATTTGAATTTAAGTTTGAGAAAGAAGAAAGTAAGCTCCCCAAGCAATCAAAGGGAAATGAGGACAGAATTATACCAGAGCATAATTGGTATCTCGCCAGCTCGTTATTGAAAAGACTAAAAGACACCAACGATGAAGACCAGGTAGCAGAGGAGATAATAAAGGCGCAAAATATACAGGATGCTATTCAAAGAAAACATGTTGAGAAAAATATAAAGGCTTTTTACAAGAATACATTGACAGCAGATTGTCTCGGTATTTCAAAAGTATCAGTAAATAAATCATTTGATGAAATAACCAATAAACAAAGAATCGTTGAGTTATTCCGAAGGTTGAACGATGGCGGCACAAAGCTATCTTCTTTTGATTTGGTAGCTTCTGTGCTCAAAGGGTTTGAATGGGAAATGGAGAGCTTTTTGGAAGAAACATTAAAAAGCTATGAAGAGATTGGGTTAACACAGGACAATCTTATTAAGTTGATATTTTTGTTGCAGGACAATCATAAAAAAGAGATGGCTGCAATTGAAGCGGCGGATGCTCAGTTTGCCATAAAGAACAGGGAAAGAATAAAGATTACCCTGAAATGCCTCAAGGATTTTCTCATCAATTCAAAATTATATTATTACTATAAAGATGGCAACCGCTCCTTTATTCCATTGTTTTTTATCGCCTATCATCTTTTTCATAAACAAATAACCGATGGGGAATTGGAAAAATTCTTTGCCAATTTTGATGCTAAGAATACGGAACACCCAAGAATGGAGAAATGGATTTACCATTCTCTGATTAATGGAGTATTCAAAAGCAAAGGAGCAGGATGGATACCCTACAAAACAGGCATCCGTAAGTTATTGGATAAGATGCAACATTTCAAGAACAAAGATTTTCCAACCGATGAATTGTTCCAGGTTTACAATGACCATCCGATAACATTTACACGAACCTATACTATTGGCAATCTCGATGAATTGGAAAGTTCATTTGTTTATTACCTGATGTATGACAGAGGGCAGACCATTAGGATAAATGATATTGACCACATCATGCCTAAATCAATATTAGAATCTCTAAAGATTGAATCAGCAAAAATTAACAGTATCAGGAATTTTCAATTGATAGATTTCAGCACCAACAGGGGATTAAAAAATGCAAGCCTTTTCAAGGATTGGATTAATAGCCATGTATCGGACAAAGCAGCTTTTGTAAAGCGGCATTTAATTCCGGTTGACGAAACATTGTGGACAGAGGATAAATTTGAAGACTTTGCTACTGCAAGAGCAAACCTGATATTGAATTGTATTCTGACGCATTTAAAATAGCTTTTAGAATTGCTGCTAAATGCTTAGAATCACACTTTATATAGCGAAGCGATGAAAGACAAATTATTTAAGAATCTCCTGCACAGCGCCGAGGGTTATGCAGTTCTCAATTCCGGGGGACAACTCACTAAAGGGTATAAACCGGACACTGTCTTGCAAAAGGACAATGATTACATCATTATGGAATGTGATACAGGAACAAGCAGGAAAGGATATTTAGGTGCAATGCTGAAAGCAGCAAGGTTCCTGACCAGTGAAAAGAATGGGAAATTAATACTGTTAATAAAAGAAAAGCCTAATACAACGGTTAAGCAAATTGCAGAACACCTTCGGGAATATTTGGTATGGCTAAGGCCGCTTACTAACCTTAGAACAGTTTACTTAATAGAAACAACGAAGTATTGCCCGGATAAAATCCCTTTAAAACTTTTGAGTTCAGAATTTGAAAAATGCGCAATTACCATTAAGGCCGAAACTTAAAAATAGGTACTTACTCCAAACTGAAATCCTGCCAGCTTAGCCGGTGGGTTGCCTAAAATATCTTTTTGCCAGTTGTAACGGTAGTTCAACCGAATCACTGTTTGTGCAGTGGGTCGCCAGCTAATGGCAGGAACAATGGAAAATACCTCGTCACTAATATTATCACCAGTGGATTTAAATGTTCCCTTATTCCAGTCCACATATTCAAAACGTAAAGCAGCGTTAATAACTGACTTATCAAAACCAAAAATGGGTTTCCTATAAACAGGTTGTACCAAGTCTATAAACCCGCCCTGTTGTTTTCTGCCAAATTGTTCAATGTAAGTTTCTGGAACATCCACATTTACCCATGCCCATTCAGCATTGATGTATGTCTTGATTTTTGGAAGCGTTGTGTTAAAATCTATTGCATATACATTTACTCTTCTCTTTTTATCCAACTGCAATCCATCATCCTGATACTTATTGTAAACACCCCCCATGTAAGAAAGTCCCAATTCACCAATTTTCCGGTTTCTTACAGCAATTTTACTGGTTAACAATGGGCTGCCGTTAAAGCTTTCTTCAAACCGGTCTTTATTTTCTTTACTGGCCGGCAGAAATGTTTTATTTTCTGCATTGTTAATGATTTTATCATCAAAACCATTGGTAAGGTATGCCTCATATGCATACACCCAATCCTTGGTATATCTTTTCCCAAACACACCAAAGCCTACATTGCTCCAGGTAGCCGGAAGCATTTGAGTGGCCGAGACAGGACGGTCAACAAATTCCCATTTAGGGCCGTCATGATTTTGATTGAATGCACCGATTGGGTTCATAACAACACCTCCTCTCAGGTTTAACAAAGGGGCAAACTCAAAATCAACGGATGCAAATTCAATATTAATTTCTTTGGTGCCATCTTCAAATTCTATTTCACTCAAAAACTTTATTCGTTTGGAAATGGAAGAAGACACAAACAATGTCAATCTCCTCATTTGAAACTGATGGCCTTCCGATATTCCATCTTCCTGCAAATATTGATAATTAGCTTCTGCATAACCACCTAAGGCAACAGGAAGTTTGCCTAACTGAAGAAAGGGACGGTTATATACAGCATCCATGTTTAATAACAGTCCGGAAGTATCCTTTGCAGTTCTGCGAAGCAATGCAGGGTCAATTTGTGCAATAGCAGCAGAGGAAAAGAAAATAAATGTCAATAAGAATATAAATAGTCTCATACTTTTTTCAAATCAATAAATAGTTGGTTGTTATTAATCGTCACCGGAAAAGTCCGCAGGTCTCTGTCGGCGGGTCCGTTGGTTACTCTGCCCCGGTTATCATACTCACTTCCATGTGCAGGGCACTGGAGATAATCGCCAGCTACATTTAGTTCGGCACCCTGGTGGGCACACTGCATCCATACTGCTGAATAATCTGTATCACTAAACCGGTACACACAAATGGGATATGATAACTCTTCATTTCGAACTACAATATATAAGCGGTACTTATTCTTTTCTTTTAGTGCAAAATCTTTAGCATCTATTATTATTCCGTCTTTTACTAATTTGCCATTGGCAAATTTTGTAGCTGCACAGGAACTTAAAAGTGCAGCAACAGACGATGCACCCACACAAACTGCACAGGATTTAAGTATGAAATCTTTTCTGTTCATTTTTTATATACGCTATAGCGATTTTAAAAATTGTATTAGGTTATTTCTTTCCTGTGCGGAAAGCTGCAGAAATCTTTCTTTGCTTTGTTGTGCTTCACCACCGTGTTGCAGTATCGCTTCTTCAATACTTTTTGCCCTTCCGTCATGTAAAAGAAAGTATTGTCCTCCTTGTGAGTTAGGAGATAAACCTAATCCCCAAAGTGGCGGGGTTCTCCATTCAGATGTTGTGGCGCTGCCTTCTGTATAGCCATCATTCAAACCTGGCCCCATATCATGCAGCAGTAAGTCAGTATAAGGATGAAAGGTTTTATTTGACAATGCAGTAATAGTTGAAAAACCTGTTTTCAATGTCTGCTTATGGCAATTTTCACAACCGGCTTGTATAAACAGGCTTTTGCCTTGAACCACCTCAGCATCATTTTGATTTCTTTGAATGGGTGCTTTTAATGTTTGCAGGTAGAAGACAACATTATGTACCGTTACATCAGAAACTTCGGGGTCAATATTCAATCCGGTATAAACATCTTTTGGCTGAAAGGTTGAAGTAATACTTATATCCTGGTTGTAGGCATTCACCGTTTGATGCAATAAATTATAAGCCGCAGCTTTTTTACCAAAGCGGTGAATGTACTTGCCGTTTCTTGGAATAGCATTTGAAAACGGTGTAATGAACGATGGCAAAAATTCATAGTTAGGTACACCGCTTATACCATCGCCATTAGTATCGGTAGGGTCGGCCATTGCCAATATTTCAGCATCGGAGACCAATTCTAAAAACCCTAACCCGGTGTTGGCTGGCGGTGTGAATTTTGAAAACGTAGCACCTGCAGGTATCTGTTCCGGTGTATAACCGGGCAATGCCCTGTTTTGTAATTGCGGGCCACCCAAATGAAGGAACTGATTGCCTGTGCTATCAATTTGCCCAAATCTTGTCAATGTAGTAAAAGGATGGCCCTTGCCATCACCGGCATGGCAACTGCCGCAACTGGTGGCTACGAAGATGGAGCCTAAACCCGTTTGAGAAGTGAATATCTCGTCATTAAAGGCCACATCACCCGCCAGGAACCTTCTGTTCTCCTCAAAGCTGAGTCCCTCAACAGGGCCATCTAAAAGCTCATTGCCGGGTGGGGCTTTGGGCAACAGTTTTTGGCAGGCAACTATGCCGTTAACAACTAAAATTAATGCTGATATAACTTTAAGTTTATTCATAATTCCACCCAGGCAAAGTAAATAATTAGGCTAATTTAATATAATAATTAGACTAATCTAATTATATTTTTCTACCTGTTTCATTATCTTCATATAAATATTTTACAACGGTGCATTCATTTACAGAAGAAAACTATCTAAAAGCCATATATAAATTACAGGAAAGCAACGGTGAAGTGGTAGCTACTTCAGCACTTGCCCAGGTAATGGGGGTACATGCCCCATCTGTAACCGATATGCTTAAAAGGATGGCCGGAAAGAAATTAGTAACCTATCAAAAGTCGAAAGGTTCTAAACTGACGGAAAAGGGAAAGCAGGTAGCCGTCAGTATCATTCGCAAACACAGATTGTGGGAAGTGTTCCTGGTTGACAAATTAGGTTTTGGCTGGGATGAAGTTCATGACATTGCTGAGCAAATGGAACACATCCAAAGTGATGCATTGGTAAATAAACTGGATACCTTTTTGAGCTTTCCAAAAGCCGACCCACATGGCGACCCAATACCAGATGCAAATGGGGTTTTACCTAAATCAAAATCAGTGTTGCTTTCTACGCTTAAAGATGGCGATAAAGGAACCTTTACTGGTGTAACCGATCATTCTGCAGCTTTTCTGAACTACCTGGACAAAACAGGAGTATCACTGGGTGATTCAATTAAGATTAAAGGCATTGAAGAATATGATCAGACTTTTACACTGCAATTAAAAGGAAAGAAAGAAGTAGTGGTAAGTTTTAAAGTAGCCAATAGCCTGCTGGTAAATAATTAAAAACTCAAATTATTTCAAAAAAGGTCAGCAAATTTCTATGGTTATCTACAGTAGGAAATTCTTTGTGACCCCAATACTGTTCTTGAACTACCGTATCTGAACTGTGTAAGACACCTTGTTTTTTGTATTCTTCAAAAAGTTCATCTATACCTTGCACCTGTATTCTGCAACTTGCCGTACCTGCTATAAAAGTTTCTGCACCAGTCCATATTGGTTTTAGTGCTAAAAAAATGCTTCTCCATTTCCAGGATTTATCACATGCTTGCCATAGATGAATTTCAATATCATCACGAACTGCAATAGCAAAGGTCTCTTCCTGGTGGCGAATAGTAAAACCTAACCTGTTTGCATAATATGCACATGAATAGTTGATATCCTGAACCGGAAGGGCTGGAATTGTTTTGTTCATTTTCATACACTTATTGCTTTATACTTTGATGCTTTGTTAATTCAACTATAAAAGCTACAGTGGTTATCAGAAAAATAGTGATACCTGCATATACCTGTGGTTCTTTCAGTACGGGTAATGCAAAACAAAACATAGCACCATTAATTGCATTTGTTATTACTGCTATCCATTTTGTGAACTTTGAACCGCCTCTGTCTATTGCAACAAGGTTAAGCAGTCCTGAAAAAATAATTGCCATACCTGCACCTACAAACCAGAGTGTACCGGTATTCATGTGTATGGGAAAAGCAAAACTGATATGCACTATTCCGAGAAGAATAATGATGTAAGAAACTATTTTAATCAGGCTATACACAACAAGATTTATTCATCTGTATCGGTGGACAAGCTACAGTACCATAACTGCAAAATACACAACAATCTCCCTGTTTTGGTTTTAATATTGTTTCGCAGTTTGTACACTTATAAAAGTATTGACAAGCATCTGTTGGCATTGTTTCTTCTTTTTGAAAACCGCATTTGGGGCAAGTAATTGTAGATTGTAGTGTTAGTGTGCTTTCCATTCTTTATTAATTTTTATCGCAGCAAGGTTTACCGCTTCCTGGTGAACATGATTTATCTTTCTCACAACTTTCTTCAGATGCAATACAAAGTTCTACATGAGGCATTTTGCCTTTACCTACATATTTTTCCCCGGCTTGTTGTATCTGGTTCTCCACTTTATTATATGCTTCTGTTGTTAAATCCTTGTAAGAGGAAATTGAAAGAAACAGGTCAGCATAAATCTTTTCAATATCCGCCTGGAACTGCTTTTCAAATGATGGCTTTATTAACTTCTTTTCTTTGTAACTGGCAATAGTGTTCTGCGCAATGATACCTGCTTCTTCTTTACTTAATTTATCAACCTCTTTGCCTTTGAACCACTCACTGCTACTTGGAAAGGTTTTAGCATAATCAGCTGCTTCTGTTTGGGCTAATGTGGTAATCTCAATCTTGTGATTGCTGCTAACCGTTTTAATAATTTCTGTCTTTTTATCAGCTTCGGTTTTAGTATTCCATTTTATTGCTACAACTGTTCCCGTTTTATTTAACCATGCTCCTTCTACTGCTTCATTATACTTCTCCAGATCAACCAACAGAAACTTTGCTTTACTGCCGCAGCCGATTGACGGTGCTGCATGACAAACTAATGGAGCTTCATAGAATGAAACTCCTGTATTATTTGCACTCATAAAATCATAGCTTTTTACTTTGTACCCTGTTTTATTAATTGCAGTTTCAATTGTTTTTACATCAACTTTTGATTTATCAAAAGTGACTAAGCTGCTCCGGGTGGCATAAGAAGTTTTATAAGCTACTACTCCGTTTACTTTAGACAGTTCGTTGTTTACATGCTCTTCACAACCCGCACAGGTCATGCCTTGTATGGTGAACTTTACCTGTTGTTTGTTATCAACCACGGCAAGTGTTGCCTGTACTTTTGGCTTTGTATAAAACACTTTTGCATACAATGGAAAAGTCATCATCAGAATAGCGAATACAGTTACTATTCCCAAAAAAGTTTTGGACTGAAGGAAAGAAGCCTTCTTCGTTGTTTCGCAATTACAATCCATATCGTTTGTTTTGACTGGTTTTAATTTAAGATACCATGCAAATGCTAATACCGCAACTGATAAACCTATCAAGTAAGGTCTTGCTGGCTCTATCCATGAAAAGTTTGCTGCAATGCTGCTACTCCCGGCAAGTAATGCAATAACAGGAGTAATACAACAAAGCGAAGCTGCGATAGCAGTAAGAACACCTGCGCCGGTAAATGTGCCTGTTGATTTTATACTGATCATACTGTTTCCAGTTTTCGAGTTTGTACATTAATATGTTTGAAGAATGGCTTTAATATCTTTAAGTTTTCCTGTGTCAATGAATAATAAATTGTTTGTCCTTCCTTCCTGGCTTCAACGATATTTCCGTCTTTCAATTTTCGCAGATGTTGTGATACGGCTGGAATACTCATGCCTAAAATATCTGCAAGGTCGCATGGGCATAATTCTTTTTCTTCTTCCAGTAAATAGATAATCTTTAATCTTACTTCATTTCCTGCTAATGCCAATACATTAGAGAGGCTTGTAAAAGATTTTTGAGCTGTCTTTAATTTGACTTTACAATTCTTTATTTGCTCATGGTCGGCAAAGAGCCTGATACAAGTATTATTATCCATGAGCCAAAGATAGGTAAAATAATTATTTAAGCAAATGCTTAAATAGCATTCAGGATATTTTAACTTTGCCACACAGAATACAGATGTATAGAATGCAAATCTGTTGACAGAATGCTGTAAAAGAGATATTAATGCTGGTAATTAAAGAATTAATTAAAAAAAATAAAATTAAGGATTGGGGACACCCCCTATGTAGTTTACATTCGCTTTTACTCATAAATTTTACATTATGTTACTTAAAGAATTAACCGGAGACCTGGTAAAAAGGCTTTCTACCATAAAAGGACAGATAGAAGGTATTATTAAAATGATTGAAGAGGAGAAAGAACCAGACCAAATTCTTAATCAATTTAAGGCTGCTGACCAGGGACTGCAAAAAGCTCATTACTTATTGATGGATGAGGTTTTCAGGAAAAGCCTTGCTTTAAAGCTTGTTCAGGTAATGAATGCTTGCCCGGGTAATTGCCAGGATGCGGAAAAAATAGAATACATGAAAGAACAGTTTCCCATGCTTGAATTTGACCAGTTGACTACTCAAATCAAAGAAGTGAATGCGATAGATAAACGTCTGGAAAAGCATAATAAAAATAATTTGAATAAAGATTTGGAGGACACCCCACCTGCCACCTGATATTTGTACTTCAATAAAAAAATATATAAAATGGAAAACGTAACGAAAAGAAGAATTGAATTGTTTACTGCCGGTTGTACCGTTTGTGAACCAGTTTTAGAAATGGTAAAAGCGATGGCTTGCAGTTCTTGTGAGGTAGTTATTTACAATGTTGCACAACCTTGTGATACAAAAGAATGCCTGGAAAAAGTAAAGGCTTATGGAATAAAAGCATTGCCCGCAATTGCGGTAGATGGTAAACTGCTGCCTTGCTGTCAGAACAAAGGACTTTCCGTTGATGAGTTGAAAAAAGCAGGGATAGGCCAGGCGGCATAAATGCTGTGATGATAGATTAGCTTCTTTAATATTTTTTACTCTTTAGATAATTGTTATGGCAACAGAAAGTGTTCAAATGAAGGTTTCAGGATTGATGTGTTCGTTCTGCACAATGAGTGTTGAAAAGGCATTGAAAAGGTATCCTGCAATTAATAGTGTAATGGTTAATCTTGTTCATGGTATTGTATTGGTTGAGGCTGATACGGCTAAAATGAACCGTGAACAATTGGCTGAAGCTGTTGAAAAATTAGGTTATGCTGTTTCTTCAACGGAGGTGCAGCAATATAAAACTGATGAAGAACTATTCAGCCTGATAAAGAAACGTGGCACTATCGGAATGGTAGCTTCCATAATTGATTTGCTTGTTGACCCGTTGAATGTATTTAATCTGCCGCAACAGTATAGGGGTTATTTCAGTTTAGCTGTTGCTGCCTTTGTTTTGTTTTGGGTAGGATACCCAATACTCCGTAAAACCATTATGGCGGTAAGGCAAAGAGTAATTAATGCGAATGTGCTGTTGTCCGCCGGTGCCTGGGGTTCTTTTATCGTTGGTGCTATATCAATTTATAATCCTGCCTTACCAAATTTTTTGCCTGTTGCTGCATGGTTAATGTCCCTTCATTTATTCTTTGGTTATTTTAAATTAGATACCCGTAAAAAAGCATCTGATGCAGTACGTAAACTTATTAATCTTCAACCTGCAAAAGCAAGGGTGATGAGAGGTGAACAATTTGTTGATGTCCTTACTAAAGAAGTAATTGTAGGTGAAGTTGTTGAGGTTAGACCGGGTGAACGTATTCCTCTGGATGGTGTGGTATTGAATGGTGGTGCAAGTGTTGACGAAGCAAGTTTTACAGGTGAAAGCATACCTGCTATAAAAGAGGCTGGTTCCAATGTTATTGGCGGCACATTAAATCTTGATGGGGCTTTACAAATAAAAGTTTCTAAAATTGGTCAGGATAGTTTCCTAAGTCAGATTGTTAGCTTAATGAGCCGTATTGCTGAAAAGAAACCTCCGGTTGAACTTTTGGCAGATAAGCTAATGAACTATTACGGACCTGTTGTATTTATTGTTGCTGCGATTGCTTTTGTTGTGTGGGGTCTTGTTACTGGTAATTACATACAAGCAACACTTGTGTTGCTCACAACAATAATTATGGGTTATCCTTGTGCATTGGGAATAACTACACCAATGCTCGCTGCTATTGCCGGGGGTAAAGGGATTTCAATTGGTCTGTTAGTAAAAGCAAGTGAAGTGTTTTACGGATTGTCGAGAGTAGATACTATTGTGTTTGATAAAACGGGTACACTTACTTATGGCAAACCTACTGTTACAGATGTTCATGCTTTTAATGGTGATAGTATTGAATTGTTATCCATCGCTGAAGCCTTAGAAAGTAAATCTGAACATCCGATAGGACAAGCGATTACTTTCTTTGCATCAAAAGAAGGTTCGCCAAAATTATCAATCAATAATTTTAAAGCTATCCCTGGTAAGGGTGTAATAGGTAATATAAACGGTGAAACTGTATTGGCTGGCAAACCTTCTTTTATAGAACAAAGCGGCCTGGATGTTTCAAATGAAGTAAGAAATTCAATACTGGCTTTAGGTAGTGAGGGAAAGACTGCTGTACTTATTTGTAAGGGTAATATTGTTATTGGTGTTATTGCGTTACAAGATACTCCACGCCCTACAGGTGAACAGGTAATTGCAAAGATGAAACAAAGGGGTATGAGAACCGTGATGCTTACCGGTGATGCCAAACAAGTAGCAGAACCAATTGCAAAGAGATTGGGAATTGATGAAGTACAAGCTGAATTATTACCCGGTGAAAAAGCTATTGCAATTGAAGCATTACAAAAGAAAGGTTATAAGGTTGCAATGGTTGGTGATGGTATAAATGATGCTCCTGCTTTGGCTCAATCTGATGTAGGTATTGCCATTGGTGCAGGAACTGATGTTGCCATAGAAGCTGCTGGTGTTATCTTAATAGGTGACAGGTTGATAGATGTTTTAAATGCTGTTATCTTGGGTAAGGCAAGCTATAAGACTATGACAGGAAATGTTATTGTAGCGGTATTATTTAATATCGTTGGAATGTTGCTTGCAACATTTGGTTTGATAACTCCTATGCTTGCTATCGTGGTAATGATTGTTAGTATTTTTGCTATTTTAATTAATACGCTTCGTATAAGAACATTGAAACTTGAAAGTGTTTTTTTAGAAACATCCAATACACTGACGGAAACAAGTTTTAAAGTTTCTAATATGGTTTGTGAAGGGTGTGCAGA
This sequence comes from Chitinophagaceae bacterium, assembly GCA_035703165.1. Taxonomy (GTDB): domain Bacteria; phylum Bacteroidota; class Bacteroidia; order Chitinophagales; family Chitinophagaceae; genus AWTP1-9. Next base: position 26,744 of record DASSYR010000046.1, read on the forward strand.
AAAGATAACAACTGCACTTACTGCTTTGCCTGGGGTAAAATCTGTGAAGCCTAAAGTAATTCAGAAACAAGTACATGTAACCTATTATCCTGAAAAGATAAAGCAGGATGAATTAAAAAGAGTTTTGGAAAAAGAAGGATTTAACGCAGTTGAATTATAATTGTATTATCAAAAAGTCATTCATAAATAAACAATCTATGTTAACGATGAAATCATTGCTTATGAAAGTATCAATGTCCTGTATTATGGTTATTGCTTTAGCAATTACCTCCTGTGCTCAACAACAAAAGAAAGAGGAAAAATTAACCTCAAAAGAGCAAACAAACCAAGTGGTGTTGCAAACTGTAAAGATGCCGGTTAATGGTATGGTCTGCAGTGCCTGTCAATCAAATGTAAAGAAAACTATCAAGTCGGTGGATGGAGTTACCGATGTAGAAGTAAATCTTGAAAAAAAATTTGCAGTGTTCACTTTTGACCCAAAGAAAGTAAAAATAGAACAAGTACAAAAAGCAGTAACCGATAAAGGTTTTGAAGCAGGCAAGCCACAAGAAGTAAAACAATGAATTTAGAGCAATTTGTACAACAGTTTAGCCAGGCACTGGCTAATGGTAATTTATACAGCTTATTGATTGCTGCCGGTGCAGGAATTATCACCACTGGTGTATGCCCCTGCACTCTACCTGTTGGGCTTGGAATTGCAGGGCTTGTCAGCAGCAATACAGAAAATAAAACGAACCGGGGTTTCATGATAGCACTGGGCTTTTTTTGTGGTATCGTGGTTTGTCTCTCGGTATTAGGCGCTTTAGCAGGAAGATTAGGTGTATTCTTTACCGAAACATTTGGTCAGTATTGGGCTTTATCAATGGCATTATTATCTGCAATAGCTGCTGTAGTTGCCTTTTATGGACCCCGCCTTACCGTATCAAAATTAGCTGCGATACGCCGTCCTGGTGTTGGCGGCTCTTTTGTTTATGGATTGATATTTAGTTTAGGAACGTCTGCCGCTCCCTTGTTATTACTTCTTTCAGTTGCTGCGGCAACTGCAAACCCATTGTTTGGTTTTATACTTGCCTTATGTTTTGGTATTGGAAGAGGATTACCTTTTCTTTTGGTAAGTTTATTTGCAGGTGCAGTAACAAAGTTTGCCCAACTTACATGGCTTAGAAGAAGCATTCAAATAGTAAGTGGACTTGCATTACTTTTTGTCTGCTATTATTATATCAAAGTGTTTATTGATTTGCAGTAATACCCTCAAGCACAAAATGTATTAAATAACATTTTAAAAAGCTTTAAAATGTTATTCTCTGTATCCTCATCGCATTCAATATCGCCAGTAAAGCCACTCCCACATCTAAAATGAGCCCGGCTGTTGAGCTAGCAGCGTCAGACCTTGCTTGTAATTTATATTTTTATACCAAAAGTCACATAAATATTCCTGCCATCGCTTGGCCAAATTCCTGGTCCAGGATAAAAAGTAGGTCGTTTAGTAAAATATTGTTTGTCAAAAATGTTATTTATCCCTGCTCTGATTGAAAAAAATGAATTTGTGCGTAAGGAAGCATTAAAATCCCATATTGAATAAGCAGGTGTAAAACCCTTTGCACCACTGGAAGGTGGAGTTATGGTATTTAAAGCGTCAGAAAATGTAGAGGAGGTGTAATTATAAAGAATTGTGCAGCTAAATCCTTTGTACAAAATATCCAACCCGTTTCTGCTTATCCATTCGGGGACTGCTTCTACATTATTTCCCTCTATTGATTTATTGGCCGTACCTGTTGATACTTGCCCTTTAGTGTATTTTGCATCCATGTAGGCAGTGGATGTAAACAACCCCGCAAATAATTGGTTGGTGATGGGAAATTTATACTGTACGAATAATTCAATACCATTAGTGCGGTTATTGCCGATATTTGTTTTATATGTGTATGGCTGCCCTGTATTATCCTGCAATACCAAAGTGCCAAGCCGGTTTTTATAATCAATCCTGAATAAACTCACATCGTATTGCAGATGCTTTAATATTTTACCTCTGATACCCAATTCTGCATTATACCCAAAGGCGTCTTCCAGATTTTTATCTATTTGCTCGTAAGTAGATGCCGGGACAATATCTTTGAATATAACAGGACGGTAAGCCTGTGAAATACCACCATATAAAGTATTTTCTTTGTCGAGCAGATATTGAGAGCTTATCCCCAATAATACAAAATTGTGGTTAATAGTCGTCGGCAACGGGTTTACGGTATAATATTTTATCATGCCGCTCATTTTAGAATTACCGTTTTCAAATCGTACACCGGGAGAGATTGTCCAACGATGATTAATCTGGAAAACATTTTCAGCAAACAAAGCAATATTATTTGTTTTGAAATGAAGATCCCTTCCAAACTCAGGCTCAACCAATGATAAATCATAATCAGTTCCTGTAGTCCCTTTACCCAACTGGCGACGGTGTAAGTCATTATTCATATAAACAAAGCCGGTTGCCAGCTTACTTTCTAATTTTCCAATGCGGTATTGATGTAGTAGTCTAAGTTCAATCGTTTTGCTGTTAAAATTATCAATATCTACCTGTCTATTTTTGTACAAGCCAGTTGTTCTGTTAATTGAATCTGGAACATCGGCAAATGCATCAAATAATACGCTGTTCCTGCTGCCAAATACACCAGATGCAGTAATATTTACTTTTGTATGTTCTGATAATTTCCAATTGAGCACAAGTGACGGCACATAAATATCAGGACTGAAATAGTTTCTGCTTCTGGTACTCATTGTAGGGTTTGCGTTGAACATACTATCATTCAGTGGCCCCGGAATATGATAGAGATATTTGGAACGACCAACCTCCGCTTTCAGGGAAAGGTTAGCGGTAAATTGATAATTCAGCTGTAGGAACTGTGCAGTAGCATCAGACTGGCTATTTTCCCTGTAACCATTGGAATGACGCTTGTAAAAATAGGCGTAATAGGAGAGCTTTTTATAAGTGCCGCTAATGGCGTTATAAGTAGTGAGCAAATTAAATGAACCGGCTGTATTAATACTCTCTAAAGAAAACACTTTTGAAGTATCAGGTTTTTTGATGATGTAGTTTATCATCCCCCCAAACTGTGCACCATATTGCAGCGAACCTGTTCCCCTGACTAACTCAACCCTTTCATAACTTTCCATTGGCGCACTGTAGTGACTTGCAGGGTATCCATACATATCTGAATTTAGGAGAATACCATTTTGCCGAATATTATATTCCCAACTGCGGTGTGGGTCAAGACCACGGGTAGAAATGTTAAGCTGATTACCGCTGCCATCCATATCATACACAAATACCCCAGGTATTTTAGCAAACAGTTGTCGGCCTGTTTTGATGGCGATATTAGCGTTTGTTCCGGCAAGGTTCACTACTTCGTTTTTCTTTCCGGTATTCAAAAAGCCATTTTGCTCCTCGGGCAGACGGGTAATATCCCTACGCTGCCATGCCCAGATGGTGACTTCTTTCAACTCCTTGTGCTTTATCGTATCTGGTTGGGATTGCGCCTGTACACTCAAAGTAATAGCTATAATAAAAAGTGATATAAATAACTCCTTCATAAGTACAAAAGTAAGAAAATAGAATGCAGCCGGTTTTTAGGCTATACCTTGATCCTTTGTATCCTCACCGCATTCAATATCGCCAGCAAAGCTACTCCCACGTCTGCAATCACAGCTTCCCATAACGTTGCCACACCACCCGCCCCAAGGCCCAGCACTATTATTTTAACCACCATTGCCAGTATGATATTTTGCCAAACTATGTTCCGTGTTATCTTTCCGATTTTAATAGCAGATACAATTTTAGAAGGCTGATCGTTTTGTATTACCACATCCGCTGTTTCAATAGTTGCATCACTCCCTAATCCACCCATAGCTATTCCAGCATCGGCCAGAGCAACCACCGGCGCATCATTAACGCCATCGCCGACAAATGCAATATGTTTTCCTTCATTCTTTAGTTGCTGTACTTTCTCTACCTTTCCTTCCGGCAGTAAATCGCCATAAGCTTCATCAATTCCAACTGACTTTGCCACTTCATCTACTACTGATTGCTTATCACCAGAGAGCATCACTGTTTTAATATTCAGGCTGTGCATGTCCTTTATTGCCTGTACTGCATCGTCTTTTATTTCATCGGCAATAGTAATGTAGCCAGCATACTGATTATTGATAGCCGTTACAACGATGGTGTCAACTATCTTTTCTATCTCAGATGGATAAGATATATTAAATTTCTTCAGCAGTTTAACATTTCCGGCGAGCATTTCCTTTCCATCAATGTTCCCTTTTAAACCATGACCTGAGATTTCTTCCACTCCATCCACTTTAATACCATTCACAATATCACCGGCGTATTCGGTTATTGCCTTTGCAATGGGGTGGGTGGAGTTCTTTTCCAATGCGGCTGTTAGTTTCACTAATTCTTTCTCATTCATATTTAACGGAACCACTTGCTGCACTTTAAAAACTCCCTTGGTCAGCGTTCCGGTTTTGTCCATTACAACCGCATTCACTTTTGTCATTACATCCAGAAAGTTTCCACCTTTGAACAAAATACCATTTCGGGATGCCAGGCCAATACCACCAAAATAGCCTAACGGAATAGATACCACCAATGCACAGGGGCAACTGATTACAAGAAAAACTAATGCCCTGTAAAACCATGTTTGAAAATTATAATCATCAACAAAAAAATAAGGAACGAAACATACTGCAACGGCTAAGAAAAATACAATTGGGGTATAAACCTTTGCAAATTTTGAAATGAATAATTGTGTTTGTGATTTCCTCGCTGTAGCATCCTGCACCATTTCTAATATCTTACTAAGCTTACTGTCTTTAAACAGTGCATTTACTTTTACTTCTGCAACGGTGTTGAGGTTTATCATCCCGGCTAAAATAGTTTCTCCTTTATACTTTGTATCGGGTTTGCTTTCGCCTGTTAAGGCTGCGGTATTGAAAGAAGCATTTTCTGAAAGCAGCTCCCCGTCTAAGGCAACTTTCTCGCCGGGTTTGATTTGTATGGTTTCTCCCAATTCTATTATGGAAGGGTCAGCAACAACTGGGGTATTATTGCGTAGTACTGTTACTTCGTCTGGTCGTACATCGAGCAGGGCCTTGATACTTCGTTTTGCGTTATTAACAGCCGCATCCTGGAACCATTCTCCAATCTGGTAAAAAACCATTACTGCAACACCTTCTTCATATTCGCCAATTATAAATGCTCCGATAGTTGCGACACTCATTAAGACAAACTCATTAAAGAAGTCACCCCGCTTTGATTTACGGAAAGCAAGGTCTATGACTTTCCGGCCTGCCAGAATATAGGCTATGCCATTTATTACCAGTGATGGAATTTTAGGCAACTCTATTTTGAAGCCATACTCCAGTACAAGTAACACTATTAATATAAACAATGCCAAAAGCAAATCCCAATGGGTCTTCCATCCGGGTTCATCTTTTTCTTGACCACCGTGATTGTGCCCGTCATCATTGCTGTGCATGGGCACCACTTTTACTTCATTCAACTTTTTATCCAAGTCGCAGCAGGCTTCCTGCTCTGCAATTTTTGTTTCATCATGTTTATATGCCATAAAAACTTATTTAATGTAAAAAAAATGTAATGATGCCTACTATAATTAATACCATTCCGGTAATTCGTTTTTCGTTGTGCTCAATAAATTGTGAGTTCATCATCTGCACTCCTTTAAATGCAAGCATTACAAGACTAATGATTCCAGTAATGCTGATTACTGCATACACCAAAGCCAGCAGCAAAATATCATCCCACCCGTAGGCGCCTGCTGCCAGAAAAAGGCTTTCCACTTCCAGGCAGGGAGATAAAAACATGGTAGCTGCAAAAATCAACACCCACTTGGTTTTCGATTTTTTATATTGCTGTACATCCTTATTGGCAGCATGATGATGGTGCGGCAGGTTTACAGTAAAATAGATTAATCCGAATATTATCAATAGTACCGGTGCAATTACATGCACATATCCTTCATATTGATGTGCCAGTTTTGAACCAACCATTCCCAATGCAAAACCAAGAATAACAGTGCCCAGCACATGTGCAGATGCTGTGATAGATGCTACCAGCATCAATTCATACTTTTCCCATTTCTCCGACCTGGCAATAGCCACCAATGGCAACCAGTGGTTTGGAATAAGTGCATGAGTAATGCCTAATAATATAGTGCCTGTTATAATGCTGTACATTTTCCGATACTGTTATTATACAATTTTGCTTTAAAAAATTAATCAGTGTTATCTTTTTCGTTGTGTTTATTTATCATTTTCTTTTTCCATTTTACATACCAATGCTGGTGATGCAACGAAAGCAGGAAATACAAAGCTATTGCCCCTACAATTGCAATAATGAACATGTTGAGCCCTACTGCCACACCAACTGCTGCGGTACACCAAACAGTGGCTGCTGTTGTTAACCCATGCGATGTTCCGGCACTGCTGTTGCGATAGATAATGCCAGCCCCAAGAAAACCCACACCTGTAACAATATTAGCTATCACTCTTGACGCAGCAGCAACATCGCTTACAAGATGAGCTGCAACAGCAGTAAATAAAGTAGCACCAATAGAAACGGCAGCATAGGTTCTTATGCCGGCATCCCGGCCATGCTTTTCCCTGTCAAGACCGATAAAAGCACCAAGCAGAAATGAGATGACAAGTTTGGCAACAATAATTAACTCAATTTGTATATCCATACTGTATTTATTATTATCTAATTATTGGTGGGTACGGAAACCCTGCCACTCAAGGTTTTCCATTTTTAAAACGGGGCAAACAAGGCAGGGCTCCGACCCATGTAATTTTTATTCTTCTTCTTCTACGTTATTCATCTTTGATAATAAATCATAAGCCCCGTTGATCACCACTTTCATTTTCCTGTCAAAACCTTCGGGCAAAATCACTTCGGTATAACCATTTTCTGAAACGCCTGTTGTTACTTCAATTCTTTTAAACGGAATATGTTTTTCAGTAGCTTCTTCCTTTTTCCCATCAGCAGGTTTCTTTTCTTCTTTTGTTTCATTTGCCGCAATGAAAATGTAAGATTTACCTGCGGATTGTACAATCGCTTTGTCAGGCAGAGCGGTGGTGGTAGCAACACCTGTTTCTACTATTCCTTTCAGGTACATACCCGGTAATAAATTTTTATCCTCCTGCAACAGGTGCCCATGCACCCGAACCGTTCTTTCAGCACTGATTTCACGTCCAATTAAATGCACTTCGGCAAAACGTTCCTTTGTTTCATTATTCAACACAAAACGGATTTTCTGGCCTATTTTCAATTTCGGAACATCCTTTTCAAAAATGATAAGCTCTGCATGAAGGTGGCGGGTATCTACAATTTCAAATAGCTCCTGGTTAGCGTTTACAAACTTGCCTATGTTCACCAATACCTTAGTAACATAGCCTGATATAGGAGCATAAATATTTGCCCTGCCGGATATGTTTCCCGGATTGATTTTATCAGGATTTATATTGATGAGTTGCAGTTTTGATTTTAAACCCTCCACCCTTGCCATCATACTATTGTACTCGCTGCTGGCTTTTTGCAATGTTTTTTTTGCATTCACATTTTCTTTTGCCAGTTCCTGTTGCCGTTCAAATTCTTCTTTCAGATAAACCAACTGACTCTTATAATCCAGGTAATCTTGCTGAAGCTGGATAAATTCAGGGTTTTCGAGTACGGCTATTACTTCGCCTTTTACTACTGGCTTGCCTTGTAACAAATCAGTATTTTTTAAAGTACCTCCATAGGGAGAAGAAACAGTTAATAACTGCTGCGGAGGAACATCGAGTACTCCCGATGCCCGGATAATACTGCTGAGATTTTTATCTTCAACAGCGCCATATTGTATGTTGACGGTTTTAAACTGGTCTTCAGACAAGTCCACCATGTCAGCTTCTTCAGTTTTAGTTTCTTCTGCAGGGGCAGCTTCGGCACCTCCTTTGGAAGAGCAGGATGAAAGCCATATAGTGGCCGCAGTGAGTATAACAAGTGAACTTAAAAATTTCTGTTTCATATTTTTTTATTTTAGCCCGTTCTTATTAATTGATGCCGCCGATAAATTCGATAGCAATGACGGTTTGATTGTATTGGTTTAAAAGTTTGGTGTATTCCTGTTTTACAATGACGGCATTATTGAGTGATTGCGTCAACTCATAGTAACCGATTTCACCGGCAGTAAAAGCTTTTTGTGCCTGGGTGATGATAAGATTGGCTTGCGGTAAAGCTGTATTGCGGTAATAGTTTATTTGAACTCTTTGCTTTTGCAATTCGCCAAACAACCTCGCCAGTTCTGCCTGCAGGTTGTATTGATAATTCGTAAGTTCTGCCTCACGGCGCACCCGGTTTACTTCTGCCGCTTTTACTTTTTCTTTTTGTGCCCTGGCAAATATGGGAATGCTGATACCCAAATTAACGCCCTGGAAACGACGGCCTGCACCGTAATACTTATCAACTCCATTTACGGTTTGATACCCAACCAGCGACTGGTTGAAATAACCAACTGAGAAATCGGGTTTTAATCTTGACTGCTCAACGGCTTTCTCTCTGTTTGCAATATCAATCTGTTGTTTAATAAAAGCAAGTGTAGGGTTGGCAGTAATGGCAGCGGTATCAAAACTTATCTGTATCTGTTTTTCAACAAGTGAAGTGTCGGCAATGGCCGTAACTGAAGAATCTGCAGTAAAGACTTTCAGACGGTTTAATTCAATACGGTAATCTTCGTCTGCATTTCTTAATTGCGCCTTTATCTCATTCACCTTGCTTTCAGCATTATAATTTTCCAATGCATTTGTTTCACCCGTTTTGTACCGTAATGCCGATGCCCTTAATACATTTTCGTAAATAGCCAGCAGTTCTTTCAGCAACCTTATTTCCTCAATCCAAAAACTTAACTGGTAGTACGATGTTTTTGTATTTGCCGCCAGTTCAGTTTGATAAATTTTCAATTGCAGTTCACTGCTTTTGATATTTGACTCAGATAGCCTTATAAGGCTTTTGAAGTAGGCAGGATTCGGTATGCCTTGATTAATGTTGAAATTATTATCATAAGCAATACGGCTGTTATACTGACCAAATGTGAGACCCACATTTGTTTTGCCGTAATCCTTTACCGTTTTTTTCAATTGTTGCTGGTAACTTATATCCAGCGTTCCTACTTTTACCAAAGGATTATTCTTCATAGCTGATGTAACAGCATCATTAAGATTTATGACTGTCTTTGGTTGCTGAGCATTTGCAGCAAATGATGATGCTAAAAACAGGATAAGCAATGAGGCTAAACCCTTTGCAACAGAAGACTTTTTAACTTTCGGATTTATCTTTTCAAACCAGGTGTACAACACCGGTAAAACTACCAACGTAAGAAATGTGGCCGTAATCAATCCGCCTATTACAACAGTTGCTAACGGTCTTTGAACTTCCGCCCCGGAACCTGTAGATAATGCCATTGGCAAAAAGCCTAATGAAGCAACCGCTGCGGTCATTAACACCGGTCGCAACCTTACAGAGGTTCCTTTTAGAATAATTGCATTAATGTCAGTCATGCCTTCTTTTTTCAACCGGTTAAATTCGCTGATTAACACAATACCATTTAATACAGCCACACCAAATAAAGCAATAAAGCCAACACCTGCTGAAATACTGAATGGCATACCCCGGAACCATAAGGCAAATACACCACCAATAGCACTCATGGGTATTGCTGTAAAAATGAGTAATGAATATTTGATAGAACCAAACGTAAAGAAAAGAAGCAGCAGGATTAATGCTAAAGCAACAGGCACAGCAACAGATAATCTTTTATTGGCTTCTTCAAGGTTTTTAAATTGCCCGCCATAAGTAATAAAGTAACCGGGAGGCATTTTTACCTGCTTCTCAATTTTTTCCTGCATTTCTTTTACAACCGATGAGATGTCCCTGCCTCTTGTATTAAAGCCTACTATGATTCTTCTCTTGGCATCTTCCCGTTGTATCTGGTTAGGGCCTAACTGCAAATTGACATCGGCTACCTGTTCCAATGGAATCTGGTTACCATCAGGGGCCGCAACAAATAATCCTTTTACATCATCAATACTCTGGCGGCCTGTCTTTTCTAACCGCACCACCATATCAAAACGTTTCTCGCCTTCATATACAATACCCGCAGCTTCCCCGGCAAATGCAGCGCTGATGGTGCGGTTTATATCTTCTACATTTAAACCAAATTGCGCAATCTTATCCCGGTTTAGTTTAACCACAATCTGTGGAAGGCCGGTTACCTGTTCTACATATAAATCTTCTGCTCCTTTTACCGTAGGTACAATAACACCGATTTTTTTTGCCAGGTCTGCCAGTACATCCAGGTCTTCCCCAAATATTTTAATACCAACATCCTGGCGGACACCTGAAATCAATTCATTAAAACGAAGCTGTATTGGCTGCGATAGCCCATAGGAAACACCGGGAATTTTCTCCAGTTCTTTTTGCATCATTTCTGCCAGTTCTTCCCGGTTATGTGCACTGGTCCATTCTTTTTTATCTTTTAAAAGGATAGTGATGTCACATGCTTCTATGGGCATAGGGTCGGTCGGTATCTCAGAGGCACCAATCTTTCCAATTACTTCTTTTACTTCGGGAAATTTTTTCATTAATAAGTCCGAAGCTTGCGTTATTTTATCAATTGTCTGGCTTAATGAACTACCTGTCAATAACCTTGTTTCTACCGCAAAATCGCCTTCTTCCAATGTGGGAATAAATTCACCACCCAAGGTTTTAAAAATAATCAGGCTGATTATAAATACACCAACAGCAATACTTACTACCAGCAATTTCATTTTAAGTGCGCCACGTATTAGTGGTGTATATAGCCGTTGAAAAAACTTCATCATTTTATCAGAAAGGTTTTCCTTGTGGCTTATTTTCTTACTTAGTACAAGGGCACTCATCATGGGCACATAGGTAAGTGAAAGTAGGAATGCACCCAGTATAGCAAATGATACTGTTTGTGCCATTGGGCCAAACATTTTTCCTTCAATGCCTACCAAGGCAAGAATAGGCAGATACACAATTAAGATAATGATTTGTCCAAATGCAGCAGAGTTCATCATTTTACCTGCTGACTTATATACTTCATCATCCAATTGGTCTTGTGTCATTCTTCCGGGCTTTCGATGGCCTAACTGATGCATGGTTGCTTCCACAATAATTACAGCGCCATCCACAATCAATCCAAAATCAATAGCGCCTAAACTCATCAGGTTTCCGGATACGCCAAAAAGATTCATCAGCGAAATAGCAAAAAGCATGGCAAGCGGAATCACTGAAGCCACTATCAACCCGGAACGGATATTACCAAGGAAAACCACCAATACAAAAATCACAATCAAGGCACCTTCAATAAGGTTAGTTTTTACAGTTCCGATTGCCCTGCTAACTAAAGCACTTCTGTCAAGGAAGGGCTCAATGACCACACCTTCCGGCAAGCTTTTCTGAATCTGGGTTATTTTTTCTTTTACACTATTAATTACAATGCTGGAATTTGCTCCTTTGAGCATTAAAACAATGCCACCAACTACTTCGCCTTCCGCATTACGGGTTAATGCCCCGTATTGCGTGGCATGGCCCAACTGTACCGTTGCAATATCTCTGACCAATACAGGGGAACCGCCGGAAGTTCTTGTAACTACAATTTTTTCAATGTCAGTGATTGTTTTAATAAATCCTTCGCTGCGGATAAAGTAGGCATTGGGCTTTTTGTCAATATAGGCTCCACCTGTATTCTGATTATTCTTTTCAAGGGCATTGAATACATCTGCTATGGATAGATTATAGCTGCGAAGCTTATCTGTATTCAATGCAATTTCATATTGCTTTAAAAGACCGCCGAAGCTGCTTACATCAGCAATGCCGGGTGTGCCCAACAACTGTCGCCGGACAATCCAGTCCTGAATTGTCCGAAGAGACATGGCATCGTATTTATTTTCATACCCTTTTTTGGCATGTAAGACATACTGATAAATTTCACCTAAGCCTGTAGAGATAGGAGCCATTTCAGGGTTACCAATATTGTTTGGTATTTGGTTACGGGCTTCTATCAGCCGTTCACCTACTTGCTGACGGGCCCAATATATGTTGGCATCATCATGAAATACGACAGTAACTACAGATAATCCAAATCTTGATATAGAACGGATTTCCTGCACTTCCGGAATGGTGGCCATTGTTTGTTCCACCGGAAAAGAAATTAGCTGTTCTACTTCCTGTGCCGCTAATGATGGGCTCAGCGTAATTACCTGTACCTGGTTATTTGTAATATCGGGTACAGCATCAATTGGCAATTTTTTGGCTGAATAAACACCCCATATTATTAATGCAAGTGTAAACAGGCCGATGACCAATTTATTTTTTATGGAGAATTGAATGATTTTATTGAGCATGTCTTAAGTCTGTTTGGTTATATATGATACCTGAAAAAATGAATTGTTCTTTCCACTATTGCGGCAATAAGTATAGCACAGGCAATTCCAATAAGAATGATTCTGATTATTCTTATCACTAAAGGCTTTTTTCTTTTCTTGCTTTTTGTAACTTTTTTGGCTGTGGCCATTGCCAGCAATGGGAAATGAATGATACAATAGCTGAATAAGCCAATAAATGACTTACAGCAAATTCAATAAAGGAGTTGTGAGATTAAGACAATTTGGGAGGCTGCCAGATGCTATTTTGAGCTTCGGTACTAAACGCTACATTGTAAAGGGGATATTTCTCCGATTGAAATTCTACTTTATTTATCTGAGCCTTAGCGAAAGGAGAGTAAAAGGCTGAGGCAGCACAACAGGAACATGAGCAGAACGGAGAACAGGCTTCTGTATTATGTTTATGCTGCTGGTGGTTGTCATTAGCTGCTGAAATTTTTGCTTCTACACTGACATTACATTCTATTCTGTCACCGCAGGGCAGGCAGGAAATGTAAAGCATTACCAGAGATACTATTGAGAAGAATAATTTCATTGGTTGCAAAAATAGGATGTTTTGTTGCAAATAATACACTTAGGCATGTATAATTTAGCAATACAGTTGCAAATCAGCCAATTAAACCATGCTTAACCACCCCAGTTGCCGACTATTTCTCAAAAAACAGAAAATCCCTTCGGTTCGGATAAAGCCAACCTTTATTGTTTTTCAATATGTATGTTCTGTAGAAGCATGACAAGAGCAAAGATTGCAAGTACAAGAAGAGCAAGAATAATCCAAAGCACATATTTCAGAACCTTTGAAATTGAACTTTTATTCTTAGCACTTTGTTTCTTAATATCCTTCTTCATTTTTTAAATTGCAATAAAAGTTTACAACAAAAGCCCGGATATTGATACTAATTCAGAGTTGGGAAATGTGTAGTTTTTTTCTTCTTGCGTTTGGTACTCACAAAGAATAATGCAAATCCACTTAACACTGTAACCAATCCAAAAATTGAAAAGAATCTAAGCAGATTATTCCCAAAATTGTCCCTGTCTTCATAATCCATCGTGTGCATCATCCACAAGAAATCAAATATTCTCCATTTGTTGTTCCTGAATTTTTGAACGGTTCCTAATTCGCTGGCAACATAAACGGTGGCTTTTGATGGATGCTCAAATGTAATAGCGTAAGCAGGCAAAGGGCTTTCCCGATATTCATGATGACCATTTGTGCCTGTCAGGTATTCAACTGATTTTACTTTTGGTTCGCCATTAAATCTCATTTTGGCTACATCAACTGCTTCTTCTTTTGTAAGTGGGCCACGAAGTTGCCCAGTTACTGCATCTGCCAGGTGATTCATGGATTGGATGTCATGCTGATGATTTGCCTCGTTGTGAATTGCACTGATACAACGAACCTGGTAAAAAGGTTTACCCAATATTTCAATCAATTGAATGGATACAATTGAATCAATCTGATGAACTTTCCTGATAGTATCCAGCACCATTGTTGGGCTTACTAATGAAATATCAGATGATAAGAGTGGCGCATTTTTCTTTTGGAAGTCTCCATGTACTTCATCCATATTACTCCAACTGAAATAAAGACCGCCAATTGTCCATAATAAAAACTGGATGCCCAAAATAACACCCAGCCAGCGGTGGGTTTTTCGGATGTAATAGTGTTTGCTTTTTGCCATAAACAATAATATTAGGTACAATTATGAGTAATAAAAATACAATCAACATAGTCTGTAGCCATGTGCATTAATAATCCGATTGATATGATACGGAACTTTGGAAATAAAAGCAGCAAAGCATATATCATTATTGCGATATAACTGTGCAACGGATGAAAGCCAATACTGCAACGGCAAGGATGAAAAAACGGAGTTGACAATAAATGGTCGGCATCTATCAACATTGTTAACAATAATATCAGGTAAGTTTGTTTCCATCTTTCTCTGAAAAAGATAAAAGCTATTCCTAATGGAAAAACAAAGTGAAGAAAATAATGAATAACCTTCTGAATAATTTCCATTCTTTTTTTTCGCTAACGCTATTTTACTTTCAGCATACTTGCATTAATAGCTACCACAACGGTACTTACACTCATTAAAACGGCACCGGCAGCAGGGCTTAACAATATTCCCATTTTGTATAGCACACCAGCCGCCAATGGTAAAGCCACTACATTATAACCTGTAGCCCACACTAAATTCTGAATCATCTTTCTGTAAGTGGCCTTACCAAACTGAATCAATGAAACAACATCTTTGGGATTGCTGTTAACCAGTACAATCCCGGCTGTTTCGGCGGCGATATCAGAACCTGAACCAACTGCAATTCCTACATTGGCCTGCGCCAATGCAGGAGCATCGTTTACTCCATCACCTGTCATAGCAACATATTCACCTTTTTTCTGCAGTTCTTTTATTTTCTCTAATTTTTGATGTGGTAATACTTCTGCAAAAAAACTGTCCATACCCAAACGTTCACTTACACCTTTAGCCACAGTTGCATTATCACCTGTTAATAAAATTGCCTTTATATTATTTTCATGTAATGTTTTGATTGCTTCTGCTGATTCAGGTCTAATTTCATCAGCCAGTGCAATGGAACCGGCAATATCATCATCTATTAATACAAATACAAGTGTCTCCTCCGCCTTAACCATATCATCATTTGTAAGGAATGAAAATTTTTCTTTCAAATAACCGGGGCTAACCACCATTACGTCTTTTCTGTCAATAATACCAGTTATACCTTTTCCCGTGATGGCTTCAAAACCCATAACGGCAGGAAGTTCAAGATTCAGTTCTTTTGCTTTGGCTGTTATGCCCGTTGCAATAGGATGTTCCGAATTCTGTTCAAGTGCTGCTGCGTATTGGAGCACCTGTTCCTGAGTATATTTATCATTATGGGTTACATACCGTACTACCTGAAATTTTCCAAATGTTAATGTTCCTGTTTTATCAAACACCAATGTGGTTATCTTTCTTGCATTTTCAAAGGCTGTTCTGTTCTTTATCAGCAAACCATGCTTTGCAGATAATGCCGTTGATTTTGCCACTACTAATGGTACCGCCAATCCCAATGCATGGGGACAGCAAATCACAATTACCGTTACCATTCTTTCTATGGAGAAAGCCAGGTCTTTTCCTGATAAATACCAAACAAGAAATGTAGTGATGCCTGCTACAATGGCAATAAGCGTCAGCCATCTTGCTGCTGTATCTGCAATCAATTGTGTTTTTGACTTTGATTTTTGTGCATCCTGTACCAGCTTTATAACTTGTGATAAATAGGAGTCCTTAGCGCCATGTGATACAGAAACTTTTATGGCCCCATTACCATTAATAGAACCAGCAATCACTTTATCACCTTTTGTTTTTTCAACAGGTTTTGATTCACCTGTAAGCATACTTTCATTCAAATAACTTTCTCCCTCCGCAATTATACCATCTGCCGCAATTTTCTCACCGGGTTTTATCAGAATCATATCACCTTCTTTGAGCGATTCTGTTTTTACATCTGTTACTTTATCTTCATTCACCAAATGTGCATTATCAGGCATAAGCTGCACCAATAACTCTAACTCTCTTGATGCACCGGCAACTGATTTCATTTCTATCCAATGTCCTAATAACATTATAAGAATAAGTGTTGCTAACTCCCAAAAGAAATCCATGCCTTTTAAGCCAAGCACAGTTGCAACACTATAGATATATGCTACTGATATGGCAAAAGCTACCAATGTCATCATGCCGGGATTCTTGGCTCTCATTTCCCCAACCAACCCTTTTAGAAAAGGCCAGCCTCCATAAAAGAATACAATAGAAGATAAAATAAGTAAAACATACTTTGAACCGGGGAAACTGATATGGATATTCAGCCAGTGCTGAATCATTTCTGACAGCAGCATAATGGGAATAGTAAGCACCAGCACAACATAAAACCGTTTTTTAAAATCTGCGATACCTGATGAATGAGCTTTATGTCCACCATTTGCACTAGATTTTGAAAGTGGAATTAATGTCATACCACATAAAGGGCATTTACCGGGAGCATCCTGAATTATTTGCGGGTGCATGGGGCAGGTATATTTTTGAAACCCTTGTGTATTTCGCATTTCTACAACTGGTGCAACATGCTCTTCGGGAGAAGATGTCTCTTCTTTTTTAGCTTCCGTGTGTTGAGAATGAGAATGTTCCTTCTCTGTTACATCAACAGGGACGAGGTTCATTCTGCACTTAGGACAACTGCCGGGTTCGTTCTTCACAATTTCAGGATGCATTGGGCAGGTATATCGCTGTTGGTTGTGGTGATTATGTTCCATAAAACATTTTTATGCATTTTTCAAAAAGTCAATAGTGCCATGTTAATCCAATTCCCCATTTGTAATCGCTGTCATAATTTGTGCTGATGGAAAATGATTTGGCAATCATATATCTTGCTGCTACATTATATTCCTTGTCAGTATTTACTCTGAAGTCAAAAAAGAAGTTATTGCTTAAGGGTAAATCCCTTCTTTCTAATTGCAACCTTAATCTTCCCGTATGGTCTATTCTCCATTCCGAACGAATAAGCAGGGGCAGTAAATAGTAAAAACCTGCATCAAAAACCCGCCGATTATCTTTTGAGTTGGGTTTATTTGCTAATGGCAGCGTTTTATTTTTTCTAAAATCATAGCCTATATAAAAGGCGAGGTATTGTTTTTTATCGAGGTAACGAAGTAAATGCGTTTCAGTTTCGTAATCACCTTTCCAACTTACTCTTCCCTCAAATTCCAACGCCATTTTATTGTTTGAAATATTTCCACTCAGCCATGCACCTTGTGAGTGTACTGATAAATCATACCAGGGATAAAGAATATTGTCTTCTTTTTTTAATTTTCTATATCCTGTTTTTGCAAATTTGTTTTGCTCACTGCCTTCATAGCTTACAATACGCGCCATGCCGGCCATCATGTGGTAAAGGATATGACAATGAAAAAACCAATCTTTCTCTTCGTTTGCTTCAAACTCAATAGTAACCGTTTCCATTGGTTTAATATCGAATGTATGTTTCAGTGGTGAGTAATCGCCCTGGCTGTTGATAAAGCGGAAGAAGTGGCCATGCAGGTGAAGCGGGTGACGCATCATAGTATTGTTGGTCAACACAAATCTTACCCGTTCACCTTTATGTATAATGATTTTATCGGCAACAGATAAAGTTTTAAAATCAAATGACCACACATATCGCAACATATTTCCCGTAAGCGTTAATTTGATTTCTCTTGGTTTCAAAGTAGAATCCAAAGTGGTGGGGTGCAGTGCCCGCAGCATGTTATAATTAAACTCCCCGGGCATACCCATATCCATTCCCTGCATATTGTTCATATTCATGCCATCCATGTTCCCCATATCCATATCCTTTTTCGTGGGTATGGTATCTGATGGCATTTTCATTTCTTTCATATCCATGTTCTTCATGTCCATGCCGTCCATTTTCATACCATTCATATTCATACTGCCCATATCCCTCATCATTTTAAAATAATCAAGTTTGGGAATATCAGGTGCATTCATTATAGGGCCATTTCCAAAATAACCTGATGAAAAGCCTACTACATCCCAGGAGGTGGCTCTTAACTCTGCAGCTCCACTTTCCGGAACCGTAATCAAAACATCGTAGGTTTCTGCGGTAGCAATTTCCAATTTGCTTACAGAAACAGGAGTAACGTTTATTCCATCTGCAGCAATCAGCCGCATATAACTCATTCCATATTGCAGTGTAAAATAAGAGGAAGCGGAACCGTTGATGATACGAAGCCTTATCACTTCGCCGGGCTTTGCATCTTTGAAATATTTTTTTTCCTGCCCGTTCATCAGGAATTTATTGTAATACACATCTGATACATCCATTGCAGGCATACGTTGCCATTCCTGTTTTAATTTGTCTTTAAATGAACCGGCAGCAATGGCTTCGCCATAACTTTGCAATGCGCTTTTTTTGATGGCATACCATTCGCCTCCCCGTTTCAGGTAACGCATTACCTGGTGTGGGTTTTCATCTGTCCAGTCGGATAATAATAATACATACTCTTTCAATTGCGGCTCTGGTTGGGCAGGGTGGATTACGATTGAACCATATAAGCCGCTTTGCTCCTGCAGCATAGTATGAGAGTGGTACCAGTAAGTGCCACTTTGAATAAGCGGAAAAGTGAAAGTATAAGTTTCGCCGGGTTCAACAGGGGATGTGGTTAGGTAAGGAACACCATCTTCTTTGTTAGGTAATAATATTCCATGCCAGTGAATAGAAGTTTCCATCTTCATCAGGTTGTGCACACGGATGATTGCAGTGTCGCCTTCAGTAAATTCAAGAATGGGTGCTGGTATCTGGCCATTGATTGCAATAGCATGGCGATGCTTACCGGTAAAGTTCACCATCGTATCCGTTACATATAAATCATACTCCACTTTGTTTCCAGTGTAAGCCATTCCTGATTTAATCTTTGCTGATTGCAACGGATGATTGTATGAAGTTGTTTTTTGCATCACCGAATCTTTGCCCGTACTCTTGTGCATGGAGTGGTTGATTTGTCCCATACTGCAAAAAGGAATCAACAATAAAAAAAAGAATAGCTTTTTCATTGTGAAATGTTTTATTGTTTAATCGGCTTTTTTGCCTTTTTCCGGGCAGGGTTATTGTCCGGGAAGCGGAATGTGTCCATTGGATTTTTCATCGGCATATTCATGTTTTTCATATCCTCCATTTTCATGGTGCTGTCCATGCCAGGCATATCCTTCATGTCCTTCATATTGTCCATGCCTTTCATGTTTTTCATAGTGTCCATACCGGGCATATTTTCCATATCCTTCATATCTTTCATGTTATCCATCCCCTGCATATTCTTCATGTCTTTCATCTTATCCATTCCCTTCATGTTCTCCATGTTCTTCATACCTTTCATTGTATCCATTCCAGGCATGTTCTTCATCCCCGGCATGGAATCGTTCATGTGTGTATCGTTCATGTGTGTCGTACTGTCTCCATCCATGTCCATGCCTTCCATATCTTTTTCATCATGACCGCCAGCACCATGGTCTTTCATTAAATACCTGCCCATAGGCCCCACACCTGCAACATGTGTAAGTTTTGCCCCATGATGCCCCGCAATGGATAGAAAAATAGCAGCGAGGATTGCGGCAAGCAGAACGATTAGTTCGTATAGACTTCTGTTGATCTTAAAGAATATCCCGATACTTTTAAGTAATAAAGTAATACCTGACATCCATAAGGTTAGTTGAGCATATTTCTCATGCTCCTCAAATATTTGCATAGCGGCCTTTGGTGCATCGGCAGAAGGCATTGCGTGAAAAATAGTACTGGCCGCAAGCGCAGAAAAAAATGCGGCTGCCATTATGAATAATGTGGCCCAGCAGATTTGCCGCCAATGGGGCTTCCATACAACCATGACCTGGAAGGCTGCTGCAAGTAATATTAGTACAATTGGGAAATGTACTACAAGGGGATGGAGCGATGGAAAGTCTTTAAACATAAAGTATTTTTAATACTGTTTAATAATTAGCCACTTTCTCCAGGCTGTCAACTTCGAATTTTAAATCAAGGCTTAAGTATAATATCAAAACTTATTTTCAGTTTCTCCCATGCAACATCAATTGTTGTTTTTCCATTCTTCTTATCCGTTATAAAATATTGCAGCCTCTCGGTATGTGTATTTTTCTTTGGCTTTATTTTTATTCTTACCAAATCATCCTTTTCATCGTATTCAGTTGCTAAGTGTTGTTTCCATTGTTTATTGATGATAACTATCCATTCCGATTTTCCGGGAATAGTAAAAATGGCATATTTACCGGCCGGGATTTCTTTACCTCCAACAACAAACGCTTTGCCGATTTCAAGAGTTGTTGCATCGTGTGCTCCTGTTACCCATACTTCACCATAAGGAACAAGTCCACCCCATATTATTCTTTTACGAACACCGGGAGAATGATAATTGATTTTTATACTGTCGCCATGAATTACAGCAACGGCCATGGATTTAATACTTTTCTTGCTGGTATCTTTTACTAAATTGGGATTGTAGCAAACCTCTTCCTTCTTTAGCTGTTGTGCTGTTACTGTAAATGCTGTTGCTATTATTAAAAGCAGTAAATAAAATTTCTTTTTCATGATGTTATTTATTTGTATTTATATTTTTTTTGCACTGATTATTTGTACTTCTCCAAACATGGTTTTGAAACGGGTTTTAATATCTACATTTTCAAACCCGGCATCCGAAATCATTTCAGGTAATAATCCTCTGGCATTTGCATCTGTTGATTTAAATCCATCCAGGCCTCTTATTATATTAAAAAGTGTTCTTTGAATCCATGACTTAGAACGGCCAAAGTCGGCAATGAGCAATTGACCGTCTTTATTCATAACCCGGAATATCTCTGCCAGCATAGTTTGTTTTATATCTGTATCAAGGTGATGAAAAACCAGGCAGGATATTACTCTGTCAAAAGCATTACGCTGAAAAGGCAAATGCTTTCCATCATAATCAAGCAAAAAAATATCCAGCTTTTCTTCTTTTATCTTTTTTGTTGCTTTATCCAATATTTCTGTATCAATATCAATACCTGTTACTTTTGCCTCCGGTGATGATTGTTTTACCATGATAGTTAGTGTAGCAGTGCCACAACCAAAATCCAATACTTTTATTCCTGTCTGAATATTTGCCGCATTAATTAACGCCTGTTTAATTTTCTTCTCAGGCATTGTAATATTTATCAAAAAGTCATATAATGGAGTTAACCATTTGAAACGAAGTGCAGGTATATATTTTGTTTTACTCATAGCAGTAAATCAGTTCTAAATTAAATTGTGTGTAAGCTCTGCTTAAAGTTGGATTTTTAATTGGCGGGTACGGAAACCCTGCTTCTTAAACCGTTTCGTTATAAATAAGGAAACTAAAGCAGGGCTCCGACCCATATGGTTTTTCTTTTTTAATTGTTAATATGTTTACTCAAATTCTCCCTTCCCTTGCTCTTCCAGATATTTTTGGAGTGCCCTCTTTCCGAACAACTTAAATACTACAGGGGTAACAATCATATCCAGTAAGGTTGAACTCACCAACCCTCCCAGTATCACAGTGGCTACCGGGTATAAAATTTCTTTGCCTGGCGCAGTAGCATCCATTGTTAATGGTATCAAAGCAAAAGCTGCAACTAATGCGGTCATCAATACAGGCACTAATCTTTCCAATGAACCACGAATAATCATTTTGTCGCCAAATACCTCGCCTTCATGCTGTACTAAATGGATATAGTGACTTATCATCATAATGCCATTTCTGGAAGCAATACCAGTAAGCGTAATAAAACCAACCATTGTTGCAATAGAGAAAACACCGCCGGTAAGCATTACTGCAATCACACTTCCAATTAATGCCAGAGGTATATTCAGCATTATCTGCAAAGCAATACGGCTACTTTTGAAATGGCTGTATAGCACCAGGAAAATACCTGCTATTGAAAATATACTTAGGATAGTTATTAATTTTGATGCGGATTGCTGGCTTTCAAACTGTCCGCCCCATTGCAGATAATAACCTTCCTGTAAAGGCAAATCTTTCTTTACAGTTTCCTGCATTTCTTTTACAGTGCTGCCAAGGTCACGGCCCTGCACATTGGCAGAAACAACTATACGCCGCTGCGTATTTTCATGGTTAACTGCATTGATACTGTTTTCCAATTCAATCTTTGCAATTTGACTCAGCGGTATTAATGAACCATCCGATGCTGCAATCTGTGTATTGCGGATTGCTTCAATGTTTTTTCTTGTACTGTCATTAGTCCTTAAAACAATATCAAAACTTTTTTGACCATCAATTATCTGACTTACTACTTTACCATTGTAAAATATTTCGAGTTCATCCGCCACATTTCCCACCTGTAATCCATATCGCTGCACAGCCATTCGGTCAAGCTTAATCATCAATTGCGGCACCATTACCTGGTTCTCAATCTGCACATCAACCACACCCGGCACATTGGAAATAATTGATTTTAATTGTTCGGCATTGGAGCGAAGCGTTAATAAATCATTACCAAATATTTTAACCGCTACCTGTGCCCTTACTCCTGAAAGTAAATGGTCGAGCCGGTGAGAAATGGGTTGACCAATATTGATAGCGGTTCCTTTAAGCACCGATAAGTTGGTACGGATATCTTCAAGCACTTTTGCCCTGCTTCGTCCTCCGGGTTTTAAGGCAACTTCAATTTCAGAATAACTTGGCGGTTCAGCATGTTCATCCAATTCGGCCCTGCCCGTTCGTCTGGCTGTAAGGGATACTTCCGGTACTTTTAAAATTTGTTGTTCAGCTATTATACCAATCTTATTGCTTTCTTCCAATGAAGTGCCGGCAGGAGCCAATACATTCACCGTAAAACTTCCTTCATTGAAAGGCGGTAAAAACTCTGTTCCAAAAAATGGGATAATGCTGATGGAAGCGATGATTAATGCAATAGCCACACCGGTTATTGTCTTTGGACGCTTTAATCCAAAATGCAGCAGCCTGGTGTCTTGTTTTTTTAGCCATCGAACAAGGGCACTATCCGGTTCATGCACAGCATCAACAGTGGGTTCCTTTTTTTTGCGTTTCCAAAAGGCCAGATTGATATGATGTAAATGATTCTTTTTTCCCAATAAATAGCTGCACAGTGCCGGTGTAACAGTAAGCGATACTGCCAATGATGCAATAATAGAAGTGATATAAGCAATTCCAAGTGGAGCAAATATCCTTCCTTCAATTCCCTGTAAATAGAACAATGGAATAAATACCAACACTACAATGATGGTGGCATACACTATTGAATTTCTTACCTCACTGCTGGCATCATAAATTACTTTGAGTAATGGCTTCGGTTTTTCGCTGAGCCAATTTTCTTTTAATCTTCTATAAACATTTTCAACATCCACAATGGCATCATCCACTAACTCGCCGATAGCAATTGCCAATCCGCCGAGAGTAAGGGTGTTGATGGAAATATCAAAAAATTTAAAAACAATAGCTGTTATAATAAGCGACAGTGGTATTGCCGTAAGCGTTATGATTGTAGTTCTAAAATTGAGAAGGAACAGAAAAAGAATAATAATAACAAGAATAAATCCATCCCTTAATGCTTCTTCCACATTGGTAAGGGAGTTTACTATAAAATGTTTTTGCTGAAAAACATCTGTATTGATTTGAATATTTTTTGGAAGGGATGCCTTTATTTCCTCGATTGCTTTTAATGATTCGGCAGTAACGTCAATAGTGCTGCTGCCGGGTTGCTTCTCAATACTAAGTATAACGGCAGGTTTTCCATTAAACGAACCATCACCTCTTTTAATTGGCCCGCCAAATTTTACTTCCGCTACTTGCTTTAGCAAAACAGGGGCTGCATTTCTATTGCTTACAACAGTATTCGCTAAATCTTCCAATGTATTTGCACGGCCAATATTTCTTATGAGTGTTTCGGAACCTTTATTGTCAACAAAACCACCCGTTGTGTTTTGATTGGTTAGCTGCAAAGCATTATCAATATCATCAATGGCAAGATTATACTGTCTTAATTTTTCACTTGAAATCAACACCTGGTACTGCATTCTTTCGCCGCCAATCGGTATCACCTGGCTCACACCTTTTACACTCATCAGTCTTCTGCGAATAGTAAAGTCGGCCAGTGTTCTTAAATCAGCAGGCGAGGTGGTATCACTGGTAACAGCCACCATCATAATCTGTCCCATGATGGAACTGATAGGGCCCATTACCGGCGTAATTCCTTTTGGTAATTGGATGTTCTGCAGTTTTTCAGCTGTTAATTGCCTTGCCCGGTACACATCGGTGTTCCAGTCAAATTCAACAAACACCATCCCTAATCCTGGACTTGCTACTGAACGGACTACTTCCACACCCGGTGCACCATTCAGTTGTGTTTCAACCGGCAGGTTTACCTGGCTTTCCACTTCTTCAGGTGCCATACCATTAGCTTCTAAAAATATGGTTACTCTCGGTCTGTTTAAATCGGGTAATACATCCACCGGAAGATTAACCAATGTAAATACACCATACACCATGAGCAAAGCAGCCATTGATACCACCAGCATCCGGTTCTTTAAGGAAAAATGAATGAGTCTGTTCAGCATAAAATAAAATCTTTAATTGCCATTATACGATGTAGGGCAGAAGCATTATAAATCATAGCAGGCAGTAAACCTGCTATGACTTGGTATCCGTTTTAATGTTGATGATTGTGTCCATCTGCTGCTGGCTTAACCTTTGCAGTCAGGTCAAACGATGCTGATGCTGTTTTTCCACCGCTTGTAAAAGTTACAATTGCCTTGTTGTACTTTTTAGCCTTGTCAAGGGTGTACATAAACCCTTCGTTACCGCTTGGGATTAATGTGATAGTTGACGTTTTTCCGTCGGCCATTTGTATAACGGCTGTTCCGGTTACACCTGTGTTCTTCATGGCCTTTTCTTTTCCATCCAGCAAATAGGCCATTACCATACCGTCTTTTACACTTACTTCAATATGAAAATCACCGGCAGACTTAACTGTTCCGCCATGTGGTGAACCATGCTTATGGTCGCCTCCGCTATGCTGTGCAAATGTTGTAAAAGATGCTATCAGCATCACCATCATCAGAATTGTTATCTTTTTCATTGTTTTAGATTTTATGTTTTAAAATAAAATGTCACTGTTGTTATTATCAATGATTTTCATGGCCGGCTTCTTTGCTGTCATGGCCTTCAGTTGTTTTTTTAATTTCATCGGCTGTGCCTTCTTTTACATTCATGGTAAAATCAACTGTATGTACTTTGCCGCCGCTTTTAAACTGAATCCAGCCACGGTAAATGCCCGACTTCTTAAAAGTTGTATGCAAATCAAACTTGCCGCCACTAACATCCGGATGTACATGCAGGTATTCTTTGTCACTAAGACTAACCACCACCATGTGGGCTTTAGCACCCAAATAGTTTTCTAAAGTATTTACATCAATTTCCTTCCCGTCTTTCATCAACATTCCAGAGATGTGCATCTGGGTGCCGGTAATTAATTTACCGCCGGTTGCATTCAGCATTACAGTAAAATTGTCCGATTTACCGGTTAACTTATCGGCACTGTAAGTAACCGCTGGTTTGGCTGTTCCTTTTACGTTCACTGAAACCTTTTCTACCTGGTGACTACCCCCACTTGGTAAATAGTCTGCAAACAAAGTGTAATCACCACCATTATCAAACCGGGTTTCATTTTTACCAGGGCCGTTTGTATAGGCTTTCCCTGTTGGCAATACAGCTATTTTATAAGAGCCATCTGCCTGTAAATCGGGATGAATATGTTCAAAGTAACTCAGGTCTTTACTTACTACAATCAGGTGAATTTTCTTTTCGTGTTGTACATCAAGCGGTACAGCTTCAGTTTCTTTTCCTATAATTTTGGGAGTAAATAATAAAGTACCTTCTTTACCTGCTTCTAATTGTGCAGGTGCAGAAACATACTCCATCTTATACGAAAGCCCATTATCTGTACCATCAAAATGCTCCAGCTTCATACCGCATACAGGACAGTTACCTTCTTTATCGTATGTTTTTCCTTTCTCACAATTCATCGGACAGCGATACTTGTGGGCATGTGCAGCAGTGTCAGTTTCTGCCGCAGCAGTTTCTTTTGATGTTGAGGCATTATTGTTACAGCTTAAGGCAATAATTCCGGCAGTAATAACAGCAGTAAATACAAAAAATATTTTTTTCATTTTTTATTAGTTTTTAGAATTAATGTTGATGATTAGCATGGTTCGTTTCGTCTTTCTTTTTTCTATCGTAGTGACAACAGCCCGGAAGTTTTTCATACGCCTTGTCATCACCGGTAAATTTTTCGGTGTCGTAACCGGCAGCCGCAATAGACTTCTGTACTTTTTCATTGCTGATAACTGCCGGGTTATAAACCAGTGTAAAAGTTTTTGTTTCCCTGTTCCATTCTGCTTTTTCAACTCCATCGGTTTTAGCCGCTTTTTCAATCGTTTTTTTGCACATGCCGCAATTACCCCAAACCTTGAATGTGTCGGTCTTGGTGTTCTGTGCTTTTGTTGCTGTAAAAGCAATTGTTGCAATCAGCAACAGCATCATTGATTTTAAATGTTTCATTTTTCTTTTTTTTATAGTTAAAATATTATTTCGCTTTTCTGAAGGAAGAATGTGTCTGCACAATTTTCCAGCCTTCTTTTGATTTTCTTAATACCGAGGTAGCCACTCCCTGACTTTTTATTTCTTTGCCATCTTTAGCAAGAATGATGGTATAGATATAAGTCTCCGTTGAGAAGGCGTATTCACCTGTTACAGTCACATCAACCTTATAGTCGCTAAAGGTGAAGGACTTAAAATCTTTTAATTCAGGCCCAAGATGATGCTCCAGGTAATGACCAATTGTGCCTTCATCTTTTGCCTGCTCAAATACTTTGGAATCTTTTACAAAGAGATTCACTACACCTGTGGTGTCTAATTTTTCAATGGCTTTTTTGTAATTGTTCAATACATTCTTTACCGCTTCTTTGTCGTTTGTTTGTGCAAAGGCTGCTATAGCAGGTGAAAGCAGCAGGAACATCATTATTAACTTTCGCATGTTTGTTTATTTTAATTATTGATTTAAATACATCATTTTCATCTGATACACATTAGCAGTAACTATCCGTTCACCGTCTTCAGTGCCTTTGGCAATAACAGTGAACTTGTCATTGCTTTGCCCCTTTACTACGAAGCTGATACTAAACTGTTCAGCCTTATCTTTTATAAAAATCGCTGGCTTGCCATTCACATCTGTAATTGCTTCATTGGGTATTACAACTTGTCGTATAACATTACTTCCTGTCATCCGCACATTTACATTTTCACCAATTTTAAACTGGCCTTTTGGATTAATGATTTCAAATACTACTTTTTGAGATTGATTGCCGCTGTTAACAGATTGAGCAGTGCTAATCATTTTTAATTTATACGTCAGTGTATCTGTATTTGAAATTGTGGTAAACCCTGTGGCAGACTTTAATTTTTCTGCGTCTGTTGTAAATACCTGTGCTTCTACAAACACCTGGTCAAGGTTGGTTATTTCAAACAAGGTTTCTCCGCTGTTTACTACAGCGCCAATAGCATAATTAAAAGTGCCTACAACTCCACTGACAGGAGAAGTAAGTGTTATCGCTTTTGTACTTCCCGTATTCTTTCCGGTATTTGCATCAAAGAGTGCTTTATTTTTCTTAGCACTTTCATACCTGGCTTTTGCTTCAGTAATATCTTTTTTCGCTGCAATGTCCTCTATAGCCAGCAGTCTTTCATATTGTGCTTTGGCAGCTTCATACTCTGCATTTACACTATTGCTTTGAGAGATGATACTGATTTGTGTTCCGGCATCTACCTGTTGTTCTATTACAGCTACCACTTGTCCTTTACCAACCCGTTGGCCGGGGGCTACTCTTAAGGAAACAATTTTGCCAGCCTGTGGTGATTGAATTACTGCCCTTCCCTGTGGTGCGGCAGTAACTGTTCCTAACAAAACTGATGTTTCATTAAAATCACCTGTACCTATTTTTTGTGTTTGAATATTAAAAAGGAACTGTGTTTCTTTTTCAACTATAAATGTTTTGGAAGAACCACCACCTTTTGCACCAGCTTCATCATGGCCATCATGTGCTGACACCGGATTATATGTAGCAGTTGGTAAGAGGCAAAAAAGAACAATTGCCCCCGTAATCATTTTCCTGCTGCGGCTTTTGTTTACAAAGAACATAATGAGTAAACCAATCAGCAAACCCATCAATCCAAAAAACCAATTGCTGCTGTACCAATGAGCATGAGAGCTGTTTTCAGTTGTTGCTGTTGCAGCCAGTTCTTTTCCTGCTTCAATATTATTTAACTGGATTAAGTCAATACCTGCATAGCTATTGATGTTTAGTACAAGGTTGTATGCTTTCTTTTCCGGAAAAATAACTTTCAATTCAAACACTCCCTTATCAATCCGCACAACGGTAATTTTTATGTTGGGATTACCAGCCACTGTTATTTCCAGCTTGGCACTGTCAATGGGTTTGTTTGTATTGTATTCGCTTAAATACAAGCGAAGTGATGTTTCCTTACCCGGTACTATCGGGCTGTACTTTAGCAACACTTCATAGATTTCTGAAGCAGCCTCAGAGGAGAAATAACTTGCAGGTGATATACTTGTTTTTTTAGCATCACCGTGGTCTTCACCTTCATGTGCAAATGCCATTACCGGTAATAGCCCTAATAAAAATTGAATGATTAATCGTTTCATAACTGACCCATTAAATATTTGTGATTGATAACACTGAGATTATAATTTCTTACTGCTTCCAGGTATTTCTGGTAAACGGTGTATGCGTCATTGCTGTTTCTTAATAAACTGATATAATCAATTTCACCACTTATAAAAAAGCGTTGTGAAGTAGTAATAACTTCCTGTGCTTTTCTTAAACCTGTTTGCTGATAATACTGAACAGACTGCCAGTTAGTTTGCATTTCACTGCTTGCATTAATAGCCTGTGCAGATAATTCCTGCTGTAAGCCCTGTTGTTTGCTTTGAATAACCTGCTGCTCCGTTTTGGCAGCATTAATATTGCTTTTATACTGGCCGAACCATAATGGAATTGTTACACCAAGCCTAAAACGGTTAAACCATTTCGTATCCCTTTCCCCCTGGTTGAAATAGCCAAAAGCCAAACCGGGCAAAGCCTTGCTTTTTTGTAATGAAATATTTTGTTTGGCAACATTCTCCTGTTGCTGTAGTAACTGTACAGCGGGATTGGAAAGTAACGCTGTGGAATCCGGTGCAAGGGAGAACAGTGTTTGGGAAAGTGTAACAGCCAACGGTTCCACCGAAATAGAATCTTTGATACCTGTGAACCACTGCAACTGAGCCTTTAAAGATTTGGCTCTTGTAAGCGACTGCTGGTATTGATTATGAATTTCTCCATACTGCGTTTCAGCAAATGTTTGTTGCAGGTAATCAATTTGCCCGGCTTTAAACTGGCGGATGGCTGAAAGCTTTATCTTTTCATATAAGGTATCCTGGATATACAGTTGCTTCATAAACGAATCAGCATACTGTATTTCTAAGTATAAAACTTTAACCCTGTATTTTAATTCTGCTTCTGTTAACAGCTTTTCTTTTTGCGCCACACCAATTTGCTGTTTTTGCAAACGGTATTGGTTGCTATAAACCGTTGGGAATTCAAATGACTGGGTGATACTCCCTGTATAAAACTTGCCTGTAGGACTTTCCAAAAAGAAATCAGGATTAGGCAGGTTGATAACTGATTTTAATAACTGCTGCTGCTGTTTTACTTGCAGTGATGAGGCCTGAATATTCTTATTATTAGCTAATGCTTTGGCCACAGCTTCATTTTCTGTAAGTACCTGCTGTGCCGCTGCTGGTAAACTGATAATTGCTGTAAGAAAAACTATGATACTGTATCTGAACATAAAAATTGATTACGGTAAAACAAATAGCCCCAAATTGCGAAATGCAAAAAGAAGTTGGATGAAGCGAAAGCTTCACCTGTTTTACTATAATCAAATCTGGAAACGTTGAATCGCTATGCGTATATCAGGCGGCGGGGGGTAATAAAAACGGGCCTTGTAGTTGACAGGAAAATCTTTGATAGCCGTTGAGAAATCAATATAAAAATAAGTGCTCAGGATTGCAATAAACACAGGTACATTGATACCGGTATTTACAGTAACATTTTTATCTAAATTTTGAAACTCCTGCACTTCATTAGTACAACATCCACCATCTTCTTTTGTAAGTAAGTTGATGCCATCAACAGGAATTTGTTTTGCTGGCTCACTGTCATGTTGATGTTTCATACCATCTTCATGAACATGAGTAGTTACTTCTGATGCTTCTTTTTCATGAACATGCTTTTTACCATCTTCATGTACATGCACTTTTGCAGGCTCTTCTGTTTCGTTATGATGAGGGGAATTGAAACCTATATCTGCACCTATAGCACAGGCAAATCCTACCGCTGTATTTGAAGCAAATACAACCAGCAGAAACAGTGCTTTCAGTTTTATGGATAAATTCCGGTTCATTAATATTCGTAAAAATAAGGCTATTTTATTGAAAAGTAACGCCTTAACGTGGCAAAGATATGGTAGAATGGTTCAACGAATTTGTAAAATTATAGACAATTTTTACAAAATTTTGGGATCATTCCTGATTTTAAACCTTATTTCGTCCATTGAAAATGTATCAGTTACATAAACCACACCGGCCTCCGCATCATGCATATTCACATTTTTGAACTGGTGAGGCATGTATCTTTCAAACAGGTTTTAAGTTTCAATATACCCCTAAATCAATGCTACAGTTAAAAACCATAATAGGTTACCTACAGCTACATATTTTCATACAGCCTACATTTTTTCCGCAGCCTTCGCAATCTTCTCCATAATGTGATGGCTTTCTCCAAACTTACAAAGTGCATCACAATGGCTGCGTAAGTCAGAAAACAGGATGTATTTAATTACTACATTGTTTTGTTTAATTGCAGGACGGGAAAGTTGAAGGCATACGTCCTTCTCTCTTTTATAAAGAGACACTGTATTGCAGTATGTAAATCTTCCTCCCATTTTTTAATTTATTTCCTTCAGATTTAAATTGTCTTTCTAATCCCATTCAAAAAATAGTCCCGGATATTTTTTGAAAAACCGCTTTGTTTATTTTTCATTCTTTCGGGATGCCATTGGAGCAATAATAGCAGGTTTTTGCTTCTATCATCTTTAATTTCCATCCCCTCTATAATCCCTTTTTTTGCCACTGCATTTACACATAATCCCTTACCAATTCTATCAACACTTTGATGGTGTGCTGAAAATACTTCTCCCTTTTTAGTGTGTACAATATGGCTGAGGAGAGTATTTTTCTTTACTGTGATTTCATGTACACAAGGCTTTCCTGCTTTTGTCAAATGTTCATAAGTCTGAAAACGCAAAGGAATATCGGGTATTAAAGTACCTCCAAAATAAACATTCGCAATTTGTAATCCCCTGCAAATACCCAGTAGCGGTTTTTGCTGTTGCAATGTTTTACGAATGACCTCCAGTTCAAACTCATCTCTTCGCCAAGCCACATTCTTAGGGTTTAGCAATTTGTAGTATTCGGGCTTACCATAAAAAAGAGGGTGCACATCCTGCCCGCCGGCTAACAGCATCCCATCAAATCTGCCTGACTCTAATGTGACATAATCCCTGTTTGAAATTCTTAAAACATCTATGTCAGGGTCATTTCCCTTAATCCAATTTGCATAAATATCCCAATGACATTTTCTACAATGTGCCGTAATGCCAATAATCATCTTCCTTTTCATTTTATTACTTTACAATATCTATTGAGGCGGAATGCTTACCTTCTTTCCGAAAAAACTGCAGATCCGGAAGCCAATGGTCATGATGTTTACCAGGCCATCAAAATCTACGGCTTCACCTCATTTTTATTTTCTGTTCCGATTTCAAAACAATCAAGATTTCCCACAGTTGTTTCTGCAATGTTGTGCAATGCAGTATCTGTTAAAAAAGCCTGATGACTTGTGATGAGCACATTTGAAAATGTCATTAATCTTGCTATAATATCGTCCTGCAAAATGTCGCTGGAATGGTCTTCAAAAAACAAACCTCTTTCTTCTTCATACACATCAAGCCCCAGGTAGCCAATCTGACCGGATTTTAAAGAAGCGATAACATCTTTTGTATTCACTAATGCCCCACGACTGGTATTAATCATCATTACACCCTTTTTCATTTTTGCAATTCTGTCCCTGTTAATGATGTAGCGGGTTTGTTCGGTCAATGGTGCATGCAATGTGATAATGTCTGATTGACTACATAAGTTATCAATGCCGGTATAGACCACTCCATATTTACTTGCCCAATCATTGTCAGGCATTATATCATAGGCCATTATTCTGCATCCGAAACCATGAAGTATCTCCGCAACAATTCTTCCTATTTTCCCAGTTCCGATAATGCCGGCAGTTTTACCATGCATATCAAAACCAGTCAGGCCATTCAAAGAAAAATTTAAATCACGGATCCGGTTATGAGCTAATACCAATTTTCGGTTCAATGCAAGCATTAGTGCAATCGTGTGTTCAGCTACGGCATAAGGCGAATACTCAGGCACTCGGGCCGCTCTCATGCCCAATTCATAGGCAGCCTTGATATCTACATGATTAAAACCTGCAGAGCGAAGAACCAGATATCTAATTCCTATAGCCGATATTTTTTTTAAAACATCTTTTGAGCCATCATCATTCACAAAAATGCAAACGGCATTACATGCTTCGGCCAAACCAGCAGTAGTTAACGAAAGTTGTGGTTCAAGCAATATTAATTCATGTTTACCTTTTGCCGCACGGAGCAAAAAATCTTTCTCAAATTTATGTGTGCTGAAAACTGCTACTTTCATAATATGCAATTCTATTTTATATAATTATGCTGCTGCAAAAGAAATACTGTGCTGATTAATCCACTGGTATAATCTATAGACATCTTCCTTTTTAAATAACTGTGTGCCGGAATTCATCGTTGCTGCGGTGCCACATGCCACTCCGAAGCGAACCATTTCCAATAGAGGTTTTCCCTTTTCCAGCATCCAGGCCATACCGCCTACCATGCTATCACCTGCACCAACGGTACTTAACTTTTTTACTGTCGGGGCGGGAATTTTCTCATGCATATCTTTTGTTACAAGCATTGCCCCTGCAGGCCCCATTGAAACCACCATCACCTCACAATGACCATTTCTTATAACATGTTTTGCCGCTTCATCAACTTCACTCATTTGGAGATAATCCTTATTTACCAGGCTGCATAATTCCGAAAGGTTAGGTTTCAAAAGATAAACACCTTCTTGTGCAGCAAGGTGTAATGGTTTGCCGGAAGTATCAACAATCAATTTTATTCCCCGCTTCTTTGCTATAACCGCAAGGCGTGCAAAAATATCATCTGGTGCTCCGGGCGGCAGGCTTCCACTGGCTATAATAATGGAGGGAAGTGGGTTTAATGCAGTGATAGTTGATAAGCAAGAATCAATTTCTGCGCTGCTTAAGTTGCCGCCTGGCATTACAAAGCGATACTGTGCATTTGTTGATAATTCTGTTGCGGTAAAACTTTCCCTTGTTTCATTTTCAACCGGAATACTTTTGAAAGGAATTTTGTTTTCAAAAAGAATTCCCTCAAGCAGTTTTCCATTCGCTCCACCAGAAGGAAACATTGCAAGACTTTCTCCGCCCAATTTTTCAATGGCCTTGCTGACATTGATACCACCTCCACCGGCTTCTACCAGCAAATCGGAACACCGGAGTTTTTTTTCTGGAATCAATTTATCCAAAGTGGTGCTTTTATCTACAGCGGGGTTGATGGTTATTGTGACAATCATAAAATACTTATTACTGTAATTAAGAAAAGATGATTACATATTGTGACCTTCCATAGGATTAGCTCCCTTCTTAAATTTATATTCGCTTTGCAGCAAGTAGGCTCCTTTAACTACTACAATATCTCCCTGTTTCAGTCCTGATTTGATTTCAATTCTGCCTTCTGCTTCCAAGCCTGTTTCTACCATTTTGCTTACAAATGAATTTTGCCCTGATTTTACCCATACAGTTGCACCCAATGCGTCACGCAAAACAGCATCCAGGGGCAATGTTAGTGTACTGCGTTGACTACCTTTAATAATAACATAGGCAGGCATTCCGGGCTTTAATTGCTGAGATGTATTGGGTATAGCAACCCGTATCAAATTAATTCTTGTATCAGGATTGATTTCCGGATTTAAGTATTCAATCCGGCCGGTAAATTCTTTGCCTGGCATATCGGGAATCTGAACAATGGCCGTTCCGCTCTTGTCCAGTTCAGCCAATTGCGAAGTATATACCTGTGCCTCTGCCCATAGGGTAGATAAATCGGCGAGTCGCATAATCGTTCCACCTTCCATTGTGTAATCACCTTCTTTAATATCCAATGTGGTAATAAATCCTGAAACAGGACTGTAAAATGAGGTGAGTGGGTTTATTTTTCTGCTTTTTGAAAGCTCATCAATTTGTACTTCTGTGAGGCCCCAAAGCAGTAATTTATTTTTTGCACTTTGAATTAGTTCATTGTAATCTATCAATGAATTATTAAGAGTTTGCTGTTGTTGCAAGGCCAACAGGTATTCCTGTTTGGCTGTATTTAGTTCTTCACTATAAATATCAAAGAGCTTTTCGCCTTTATGTACATAATCACCGAGGTTTTTAAAATATAGCGTTTCAATTCTGCCCGGCACCCTTGAACTTACAGAATTGGATTTGTATAAATCAAAATTTAATGTAGCGGTCAGATACATTTTGTCACCGATACTGCCTGTACTGATTGTATCTAACTGGATATTGCCCAGTTTTATTTGATTTTCACTTAGCTGTATCTCATGTGGATTCCCGCTCTTGCTTTTACGCACCTGCGTCAGTTCCATTTTACAAATGGGGCACTTACCTGGTTTGTATTCCACCACCTGTGGGTCCATTGAACAAGTGTAATAAATATCCGGGTCTTTAGATACTTCTGATTTGCTTTTGCAGGAGTTAACTAATAATCCTAAAACAACAACTGCCAATAGATAAACAACAAACTGCGTAATGACTTCTTTCCACTGCAGGGGGATTGAATTATTGAAGCTGGCCGTATAAATATCTTTCTTCATAATTTATTCGTTTACTTTAATGAAACTTTCGCTGTCCATCAGGAACTGTGCATTTGCTGCAACAGAATCATGCGCAGACAAACCCTCTAAAACCTGGATTCTATTTTTATAAGTAATACCAGTTTTTACTTTGTAAGCTTTGAAACCGATACCATCTTTTATAAATACTACTTTATCCAATCCCAGCGAAACAACTGCTTGTACCGGAAGCCAGTTCGCTTCACGGCTGTTTCCGAAAATTGTGGCCTTAACCTGACTGCCGATAGGAATCTTCAAGATGGAATTATCAAAATAAACTCTTGCTGTAACGGTCTTGCTTTCCTGGCGATAAAATGGCTCAATGAAATTGATTGTTGCTCTGAAATCTTTATCCGGCGCCGTTTCCGGTACTATACGTACAGGACTGCCTTGACGGATGAGGCCTTGCTTATCGGCATAAAAATTAAGAATAGCCCAGGCCCGGTTTGGATTATATACAGTAAAAACCGTCTGACCTTTCTGAACGTACATTCCTTCTTTCAACGGCAATTCCTCGGTAAGAAGGGATATATCTCTCATTTCTCCAAGCTCCTTTTGCATAGATTGCGAACCAGCTTCATGTATGTGTCCGCTGTACTTGCTATACACAGAAATGGTGAAGGCGGCTTTCTTTGTTTCTATTACATCATTTAATTGTTCCTGACTCATGCCCAATAACAATAACTTTTCTTTAGCAGCATTTACTAAAACAGTGTTTTCAATGTCATTCTTTAAGAGAAACAGAAGATTTTGCTGTGCTGTTAATATTTCCGGGCTATATATTTCCATCACCTTTTGACCGCTTGTTATTTTCTGATAGCGGTAGCGTACATACAATTTTTCAATACGGCCAGATACCCTTGCTGAAATTGTTCCCACCTGTTTTGTATCATAAGCTATTTTGCCCAGTGCCTCAACTTCAATTTCTTCATTGGCTGAATGAAGTGATGTGATGGGTATGGAGGATAAAACATATTCATTCGTAGGCTGTAATAAAAAATCAATATTCAAATCTGACGAATTATCCACTGCTCCACCTTTCTTTACCAGGTCCATACCACAAATGGGACATTTCCCCGGCTTATCCCGGATGATTTCCGGATGCATGGGGCAGGTATAAACTTCTGTTTGATTGCCGTCGTTGTGCTGATGATTACCTTGCTTCATCTTAACAAGCCCCATTCCGCATTTAGGACATTTACCGGGCTTATCACTGAATACTGAATCTCCCGGCATGGGGCAGGTGTACATTTCCTTTGCAACATCTGTAGTATGTCCTGAATGAGGGCCTTTGTTGTTGTTACAGGAAACAGTGATGATTGTCAAAAAAAAGCCGCTTAGTAATAATAGTCTTTTCATGTAATTATTGGTTAATTCAATTGATATTGGAGCATCATTCCATCATCTTCGTGTTCCAGGTTGTGACAGTGAAAAACAAAAACCCCGGTTAAGGATGCAAAGGGAATAATCAATTTTACTTTTTCCTGTGGCAAGAGCAGAACAGTATCTTTCCAACCGCTTT
Organism: Chitinophagaceae bacterium; assembly: GCA_035703165.1. Lineage (GTDB taxonomy): Bacteria > Bacteroidota > Bacteroidia > Chitinophagales > Chitinophagaceae > AWTP1-9. The sequence continues at coordinate 63,575 of DASSYR010000046.1, forward strand.
CAGAGGCTAACAATTGGCCACGGCCACCTGTTCTTTCCAGTACCTGGAAGTGTACTCCATGAAGATGAATAGGATGTGGTTCATCGCCCTGTGAATTGTCAAATTCCCATATTTCCGTTGCATTAGCCGACACGGTTTCATCAATGCGGCTTTTGTTGTACGTCTTCCCGTTTATTTGGTGCATACCGGTCATATTCATGCCGCCGCTCATTTGCATTACGTTCAGTACAAAGTTTCTTGTTCGGGTAGCGGCTGTTGCCGGTATTGAATTAATAGACGAAAGACTGGCAGGAACATTGAAAGTGTCGTTTACTGTTTGTGTTATTTTAAATTTCAGAATCTTAAACCCTTGTTTTCCCTGGGCACTTCCAGCATTGTCAAACATTTTGTTCTCTAAAAATATTTCAGAGCCTATTGAAAGTCCGGAAAAGTTTACCAATACATCTAATCTCTCACCCGGCGACAATAAAATACTCTTGACAGTGGCAGGTTTTTTTAACAGGCCTCCATCGTTACCAATAATTATTAAATCAGCATTGTTGCTTAGCCCAAGATTATAAATCCGTGCATTAGAGCCGTTCAATATTCGCAAACGATAAAATCGTGTTGCTATTTCCGTAAATGGTGATGCTTCTCCATTTACCAGTATGGTTTCACCCATATAACCTGTCATTACTTCCATTGAAGTGGGATTGTATGCAATGCCAGATGAAGTAAGCCTCTTATCCTGAATCACCAATGGAACTTCATAAATACCAGATGGCAGGTTGAGGGCTGCTTCCTCTGTGTCATTAACAATAAATAATCCTGCTAATCCCTGGAAAGCCTGTCTTGCTGTTGCTCCATCCGGATGAGGGTGATACCAGTTTAATCCAGCCCGTTGATTGATGACAAACTGATAATTAAAACTACTGCCGGAATTTACAATGGCTTCCGGATGTCCGTCCATATCATCAGGAATTTTTAAGCCATGCCAGTGGATATTGCTTTTCTCCGAAAGATTATTCTGAAAATTTATATTGGCGTTTGTGCCAGTGTTGACACGGATAGTTGGGCCCAATATGCCTCCTGACTGGTAGCCTAAGACTGAAAAGCCGTTACCATTTATATTGGTATTGGTAGCCTGTGCAATCAAAGACGTAGTACCAGTTACAGTGTTTGGAATGGGCAGCAGTCTGGTGAAGCTTCCTTCTGTTACCGGTACCGGTTGACCACCCATATTCATATTTCCACCCATCATGCTATTTTTATTGCATGAGGCCAAAAGGCTCATAAATGAACCAGCAGTAAGAACACTACCTGCTCCAATGCCAGTGTTTTTAATAAAATCTCTGCGTTTCATAGTTGAAGAATTTTGAGTAATTAATTTATTGTTTTAAAGCTGATGTCTTTTTCAGGTATTTATTGAAATATTCATTTGCGTTTGACTCCGATACAAAATAGAAGACATCCTCTTTTGACCCGGGTTTGCCAATTATAAATGCTGTTGCCTTGTCCACCTGTTCATTTGATAGGGGGTCATAGGTATAATGGGAAGTTGAATCTTCGTTAAGCATTTTAACGCAACCCTCACAACAGCCATAATATGTTTTGCCATTTATCGGAACCGGAATCTGATCTGAATTCAGGAAGCGGTTATTTACCATGCACACCTGGTTATTTGGCAATCTGGTGATGACTGTATCAGAAAAAGCAATCGTTGGCCCGGAAGACTTGCCTTTTGTCTCTTTACTGTGTGAGCCGTTGATATTGCATGAGAGCAATACAGACAGTAAAACAAAAGACATTGTTATGATATAATAGTTTTTCATTTTAAAATTGTTTATTTTAAAAATTGTTTACTGATTTTGTTTTGTTCCTGTGTTTGTAATAGGGCTTAACAGGATATTGCTCAAGAATATCGTAAACCACCGGGTGCAGGTTCATCCGGAGGTAAGCAGTATCGTATAAATCGGCATTAGCAGTTCCGCTCCAGACTATTTTTTGCTGCAGCCTGTCAATTACATTTAGCGTTATTGAATTTTTCAGGTATGTCTCCTTTGGCAATTGCTTTTGCGGCGGATAATTGAAATATTTATAAGTAAAGGGCTTATTATATTTGAATGGATTTGACAAAGGATGCAAGTATGGATTAGTATATACTGTTACGGTTGTTGTACTAAATGGTTTTGGAAGAGACGGGTCTTCTATTTCTTTTGTTTGGCTTTTGATAATGAGTTCCAATAAAACATCAGGGTTGTCAACATCTGCTTTGTAACCCCGCTCTGCCATGCAGTGGGTGAAATAATTAATCGTGTTATTCCGCATCAGTCCAAAAACAGTTTTTGCATCTGTAGAATCTTTATCAGGAAGCCAGGCAAACGTTTTATATTGTTTAAAGTCGGCGGACTTGTCATAGTTGCTTTGAATGTCTTTATAAACTTTCCGGTTACAGCTAACAAATGCGGAGAAAAGTATGACTGATACAATCAGAACTGTAGGTGAATATTTTTTATGCCTTTTCATTTTCTTAATGTTTAACTTCCAGCACTTCTATTTTGCCATATTTTTTTAACTCATATTCTTTTGCCATCAGGAAAATCAATGGCGTTACCAATAATATATGTGTGGCAGAGGTAAGTACACCACCAACCATCGGCAGTACAATAGGCTTCATTACATCACTTCCCACACCATGGCTCCACAGTATTGGAATCAATGCAAACAATGACACACAAACTGTCATCAGCTTTGGACGAAGCCTTTTTGCAGCGCCAGCAATTACATATTCTTTTAAATCGTCCCTTGTAATCGTTTCTCTTGAGTTTCCTTTTTTAGCTACAAGTTGTTGCATGGCATCATTGAGATAAATTACCATAACAATGCCTGTTTCCACAGCTAACCCAAACAATGCAATAAAGCCCACCGCCACCGCCACCGATAAGTTCACACCCCAGAAATAGATGATGTAAGCGCCTCCGATTAATGCAAACGGAACTGTAATCAGGCTAAGAAAAGCCTCCCTTGCTGAATGAAAGGCGAAATACATGGAGAGAAATATTACTACCAGCACAATTGGCAGAATAAGCTTTAGTGTTTTTTCGCTACGGATAAGATTTTCATACTGACCACTCCATTCAAGAAAATAACCTTTCGGCAACCGTATAACCATTTTATCCAGTTTTTCTCTTGCTTCACTTACTGTGCTTCCCAAATCTCTGCCCCTAACATTAAACAACACTGTTCCTCTCAGCATCGCATTTTCAGAGTTAATCATCGGCGGGCCTTCGCTTAATTTAATATCAGCAACAGCCTCCAGTGGGATAGGTCCAAAATCCATGGTTTGAACCTGCAGACGTTTGAGTGAAGTAATATTATTTCTGAAATCCTGACCAAACCTTGCGTTTACCGAAAAACGCTGTCTCCCTTCCACAGTAGTTGTTAACCGCATACCGCCCAGGGCACTTTCCACAATGGCATTCACATCATCTACACTTAAGCCGTAACGGCCGATTTCCTCCCTTTTCACAGCTACATCAATATACTTTCCGCCGGTAATTGGTTCTACATAGAGGTCTTTCACACCATCAATACCTTCAAGCTCTTTCTTCAGTTTTTGAGCAAAGGCGTAAATCGTATCAAGGTTCTGGCCATATACTTTTAAGCCAATGTCCGTACGAATGCCGGTAGAAAGCATATTGATGCGGTTAATGATGGGCTGTGTCCATCCATTTGTCACTCCTGGTATTTGCAGTTTACTGTTGAGTTCATTAATTATATCTTCTTTCGTCATTCCCTTTCTCCATTCACTTCGGGGTTTGAGTAAGATGATAGTTTCAATCATACTGATAGGAGAATTATCGGTTGCCGTATTGGCCCTTCCTGCTTTACCCATTACATGAGCAACTTCGGGCACAGTAGTGATGATTTTATCCTGCACCTGCAAAATTCTTTTAACCTCTGAATTTGATACATCGGGTAATGTTACCGGCATAAATAAAAGCGACCCTTCATCCAACGGCGGCATAAACTCACGGCCAAGACTTACAATCAGCGGTACACTTATTGCCAGGGCAAGAATATTGATACCAATAGTTGTCTTGCGCCATTTGATACAACCCCTGATAAGTGGCTCATATATTTTTTCAAGAACTCTGTTGATAGGATTAGAAGATTCCGGCCTGAAACGTCCTTTCATAAAGAAAGATATCAGCACAGGGGCAAGTGTTACTACAAGAATAGCATCAACCACCATTATAAATGTCTTTGTATAGGCAAGAGGATGGAAGAGTTTTCCTTCCTGGCCTGTGAGCATGAATACCGGTAAGAATGAGGTGATAATGATTATAGTTGAAAAAAATACGCCTCTTGATACTTGCTTACAGGAGCTTTCAATTATACGAATGCGTACATCCTGGGGTATTGGGCGATAGGTATCACTTCTGCCCACCATTTTATTCCACCATTTATTGATTTTATTCATGTTTTTTTATTTGTCTGGTGAAGGATTATTTTGCCATTCTGATAGATTGCGGTATGAGTTTTCCGACATGATGATCCCATTATCCACTATTACACCTATGGCAAGTGCAATTCCTGTTAACGACATGATATTAGACGACAGGCCAAACGCATTAAGCAGAATAAAACTAATAGCAATGGTGATGGGAATCTGTATGATAATACTTAGGGCACTGCGCCAGTTGAAAAGAAAAATGATAACGACAATACATACTACGATAATTTCTTCTACCAATTTTTCTTTTATCGTTTCAATGGCCGCTTCAATAAGTGTGCTTCGGTCATAGGAAATTCTAAACTTGACCCCTTCGGGCAGGCCCTTTTCCACTTCTTTCATTTTAGCTTTTATGGCCTGTATTACTTTATCTGCATTTTGTCCATAGCGCATCACCACAATACCACCAACAACTTCTCCCTCACCATTTACATCAAAGATTCCAAGCCGTAAATCTCCCCCCAACTGTACAGTACCAATATCTTTTACCCTTACAGGAATTCCATTGTAATTCTTCAGCGCAATCTCTTCTATATCTTCCTTTTTCTTTACATAGCCAAGACCTCTGATGATATAGGCCATATCACTCATCTCAAACTTTCTGCCGCCAACATCATTGTTATTTGCCTTTACCTTATTCATAACATCCATCATTGAAATGTTATAGTACTGAAGTTTTACCGGGTCAATAATTAATTGATATTGTTTTTCAAACCCCCCAAATGAAGCTACCTCAGATACACCGGGAACAGTCTGCAGCGCCAGTTTGATATACCAATCCTGCAATGCTCTTTGCTCGCCAAGGTCAATTTTAGGCGCTTCAAGATGATACCAGAATATATGGCCCACTCCTGTTCCGTCAGGACCCAATGTAGGTGTGATGCCTTGCGGAAGAAACCGTTGTGCATAGTTCAATTTTTCAAGCACCCTGCTTCTTGCCCAATACACATCGGCATCATCTTCAAAAATTACATACACGAAACTCATTCCGAACATGGAAGTACCACGAATGTTTTTAACTCTTGGAATGCCTTGGAGGTTGCTTACCAGCGGATAGGTAACCTGGTCTTCCATTACCTGAGGGCTTCTTCCCATCCATTCTGTAAATACTATTACCTGATTTTCGCTCAGGTCAGGTATGGCATCAATAGGGTTTTGCTTTACAGCGAAAAATCCCCAAACAAAAAGACTACCTGCAATTAGCAAAATAATGTACCGGTTACGGAGCCCAAGTGAAATTAATTTCTCTATCATAGCAACTGATTAATTGATTAAGGGGTTTATATTATTGAACGATTTCCTGTACAGTGCCACAGGTCAACATACTGTTCCCCAAAAATGGGTTTTTAATTTCCTTTATTTCGCTGAGCCACATAGCCCCTTTATTATTCAAAGCCATTGGGCAATGGTCATAATATAAGATTCGGTTAGCTCCAAACAACTTTGCCAATTCATAGACCTGCTGCGACAATAACCCAAATAATACTCTTTGTTCTTCAATCTGTTTGGCGGTAATTATTCCTTGCAGTTGCTCATTAATATTGTCCGCATATTTATCAAATTCTTTTTTCTGACTTGCCGTGAAAAAAGACTTGTCAAACTTCCTTATGCTACTGACCATTTGAACGGCGCCTGTTTTTGGCTCTATTTTATCATCATCGGCCAATCCATTTTTAATAAAGAGATATTCGGAAATGATATTGTTAATGAAATTCCTGACCACAGGGTCCGTGCCACCTGCGTTGGCCTCTGATGATTTTATATCGTCACCCATATCTGTCATTGATTCCTCTTGTTTTCTGTGATTCATGCTTTCGTGATTCATACCTTTCATGGTATCCATTTGCATTTTATCATGATTCATAGAGTCGTGTTTCATATTCTGGTCATACTTATTATTTTGCTTATTGTTATTACAAGCAGCAACAGCAAGAATTGTTATTGCCAAAACCCCAGCCAATAGCTTTTTCATAATTATTTTCTTCAGGATGAATAATAGTTCAAATGACAACCATCAGCAGATAGACGTCAAAATGCCGGCAATAAAAACCATTTGAAGGTCATTCAGGTGCTTCCGGCTTAATGAGCTAAATCAAATGCGGAGATTACAAACTGCAATAAAAATATCATCAATCTGAGGACTTCGGAGCTTCGTATAAAAAAATAACTTCTGCAGATTTTGCAGGTTGTACTGAGGTTCATTCTGTGGTATAATGGCCGGAATGAATAGCATCTTAACGCCAGCCTCCGGTAGAAAGGGGGATATTTGAGATTGGTGATTATCTGATTTTGATATTAAAATTTTGTCCTTGCAGCAATCATCAGCCATGCTGTTTGTTTTGCAGCAACAGGATGAATGAAACTTGACATTTACAAGGCTCACCTTTGAAAGATGCCCCTTGCAAAAATGAAAATTTATTGCAGTAGCAAAACCTACATTGGCATAGATCAGCATTAATATTATGGCGATAAATCTTCGCATAACTAAACTAATTTAGTGAAATTATGATTACCTTATTGAAATGAACCTAATCCTAATCATAATGAAAACTGATGTTTCTCATATTTGTCAACCACTGTTTCTAAATCACCCATTTCATTCTTTTAGCCAGCTGTATCAGAAAAAGAGAAAGGAATGATGCAGCTATTACAATTGCCCAGTCTTTCCATCCATAAATGGTTACTTCCAGTACATTTCTTACCGGAACAACCCAGTAAGATACCATGGCAAGAACTATACAACTTGCAACAGCATACCAAACGTACTTATTCCGGAATACCTCTGTCTTATGAAAGGGCACCCCCCGTTCAAAGGACATATTGAACACATGAAGTACCTGTGAAAAAATCAGTGTGTAAAAAAGGATATTATTGCACAACTCCCTGTTCCATCCCTCTGTATCATGCAATAATTCATGGCTTAAAAAAACTGCCCCTATGGAGGTGATTGCAATAATGGACGAATAGGTAAATATAGCCGTCCATCTTTTTCTGTCAATAATAGAGACCTCCGATAAATAAGGTTTTCGCTGCATAATATGTGGCGCCGCTTCTGTTACTCCCAATGCCAATGCGGGTAGAACATCAGTAATGAGATTGATGTATAAAATCTGCAGTGGAAAAAGCTGGAAATGCAGGTTAAGTACGGATGCGATAGCAACGATCAATAATTCACTCAGGTTACAACTCAGTAAAAAGATTACAAACTTGCGTATGTTATCAAAAATCATTCGCCCCTGTTTAATGGCTAATACAATGGATGAAAATGCATCGTCTTTCAATACCATATCCGCCACTTCCTGCGCCACCTGGGTGCCTCTTTGTCCCATTGCAATACCTATATCTGCTTTTTTCAGAGCTGGCGCATCGTTCACGCCATCTCCCGTCATTCCAACTATCATTTTCTTTTCCTGGAATAAAGTAATCAGGCTGAGTTTGTGCTCGGGTGATACACGGGCAAAAACAGGTGTATGCATCCACTTTTCTTTATCTGCATCAGTGAGCTGATCATAGGGCTTCATAGTATTGCCATGCATCACTTCATCTTCTTCATTCGCTAATCCTAACTGCATGGCAATATTTTTGGCAGTAGCGGGATGGTCACCGGTTATCATCACCACTTTAATGCCTGCTGATTTACATTCTTCAATGGCAGCAGGCACTTCGGGTCTTGGCGGATCAATAAACCCTATCAAGCCTGCCAGGGTTAAATGATGAAGAAAATCCTTTTCTTTTTCTTTAGTGGGTCTGAAGGCAAAAGCAAGCATTCTCAACCCTGATTGAGCCTGCTTTTCTGCATTAGCCAACCATTGCTTCCTTTTATCATCAGTAAGCTCTATTATTTCGTTTCCTTCCAATACAGATGAGCAACAGATCAGTAATTCCTCCACTGCACCTTTGGCTGCGATATAATAATCCTGGTTGTTTTTATGCAGCGTAGCCATGATTTTGGTGTCAGAAGAAAAAGGTATTTCCTCAACTTTAGGAAATTGCTTTTGATGGTCTTCCGGCTTTGTAGCTGAAGAAAAAACCATTTTCAGCAAACCGACTTCCAGCGGGTCGCCGGATTCTTTTTCAACCTGCCCATCGTAATGATAAGCTGCAGTATTACAAAGTGCTGCAATGCGATGAAGCTGTGTGTGTGCAGGGGTGTCAATAAGCGTATTATCATCAATAAACCGGATGGAGGCGTTTGAAACATCTACATTAATTCTTGATGCGGCATTGTAAACCTCCATGTATGCCGCTTCAATTTTATTTTGAGTAAGCGTTCCGGTTTTATCCGTAACGATAACATTGGTTCCACCTAAGGTTTCAACGGCTGATAATTTTTTTACAATCACATTGTACTTTGCCATTCGCAGCATACCAAATGCAAGAGCTAATGTGGCTACAATGGGTAAGCCTTCCGGAATAGCTGCCACAGCGAGTGCAATGGATGTTTCCAGCATTTGCACTATTTTTTGCCCATTTAAAATTCCGGCTATAAAAATGATGATAAGAAGACCAACAGTTATCCAGATCAATTTTTTACTGAATTGTTGAATTTTTTTCTCCAGCGGAGTAGCGGCCTGACTGGCCTGCTGCACCAAACGTGCTACAGCTCCCAATTCTGTTGTCATGCCGGTATGCACTACCACAGCCCGGCCATTTCCTTTGGTTACAAAGGTTCCTTTATACAGCATGTTGTGCCGTTCTGCCAGTGAGACGTCCTGCGCTAATAGCTTTGTGTTTTTTTCTACTGGTAATGATTCGCCGGTAAGAGCTGACTCATCGGTTTGGAATTGTGATGCCTGTATTACCCGTGCATCTGCAGTTATCATGTCACCGCCTTCGACAAATAAAATGTCGCCGGGAACAACCTCTTCGGATGGGATTTCTATGATTTTACCATCTCTCACTACACGGGCTGGTACAGAGGTAAGTTTTTTTAATGCTTCCATTGACCGCTCTGCCTGAAATTCCATAAAAAAGCCAATGATTGCATTTATAATAATCACCGCGATGATGGCAAAACCATCAAGCCATTCCTCGAAGAAAAAAGAAAGCCCGGCGGCAACGGTCAATAGTAAGACAAAAGGACTGATGAATTGATTAATAAGTATCCTGAAGGGACTGATTCTTTTACTGGATTCAATTTTGTTATACCCAACAAAGGAAAGCCTTCTTGCTGCTTCTGTTGAAGATAAGCCACTTTCTGAATCGGCATGCAGTTGAGATAGTATTGATTTATCATCAATTGCCCATGGTACTTTTATATTATCTATATCCGGGAGGTTCATACTTTACTATTTTAATTTTTTTACCAATTGCTTGCAATGCTTTTCAGCCTTTAAGCTTTTTATTTTTTCTTTAAGCGCCGATTCAATACGACATTGTAAACAGATGCAATGCTTGCGCCGGTTAGCCATGCTATCATAAATGTTTGCACTAGTCCAAGTACCGTCTCTGTAATTGAAATATCCATACGCAGAATAGTGCTGACATCAATGCCATGTAACAGGCTGTTGAAAAATTCTTTAGTTAACTCCGGTCCGGTCAGCTTCATTACCATAACACAACCGAGATAAAGCAAAGCAGCAGTGAGGCCTGTAGCCAAGCCAAACGATTTAATGTGAATGCGGTTCATGATTTGTTTTTTTAGATTCATCAGACTGATGGTGATGCATTGGCATAAAAAGATGGCATGCAAACATGGCTGCCACGAAAATGAATAATGACCAATTACCCCTGATTCCTAATAATGGTGCTATAAAAATCAGCAACAAGGGAAGGGCGCACCCTACTAGCATCATTAGTGTATGTTTCCATTTCATATAATTCTGTTTAGGCTTTATGACACATTAAGTGTGCAACTATTTATTCTACTCATAAATAATTAACCCGTTCATTTATCTTTTTTCCCTTTTCGTGAAATCCAAAAAAGCCAAATCATCATAATGATAAAAAAGATAAAAGCTCCTATGTACACCAGGTCCAGCCCAAAAAAATAATCCTTGCCCATAGTAAAACATTTAAATCATTAAATTTTCATCCGGGTACTGAACTAAGCAAAAGTTATCCGTAGAGTTATGAACGCTTATAATAAAACTTAACAAAAACTATCAGAGCCGTACTTAATTGACAAAGACCATTCTTTGGATTCTCATTTCTCATCACCAGGATATTTCATTTTAAGAGATTCTAATTTGTTTACTATCGCTTTTGCTACCAGGTAATTCCTGTACCATTTATCATCCGCAGGTATAACCTGCCATGGAATAGCCGGGCTGCAGCGGCTGATAATATTTTCATAGGTGCGGATATAATCATCCCATTTCTCAGATTCAATTTCATCGGAAGCTTTGTATTTCCACTTTTTCAATGGGTCTGTCAATCTTTTTCCAAGTCTTTTTTTCTGCTCATCCCTGCTGATGTGCAGGTAAAATTTCAGGATAATAGTTCCGCTGTCTTCTAACTGTTGCTCAAACGAATTGATGTAGTCATACCGGCGTTCAATAAGTTTCCCATCGAGCATGCGATGAACTGTTGGAACAAGAATATCCTCATAGTGTGAACGGTTAAAAATCCGTATCATTCCTTTTTCCGGCAATCGTTGATAAATGCGCCATAGAAAATCATGCACCCTTTCTTTATCGCAAGGCTCGCTGAATGCAGTAGCATGAACTCCCAACGGGTTAACACAGGAAAACACATGACGGATAGTGCCATCTTTACCTGATGTATCCATGCCCTGAAACACAATTAGCATACTGTGGCTGGCATTGGCGTGAAAAAGATGTTGAAGTGAAAAAAGTTGTTTGTGCAATATGGTCAACTCTTTTTTCATATCAGTTTTATCATCCCTGGCAGGAGCTGTTGTTTCAATTTCTTTTAACTTAATTTGTTTCATATTTCTATTACTTAATGTAAATACCGGTGCGCTGCTACTACATAACCAAGGCCTGCCAGTATCATACTGCCGAATCCATAAGAAATAGTTTTTTTCAGTTCATTGGTTCCTTTTGTTATAGCTATTACTGCTTTTACAATTGTATTACTTAGCATTGCCAGCACAATTACAATCACAGCGATATTCAATTGATTATTCTCACGGGCATATCTTGCCATACTGATGGAAATAGCATCTACATCAGAAACACCTGATAGTAACCCTGATAAGTAAAGCCCACTGGTTCCGAAAAATTTATCGGCATAAAATATCAACACTGATATGCCGGTAAACAGGACACCAAAGAACATGGCGTTCAGAATATTGATGGGGTTGCCCAATTGAAGTGGAGGCGACACCGTTTTTTGTTTAATCTTTTTCGTAATAAAAAATACCCACAGCAGTCCCACCAGCGTCAGTAACAAACAGGGTATCAGCAATGCCAGGAAAATAGCGTTGTTAAACAAATATGTTACCAGCAACACCCGCATAAACATAACAGAACTGGCCAGTATAATACCTGCAGCATAGCTATTGGATAAAGACGGCGACTCTTTGCTTTTCGAACTGAACACCCATGTAACTGCTGTGCTGGAAAAAGTGCCCCCTAAAAAGGCAGTTAATAATATGCCTTTTTCGGCGTTACCAAATTTTATAAGAAAATATCCAATAAAGCTGAGTGAAGAAGTAATGACAACCACAAATCCTATCGCTTGCGGATTGATGACACCACCGGGTCCAAAATTCTTGTTGGGCAGGAAGGGTAATATCAATAAAGACAGAATAATAAACTTGATAAACGCATATAACTCATCCTGCGTTATACGGGCAATGATTTTCTTAAACTGTTGCCTCAATGCCAAAACAGTTATGGTAACAACCGCTGCCGCTAATGCTTCACGTATAAAATGCAGAGCTACCAGTGAACCAAGACAACAAGCAATCAGCAGCGATAGCTCCGTAACAATACCCAGGTTATTTTTTTGCGTTTTAGCAAAATGAAAAATAGTTAGCAGAATAAATAATCCAGGCAACGAGAGAGCAAATATCCAGGGCTGGTATTGTTTTGAAAGATAAGTGATAATATATCCTAACAGTGTAGCAAGGGTAAAGGTGCGCAGTCCGGCAAAATGCTCGTTGCCAGTAGCTGTGTCAAACTCACGTTCCAATCCCAATATCAATCCTATTCCGGCTGATACCAGCATGCCCAGCAAATAAGGCCCAAGGACACTATTGAGATATTCATGCATCTGCTTTCAAAAGTTTAAATCTTTGTTTACATCTTCATACCTTCCATGCCCGGCATACCGGCTCCCTTTTTCAGGATTAAAGCGCTATTTAGCAAGAAAGCCCCGTTTGTAACAACCAGTTCACCTTCTTTTAATCCGCTAATAACTTCTACTTCTTTTTTATTCTGAATGCCTAATTCTATCATCCGGTTCTCATACGTGCCATCGCCGGTTTTAACCCACGCAGTAATCATATTACCCACAAGGATGGATGATTTCGGTATTACTACGGTTTTCTTTTCATTCCGCTTTATGTTAACATAAGCCATCATGCCCGGCTTTAACTGGCGATTACTGCCTGCAACAAGAAATCTTACAAGGCTGATTTTCTGGTCTGCTTCAACAGTTGGATTATCAAATACCGGTACAGCAGAGAAAATTTCATTTGGATAAGCGTCAAATTCAACCGTGATAACAGGTTTTTCATACAACCATCGCAGTTCGCTGGTGTACATCTGTGCTTCTATCCACAGTTGTGATAAATCTGCAAGGCGAAACAAGGGGGTGCCTGTTTCAACATACTGCCCTTCACTAACAGGCAGCTCAACCAAGGTTCCGGATACCGGGCTGTAAAAAGTAGCAAGTGGTGATGCTTCACGGTCTTTTTCCAATTGCGATACCTGTTCTGCCGTAAGCCCCCATAACAATAACCTTTTTCTTGCTGCTTCAACTAACTGCACCATTACGTCTTTCATATTGGTAAACTGTTGCTGCTGTTGCAGTGCATTCAGCAACTCATTTTCATAAGAAAGAAGTTCTTCGCTATAAATAGAATAAAGTGGCTGGTCTTTAGCTACAGCCTCTTGTGGATTACGAACAAAAAGTTTATCAAGTCTTCCCCTGATACGGGAGGTAACCACGGTTACTTTTCGCTCATCAAAACTCATTGTACCCAGCAGGGTGGTATATTCTGCCATGGCTTTTAGTCTTACTGTATCAGTTGTAATATTTGCATATTGTTCATCCCGGCTGGTTAGTGTTATCATATCCATGTCATTCATGGCAGGTTGAGCAACATTGTGGCCAGAATGTTCTTGCTTTGTGGGTTCATTTTTTTTTCGTGTACATGCATTTGCCAGCAACAGGATAGCCAGCATTGAAACAAGCCAATATCTATTTTTCATAACCACTGATTTAATATTTTATAATGGTTTCGCTATCGGCCATATAACCTGCATCCTTAGCAATTAACTCATCTGCATTCAAACCTTCCAGTATCTGCACCATTTTACCATCTCTGTGGCCAATACGAACTACTCTTGACTGGAATACATTGCTACCTTCTTTAGTTACCCCAGTCCGTACCCATACGATAGCAATTTTGCCCAGGTAATACACACTGCTGGCCGGCACCATCAATGAACTTACAGGTATGGACGAAGAGATTGTTATTAATGAATTTTGTTTTAATATACCCGAAGTATTAGGGAGATAAACCCTTGCCTGGCTGAATTTCTGCCCGCTCTGGTATATTTGTTCCATAAACTGAACTGATGTTTGAAATGTTTTTTCAGGTATCAGTTCACTAATAACAGTTACAGGCAATCCTTTGCGCAGGTATTTTTCATTTTCTTTGGTGAATGCTGCAATACCCCATACCTCCTTAAAATCGTTTACCCAGAATAATGTCTGGTCTTTGGCTACATACATACCTTCACGAATGCTGTTATCAGGCAAGACAGTAGGGGAAACGGAAGGAGACGTACTGACGCCTGAGTTCATACCACCCATACCTGCAGAAGTATTACCAGTTGTACCCATACTTACCATTGCGGAAGGGTTGAATAAAACATATCCTTCAAACGGACTATAAACAGAAATAGTGAGGGGAGCCTGGCTGGAATTCTGAATTTGATTTATTTGTGCCGCTGAAAGACCAAGCAGTAATAATTTTTGTCTTGCTTTATTCAGAAGCGCCGAGTCAGAAGGTTGCCGTGTAAGAAATAAAAACTCCTCAATATAAGTATTGATTTCGGGACTGTATAACTCCAGGATTTTTTCACCTTTTCTGATATATTGATAGTTGTATTTTACATATAGCCGTTCAATACGGCCTCCGATACGTACCGGTACTTTACGGCTCCTCCGAAAGTCAAAACTGATATAGCCATTCCCTTTGAAGGTATAGTTCATATTACTGTCAACCGGCTCAACCGCTTTTTGAGTAGAGATGACAATTTGGTTAGCAGGCATCGTATTCCAATATATTTCGTTAACGGCTGTATCAGCTATACTGTTTTTATCATTCATGCTCATGCCATCCATAGTATTGTGGGATGAATGATTTGCAGTGTCACTGCTCATATTGTTCATTCTTTTGCTACTATCATCATTCATCTGCATCCCCTCCATAGCATCATGTTGCATGCTGCTGTCCTTTTTGGCTTCTGTTATCTTGCTGTTATGGTCACTGTGTTTGTCTTCCTTATCATTACATGCAACAAACACAAGAGTAACCCCGGCAGCCAGGAGGGATAAACCATAATTGGCTATTTTCATTTTTATATGTTGAATACTTTTTGACATTACTATTTAATTTCCCGTTGATATTCGTATTCAGACTGAACAGTAAATACTTGGCCCAGCTTATCAATTCTTTCCAGTTGTTTCATAAGTACCATATTCCATGCATCCAGCAACACAAAAAAATTACCTGTATTTTGCCGGTAAGCCAGCAGATTGCTCTCCAGGTTTTTTTGGTATGATGGCAATACATTTTTGTCATAGTTATTGAGTTGCCTTGTTTCATAAATAAGCATGGTAATTTTTTCCCGTATCATTTGTGAAGCCATCAATTGCATGGTTGATTTTTCTTTTTGCATAGCCTGTATCTCAAACCCCATTGATTTTACTTCTGATTTATACATTTTTGAGGACCAGGGTACAATCGGTATTGTCATCATGCCCATGATGGAAAATTGCTTTGGCATACCAAACATTTGACCGTGAGAAAATTGAACACCGAAATCAGGTTTTGAACCGGTAGCCGCCCATTTTTGATTGAACTTCATGGAACGGATACGGCTTTCAACAGCTAAAATATCATTCCGCAATAGTTGTGAACTGTCTAATGCAAGCAGATATTCATTACTATAGTCTTTAGGAGCTAATAGGGTGTCAATGAAAAACGGAGTGTTAACATCCCGATTCAGTAATGTGTTAATACCAATGTTTGTTTCAGCAATTTGAGAGAAAAGCATCGTTTCCATATTGCCTAATTCACTTAACGAAGCTTCGGCTTTAAAAATGGTGGGAAGGTCTGACTGGTTATAAGCATATTTGTCTTTTGCTGTTTTGATAAGCATTTGCAGCAACTCACGGTATTCCCTGATGATTTTTAATTTCTGCTCTGCTGTATAACGACGGTAATAATATAGCCTTGCCGTAAAATGCAATACATTTTTTTGCCACTCCAAATCGTTATGCTGCACATTTTCCAATGAAGCGATATAATCTTTCTTGGCATTTAATTTAACAAGGTTTGGAATCATCTGCTGTACAGAAAGCATCAGGCCTGCCTGGTTATCCGGGGTCATTTCCTTAAGGAGGGACAGACGGTAGGGAAACCTGTCAAATGCTAATGCCACTGTTGGGGGCATCCATGCTTTGGCACCTTCCACCAATGAACGTACCGAAGAAATCTTGGCTTCGTACAATTGGAGCAATGGATAATTTTTATCAATTGTTGTAAATATATCCTGAAGACCTAATCTCACAGTATCCTGTGCTTTGACTTTCGCTGTGAATGTTATCATCATTAATAAACTGTATGTCAGTATTCTTTTCATGTTTATATTTTTACAATTTTTAATCTTCAATAGTCAGTACTTCCAGTTTTCCTTTTTTGAGTTCCTGTTCTTTAATCAAGTTGTAAATCACAGGTAATACAATCAGTACAAATAAGGTAGCTGTAATGAGACCGAAAACAAACGGTATCGCTATCGGCTTCATTACATCGCTTCCTGTGCCAGTGGAGGCCATTACCGGTATCAAGCCTATTATATTTGCTAAAACCGTCATCAGCAATGGACGTACACGTTGGGTAGCGCCAAATAAAAATGTTTCCTTAAGTTCTTCCTTGCTTATATTTTGAATACTATTGCCTTTGCCTTCAACCAGTTTTTTTATTGAATCGTTCAAATAAGCAATCATCAATACACCGGTCTCAACCGCTACTCCAAACAATGCTATGAAGCCAACAGCTACTGCCACGGAGAAATTGACATTGTAATAGTAAAGCGAATAAACGCCGCCCATAAGCGCAACAGGTATGCTGATGAATACTATTAATACAGCTTTAAAGGAATGGAATGTGACATAAAGGATAAAAGCAATAACCAGCATTACAATGGGAATAATAACCTTAAGCCTTTGCTGAGCCCTAACCTGGTTTTCATATTGACCGCTCCAGTCAATATAATAGCCTTGTGGTAATTGCTTGAAAGTATCTTCAATCTTTTTCTTTGCGTCATTTACCACACTGCCCATATCTCTTCCTCTTACGTTAAAAAGTACAGTACCCCGAAGCATTGCATTTTCAGAATTTATCATGGGCGGCCCTTCTGTTACTTTTACATCGGCAACTGAGGAAAGCGGAATGACTCCATATTTCATCGTTTGTATTGGGATTCTTTTGATTTCATCAATATCATTCCTGTATTCCTGAGCCAGCCGGAGATTAACATTAAATCGTTCTCTTCCTTCTACGGTGTTTGTCAGAATCATTCCACCCAGAGCACTCTCAATAACCATGTTCACATCATCTATATTCAATCCATATCTTGCGGCATCAGGTCTTCTTATTTTTATATCCAGATATTTACCTCCTGTAAGTTGCTCAACATATAAATCAACCAATCCGGGAATATCTTTCAAGGCAGCTTCTACTTTGCGGCCGATGTTATAGATGCTATCAAGGTGCTTTCCGTAGATTTTTACACCCACATCAGTACGGATACCAGTTGAAAGCATATTGATACGATTAATGATTGGTTGTGTCCAGCCAACAACAACTCCTGGTATCTGCACTTTTTCATTCATCTCTTTAATCAACTTCTCTTTTGTCATCCCTTTTCGCCATTGCTTTTTCGGCTTCAACACTATAATAGTTTCAATCATACTGATAGGTGCATTGTCCGTAGCTGTGTATGCACGGCCAGCTTTACCTAATACATTTTCCACTTCAGGAAAGCCTTTGATAATTTTGTCCTGTAACTGTGTTATGCGTTTGGCTTCTGAATTGGAAACATCAGGCAGGGTAACCGGCATTAGCAATAAGGAACCTTCATCCAGCGGGGGCATAAACTCTGTTCCAAGATTAATTACCAATGGTACACTGCCGGCAATTAAAACAAAACACATAGCTAAAACAGTTTTACGCCAGTTTAAGCACCATCTTGCCACAGGTTTGTAAATAGTAATAAAGAAATTGGAAACAGGATTCCGGCTTTCGGGTATTAAGCGGCACTTCATGAAAGTCCTTGTTAGCATTGGGGCAACAGTGATGGCAAGGATGGCAGCGCCGATTAATGAAAACGTTTTAGTTAGTACAAGCGGAGTAAATAGTTTTTTCTCCTGGCCTGTTAGGAACAGAATTGGTGCAAAGGATATAATCATAATGATAACAGAGAAAAAGACGGACCTGCCCACAGTTCGTGACGATTCTTCAATAATGGCCACCCTTTCAGTTTCAGGGATTTCTTTAGTATGCCCGATTCGTTCCTTTATTTTTATTTCCTTTTGCTTTGCCATACCGGATTGGTTTATTTATTCTGAAGAATACGATTGGTTAATTGTCTGTATGCGTTCTCGGCCATCACAATGCCAGGGTCCACAACGTCACCAATGGCAAGGGCTATACCTCCCAATGAAAGAATGTTGGCTGTAATACCAAAAAATCTCATGAGTATAAATCCAATAAGCACGGAGAGAAGTATGCAGATGATGGCCACTAGACTGCTTCTGACGCTGAAAAGGAAGAGAAGTACAACAATACAAACTATAAGAACTTCCTGCCACAATGCTTCTTTAAGAGTATCTATAGCAGCAAGTATTAAATCACTTCTGTCATAAGCTGTTTTGAATTTTACTCCTGCTGGTAAGCCCTTTTCAATATCCTTCATTCTTGCTTTTGCCCTTTCTATCACATCTTTTGCATTTTCTCCAAAACGCATCACAACAATACCACCTACTACCTCACCTTCTCCATTTTCTTCCACAATGCCCAACCTTAAGTCAGGGCTCATCTGTACTTCAGCAATGTCACTCATCTTTATAGGAATGGATTTATAAGTTCCTATGGGAATTTCTTTAATATCATCAAGGCTGGTAATATATCCCAGCCCCCGGATGAGGTAGCCTGTGGCATTCATCTCATATAAACTTCCGCCGACATCTTTGTTATTTGCTGCTACAGCACGGGTAACATCCATCAGTGGCACTCCATAATAAACCAGTTTATATGGGTCAATGGTTACCTGGTAGCGTTTTTGAAAGCCGCCAAAGGAAGCCACTTCGCTTACGCCTTCCACATTTTGCAAGGCGAACTTTACATACCAATCCTGTAAAGCCCGCAGTTCACCTAAGTTGTATCCCTTACCATCAAGAGTGTACCAAAAGACATGTCCTAAGCCGGTGCCATCTGGGCCCAGGGAAGGAGTAACACCCTGCGGTAAAAATTTTTGTGCATAATTGAGCCGCTCTAATACCCTTGTTCTTGCCCAATAAATATCTACATCGTCTTTAAACACTACGAATATGAAACTCATACCAAACATAGAAGCGGCACGGATTGATTTTATGCGTGGGATTCCCTGAAGGTTTGAGACCAATGGATAAGTTATCTGGTCTTCCATAATCTTTGGGTTGCGGCCCATGTATTCTGTGAATATGATAACCTGGTTCTCTGATAAGTCTGGTAATGCATCCACTGGTGTTTCTTTGATAGAATAAAAACCGCCTACGGCAATAAGAATAATCCCGAGCCAAACAAAGAACCGGTTGCGGATTGACCAGGAAACTATTTTTTCTATCATTGTATTAATATTTAATTATTGATGTAGCCAGATACCTGAATGCTCATTGATAAAATTTTTCAGCAAAAACATTTTAGCAACGACTCTATATTTTTCTTATCCATACACAAACAGTAATTAATCTTTTGCCCCTGCTGAAAACGACGAACAACACCTGCACTTTTCAGTATGTTCAAATGACGGGATACAACCGGCTGCTGCAACTGTAATCGTTCGTAAATCGTTTTCACACTCAACCCATCTGCCTGATTTTTACACAGCAATTTTAATATGGCCAGCCTGTCAGTATGCGCCATCGCCTTCATTATTTCAGCCATATTCTGCATCTCATCTTTGTTTTGTTTTTTGATTGTATTTTTTGTCATAGCATTCCGCTTTTTTATGAAGGTCTTTCCCTTCTGATTGAAAAACTATGATTCATCTCCCCATCATACCTGATTATTATCATGTCACTATCTGATTATACATATAGTTATATACTGTTTAATAGTTTTTTAAAATAATCAACTGCATGGGCCTTAAATACAATTTTATATAGCATACCGGATTGGCCGGATTTTCCGAATGCAGTATTTCTACATTCGCTTTTAAGCCATAGACAGGTTTCATCCATTTGCGGTTCCTGTTCAACTGGCAATCCACCAGTATATGTTCTTCTTTAACATCGGAGGTAGAAGAGTTATATACAAACAACACTTCCTGGTCATATAATATCCGTGAAAATGCCAGTATGCATTTGTTACATTCAGGAAGATGAAAGCGAATCCCATTTTGTGATGTTTCTCTCATAAACATTCGGCCAAACCGCAATACATTACTCTCGTTCCTGAACTGAGCAATAGAAGCAATCGCTTTATATATTTCCGATTGCCGATTGAGCACATTGGTGGTTTTGTCGTTTGGATTAAACATGCACTCTCTGATGTAGCGGTCGCCTTTACCACACCCATCAAAACCCTGTTCTGTTCCATAGTAAAGACAAGGCGTACCCAGGGCGCATAACAAAAAGGCAGTTCCGGCAATTATCTGTTCCGGTTCGGCATTATGACCAAATCGATGTTTAAAGGCATCGCCAATCTGGTCATGATTGTCAAGAAATGTAACAAGGAATTCTCCATATTCGCCTCTGTCCAAAGCGTTCCTCTGCAGCTCTGTATATCGTTCAATTAATTTGCCTGGAGAATCTTTCCCTTTTATTACACCTTCCAATGCAAAATGCAACTGAAAATCCAAAACAGAATTCAAACCATAATAAAGATTCTGGTCATTGTATGTTGTGAGTGTTTTGGGGCCAACATAATTACTGACCATAACATCAGAGCCAACTAACTCTCCGAAAAGAAAAAAGTTTTTCTTGCCGAGTGAATACGCATACTCTCTAACATAGGAGCAAAAGCGGCTGATAGCTACCTCACCCATGTGTTTTACAGCATCCAGCCGAAAACCGTCAATATCTGTTTCCCTTATCCAATAACAATGAATAGCTGTCAAAATTTTTTGCACATAGATCGCTTCTCTTGATTCATCATTTTTAAATGCTTTCAGACTGAAGAAATCACCTTCTCTTGTTTCCGGGTAATCATCAAAATTTCTTATTTGCCCTTTGCGGCCATATAATGCCGGGTTTCTCAATTCAACCGGAACAGGTCTATCGGGATAGCGCCATTCCCCAAATGGAAATTCAATTCCTTCATGATAATAATATGGATTGCCCTCCGGATAATTCCAATTATCACCAATATGATGTAAAACAATATCGAGAAATACCCGCATGTCATAATTATGGGCCATTTCTACCAGATCCTCCAGGTCTGCTTTTGTACCAAAGCGCTCATCTATTTCCAAATAATTTTCAATAGCATAACCATGATAGGATTCCGGATTATTTTTAAAAACAGGACTTAGCCAGATTGCCGTACAACCCAGATGTTTGATATAATCCAGGTTGTTGATGATACCACGAAGTGTACCGCCGCATTGCTTGCCTAACTGCACATCATCTCCAAATCCAGGATGCCTTACATCAAAATCTGCACTATGCCGTTTGTTACTGTCGTGAAAGCGGTCAACCAATAAAAAATAAATAAACTCTTCCCGCCATTCACGGTGACAACTCTTCCAGTATGTTTTACCTGGTTTGGGAGAGAGGTCTATATCTTTAATTGATTTCATTTTCGTCTGATTTAATAAATTGAGAACTTGATTTCATAGCATTAAGACTCTTCTTTGCATCACCCAACATTTGTTTTAAGCACCATTTGCAATACCAGTCCGCAAAAAGAAAACAAAGGATATTATTAAGTAATCCTTTTGGCTTTTTATAAGTGATGGAAAGTTCAGCCTTTGTGCCCTTGTTAAACATTGGAGCAGTAGTTAAATGCATCTGGAACCAGGAATAAATAATCATTTTTGCTTTCCCAACGGTTTCCCATATTTTTTCCTTTCCTTCTATCCACTGTGTTACTTCAACTGTAAAGTCCATTTTAATGCCCATCATTTTCCCTGTCCATCTGTATTTTGTACCGGGGCCGTTATGTTGTTCAGTTAAATAATCCAATTTCAATTTGCTACCTATCATCATCCATGATGACTTGGTCATGTGCATACCGGTTACACCAAGATTGTCAATAAACTTAAATACATCACCCGGTGCTGCATCATATATCTCTATTCTTTCGATAGATTTCATATCGCTTTCATTTAATCTACTACAAAACAGTTTTTACATATTTCATCAGCAAGTAATTCATCCACTTTAATTCCGTTTGAAGGATGTATGATTGAATTACAGGTAACTATTTTTTCTGCTCCTGCCTTTATTAATTTATCATAAGCCCTTGATGCCATCACGGGGTGAATACCGATACATATTGGTGGTTTCATACCAGCCTTTTTCAGGTGGCCGATTGTTTCAATCATTGTATGTGCAGTGGAAATAATATCATCCACAAGAACTGGCACATGGTTTTGATATTTTTCTACTTGCGGCACTGATACCTGTACATTACGGTCACCTTTACGAATTTTTTCCAATACAATAAAAGGTGCCCCGGCGTCGTCAGCAACTTTGCTTACCCATTGTTCACTTTCACTATCGGGGCCAATTAACACTGCGTTTTGTATATTTTGCTTAATCCACTCTGAAATCAGCGGCGATGCATGTAAAACAGAAGTATGAATAGAATAGATTTCGTTAAGCGATGTTCGCCTGTGTAAGTGGGGGTCAATGGTAATAAGCTTATCAACAAAACCGGAAATGAGCCTTGCAAATAAATCAGAACTGATGCATTCTCCATCTGTAAATCTTTTATCCTGTCTCATGTAAGCCAGGTAAGGAGCTACAAGTGTTACTGAAGAAGCACGGAACTCTTTCAGTGTTTTTGCCAAAAAATATAGTGGCAATATTTTATTGTCAGGGTGATGGAGTGAACAAACAATTATTGCTTCTTTCTCAAACACGTTTGAAATGACTTTTACATAGGTTTCGCCGTCAGGAAAATGCCGGATGATGGCTTCTCCCTGCTCAACATGCAATAACTCCGTTAAAGAGCGGCACAACAGCTCATTGCCCGGTATGCTGAATAAAACACAGTTATTCATTGATTAAATATTTAATGATATCCTGACTATTATTTTTATAGTATTCATAGGCGTACTCCAGTTCACCGGGTGAGTTGGCATGAATGGTAAACAATGGCTGCCCGCTTTCCACTTTTTCTTTTAATTGAATGCGAAAATCAACCCCTGCTTCCGGGGTATCCGGTGCACCAGCAAGCTTTGCCATTTGTGCCACTTTCCTGTTATTTATTTCATGAATGGTACCGGCAAAATCTGCTTCAATTATTTTAGTATAACGGGCTTTTCCAGGTTCCTTAAACCCGCCCTGTGCTTCACAGATGGCAATGAATTTTTTAAAAGCTTCTCCGCTTTTTAGTTTATCTGTTACAATCTCCCGTGCAGCGTCTTTTGGCATACCCCATGCAAGGCGCACAAGCTCTTCTGCAATCAAGATTGATTTCTCCAATAAATCTTTGGGAGCATCTTTTTTACATTGCAATACTTGCAGCACATCTCTTGCCTCCAGGGCTGGTCCTATTCCATAGCCTATAGGTTGAGAGCCATCGGAAAATATTACCTGTGTCTTTATGTCAACGAACTCCGAAACTTCTTTTAATCTTAATGCTAATTGTATTCCGCTATCCATGCTTCTCACTTTTGCGGTCGGACCAACGGGTATATCAATTAAGCAATGTGTAGAGCCTGCTGCAGCTTTTTTAGAAAGGATAGAAGCAATCATTTGCCCTTCGCTGTCAATATCCAATGCTTTTTCCACCCGTATAATCAAATCATCCGCAGGGCTAAGTTTCACTGCGCCTCCCCAGGCGATACATCCGTTTTCTTTTTCTACAACCTTTCGGATTTCTTGCACACTTAAATGCACATTAGTCAATACCCCCATAGTATCGGCAGTACCAGCTGGCGATGTAATTGCTTTTGAAGAAGTCTTTGGTATGGTAATACCGAGCGAAGCAATGATGGGTACCACTATCATTGTGGTACGATTACCAGGTAAGCCGCCAACGCAATGCTTGTCTGCAATTACCCCTTTTCCCCAATAGAGATGATTGCCTGCATCAATCATGGCCCGGGTCAGGTACCGGATTTCATCCATGTTCATATTATTGCCAGAGCAAGCAGACACGAATGAAGACAGGAAAATATTGGAATACTTTTCATCTACGATGTCGCTGATTATTTCATGATATGCCTGCTGGTCAAGTGCACTGCCATATAATTTAGCTCTCACATGAGCTATTGAACGCAAAGGTTCAGTATGAGAAACACTCAAAAAATCACCTTCCTGAACTGTCAATTTTTTGGCTGCACTATCCGATAAACTGATTTCACCTTCAGCCAGCAGCCCATCACTTGTAACATTCAGTGTGGCGATAATACTTGTACCGTTGAAAGAAACCGTTACTCTTGTCAAAGCCTGAAAACCTTCTGACTTACAAACATGACAACTGGCAGGCATAAATACTACCAGTTCCTGGTTCGTATCTATGTGCAGGTTTTTAAAAGTAAGCAAGTGCTGATGTTTTTCATTTATACCTGTTTCTTTATAGTGATGTTGTATTTGCATATACATTAGTGTTAAATAAAGTGATTGCCTGATTTTGTTGCTGTATGTGTACAGGAATTTTTAATTCATCCTGAATCTTTACTCTTAATACTTCCTGAGCTGATGGCTCACCATGTACTAAAAATATTTTCTTGGGTAATTGATGAAATTTTTTTAGCCACTCAATCAACTCTGATTGGTCAGCATGAGCAGAAAGGCCTGATATTTCAACAACTCTCGCCTTGACGGGAACATACTTTCCATGAATTTTTATTTCATGCGCCTTGTTTTGCAATGCCCTGCCTCTTGTCCCCTCGGCCTGGTAACCGATTAAAAGGATAATATTGTTTTCATGCGGAGCCAGATGTTTCATGTATTCAAGCACACGGCCGCCTGTGAGCATTCCGCTTGCTGAAATCACAATCTTGCTTCCATGTTTGTGAATAATATCTTTTGTGTTATGCCAATCCCTGTTAATGACTACATCCTTGCACACACTCATACATTCGTCATGCTTCAGCTTGTGCCATTTTGGGTTATTACATAAAATTTCTGTTGCATCTGCAGCCATTGGGCTATCCAAAAAAACGGGCAGCCAATGAGAGATTTTATTTTTCCTTTTTAATCCAGTTATTAGATTCATTATTTCCTGGGTCCGGCCAACTGCAAAACTTGGTATCAGTACAGCGCCATGCTTATCGTTTGCTTCATTGATTATAGCAGCCAACTGTTCAGAAGGCTCTGCCTTTCCATGCAAGCGGTCGCCATAAGTTGATTCCATTATTACGAAGTCAGCCTTGTCTATATTTGCCGGTGGTAGTAAAAAGTCTGATTGATAACGGCCAATATCGCCGGAGAAAATAATAGTCTTATTATAGCAATTCAATTGAACACAGGCACTGCCGAGGATATGGCCGTTCTTTCGGAATTGAAAGCTGATATGGGATGATAACTGAATCATTGAACTGTGCTCCACTGTTTCAAAACGACTTATAGCAAAATCAACATCTTCGGTTTTGTAAAGGGGCAATGCCGGTTTATGTTTGGAATAGCCTTCCCGGTTGGCTTTTTCTGCATCTTCTTCCTGTATTTTGGCGCTGTCATATAAAATGATTTCTGCCAAATCTCTTGTTGGCTGCGTCATGTAAATCTTTCCTCTAAAGCCTTTTTTTACAAAGAGAGGAATATACCCGCAGTGGTCAAGATGTGCATGTGTTAGCAAGAGCACATCAATATCACCGGGGTCCACGGGTAATTCCTCACGGTTTTTCATTCTCAATGATTTTATGCCCTGAAACAGGCCACAATCAACCAATATATTTAATTCAGGAGTCCGTAACAGGTGTTTAGAACCTGTTACTGTTTCAGCCGCTCCCAATGACTGTAATATGATTTCGTTTGTTGTTTTCATTGTTCTTTCTTTTAGCGCATTTTATGACTCCGGTTTACCAATGGTTTTACAGGATATTCATTAAGGATACTATGCACTGCAGGATGCAGGTCGTGACTGATATGTGATGCGTCATAAATATCTCCCTCTGCCGTTCCTGTCCAAACCAGTTTATTATTTTTCCTGTCAATAAAATTTAAAGTGATAGAACCATTAACATATTCCTGTTTTTGAGTGGTAGAATAACCGGGGAAGCCTGAATACCCATAACCATACGAAGGATAATGCCGGTAATAATATCCATAGGGATAGGGTGTATAATAAAAGCTTCCAAAGTAATAAGGCCGGTAATAGTAACTGGAGGGATAGGAAGTTATTACCCGTTCTTTTTTTGCATTGGTTATTACCAGTTGCATTAAGATATCTGGGCTTTCTCCGTCAAACATATACCCCCTGTCGCTCATGCACTGTCCGAAATAATTACGGATATTATTACGGATAATTTCATTGTTATATGGTGTGTTTGCCGTGTCTGCCTTATCAGGCAGCCATGCAAATGTTTTATATTGGCTGAAATCAACTGACCGGTCATAATCGTTGGATACGGCATTGTAGGTAGTACTGCAGCCAACCAGCACTATTAATGCAATGCTTAAAATCCAGATACTCGCTTTCATAAATTATATATTTAGATGTTATTAATCATAATTATTCACCCGGCCTTTTCAAAACAAGCTGATTAAATTTTACGTTTATCTTTTCCTCTCCTGGCAAAAGATTTTGCACATTAAATAGTTGCAGCTCTATTAAAAAATCTCCTGATAAAACGCAGCTTGTGTTGCCTCTTGGAAGATGCTCCAGTACCGAGTTGAAACTGAATGGCCGGTTCACTCCGTTCAAAAAAAGTGTTCCCTGTGTACTGAATTTCTGTTTAGGATGACTTTTAGTTTGTACAAAAGCAATATTCATCTTGCCACTAAAGACCAATTCCTGGCCCGCCAGTTTTTGCAGGAGCATGTTTAAGGAATCATTTTCTGTTATTATAGTGGGAATCACCAGCCGCAGGTGCATTTCTGCTTTATCATAATTCAAATGCATGAATAAATGATTGCTCACTGCCGTTACACCTGCACCTCTGTACCTTCCGCTGGCGAGTATAGTCCCCGACTTTGTTTGGTACACTTGTGCGGCTGATGAAATTCCCATAACCAGGAACCATACAACCCATATTGCCATTAAACCTAAGCGCATAGAAAATGATTTTTAAAATTTGATAGTAGGCTCACATTTCCGATAACTTCTTTAACACATAAAGAATACCGGCTTAAAATCATTAATGATGCCCGTTCATATTCATGCCCTGGTGACTGCCGCCAGAATGCATTCTACCACTATGCATCCGCATCATGTTTCTTTGAAACATTTGATGTGACCGGTATTTCCTGCCATTCATATCCATGCAATGTCCATTGCGTAACTGGCGGTTTTTGCCATTTTTCAACTGGTAGGAGCCGTCTGGGTGCATTACGGTACTGTTATGTAATGTCATCGGGTTTTCCATCATCATTTCCTTTCCATTCAAGCTGTGGTACATTTTCCCGTCTTTCATTATCAGGTGTTCATCATTTACAGTTATACCTTGTTGATTTGCGTTCACAGTTGACGCTTGTTGGGCAAATGATACAGTTGTCAGTAGTACTATTGACATAGCTACTAAAAGAATCTTTTTCATAATGTTTATTTTTTTTGTTTCGAAAATTTATAAAATACTCCTATGGACCAGAAAAAAGTATTGCTGAGGTCTTCCTGATAGGTATTCAGATTGTCAGTAATTGTTGCCGGGTTTACGGGTATTGCATATACGGGCAGGAACTGAAACCGAAAATGTTTTAAATCATATCTTACAGGGACACTGAACTCGTAATTCTGAATATTGAGAATACCTCCACTCATCATACCAGTGCCCATTGTATTACTGCCGCCAGCATTAATCATGTGTTGCCCAAACCGCTTATTGTTATTGTAGTTGCTGTAATAATTTTGTGTGCCGCTATACAACGAAAAGGTTGGGCTGATCTTCAGGTTATCATTCGCTGTATAAAAATTATGGCTTATAGCTGCACTAAAAATAAAATCACTTTGATTGCTGAAATATATAGTGCCATCAGCATACACTTCCAGTATGTCAAAATCATAATCGGCATAGGCATTCAGGTTAGCAGTTAATGCAGATTTGACTGTAGAGCTTTTATTATTGAAAACATAACCCGTTGCAGAAACTCCAGCATTAAAGTTTTTCTTATAATAATCGTATCCGCCGGAAGCTGTGAATAAATCAATCCTGTTTTGCTGCGAAGCAGCCAGGTAGGATACGATGCCGGTAATAAATAGTCCTGATTTATGATAATATCCGGCAGATGCGGAAATGTAAGGAGATTTAATTGAGCCTTTACGTCCTAAAAAAACAATGTCGCTGTTAAACGCAGTGCCTGCTAAAATGTAAGATGACTCTTTTGTAACAGCAGAGCTTGAATCTGGCCCCTTTTTCTCCTGTGAAAATGATGATAATGGCACAACAATAAGGATTATCACAAACAACGAAAGAAAATTTATCTTTTTCATATACTGCATTTAATACTTTTCTACTACGTTCAATCAAGGGTACGGATATGATGAAATCAACTTTATTCACCTGCCTGCATAAATTCTGTTATCTTCTTATATTCATCTTCCGTAAGCATGGCCCTCTGCCGCATGTGGGTGTTAATTACTTCCCACTGTGTATTGGTGAAAGCAGAACTGGGCGGTGTATTATGGCATCGCAGGCAGTTTTCGCTCCATAACTGAGTGCCACTTTTGTCGGTTATCCTGGTCGTTACACAACTGGCGATGACTAACCCCGTTGTAAGTATCAGGGCAACTATTATTATTAATGTATTACGTTTCATAAAAAATAATTTAAGTGTTATTAAAAGCCAACCGCAAACTGTACGAGAAAGGCATTGTCGTTTTCCTGGCGCTGATAAGCAAGCTTCACTGCCGTTCGCCAGTTTACCCAATAGTTAAGCCCATATGTATATTGCTTTATTTTATCGGGCTCCTTTGAGCCGGAAGGAGGGGTTAAACCTGCGTAACGGAATACTAATTCGGTCTTCTTGAGGAACTTATTTGGCGACATGCTTGGCCTGTAGGCTGCCTGGGCAAAAACACTGTTTCGTTTGTTATCAAAAGTGTAAGTAGCAACTCCGGTGGGGTCGTCGGGGTCCTTATAATCTGCTTTATCAACATTTACCCAATTCCATTGTGCTTTTACATCAAACAGACCTTTAATGAAATCAAGCTGCTTTACATAAGTTAAATCCAGTGCATACTGCTGCGTTTTCAGATTCTCATATACCGACTCTTTATCTCCCGGTTTAGCCAATTGCCAGGAGCCGCCTATTTCAAGTGAGGAATTAGAAAAAGGTAAAAAGCCAATGCGTCCTCCAAATGTTTTGTTGTTATTATTGTCATCAGCGTTCTCATAAGAAAGCATGCCTTCTTCACCAGGTTCATCTTCACCGGTATTTAAAACGGGGCCATTGGAAACATAAATGCTGTAATTCAATTTTGCAGAGCCGAGAGGAATACCGCCTCTTACATCAAAACCCAGTTCAGCACTTGGGCCTACACCATCATGACCGTAGCCAGGCGGAGCGGTAGGTAATTTATTTATCCATGCCGGATGAAGCCTGTCCTGAAATATGCCGTACGGAGAGAGAAACTTACCTGCTCTGAAAGTGATGTATTTGTTGAGGAAGAAGGAAACATTGGCATATTCAAGATTAATAACTGTTTCATTGCCCTCCAATTCCGTTTCCAGTTCTGCTTCAACAAAGATTTTCTCTGATGGTTTCCATAACAAAATCGGGTTTAATGAAAACCCATTAAATTTTGTATCATCTTTGGCAAATTTTGCACCAACAGTGGTATATCCGGTTAATACAAATTTGCTGTTCCTGGATATTAAGGGTTGTACTTTGTTTTGAATTAAACTATCCAGATAGTCCTGGTTATATTGCTGGCTGAAGCCTGTTGCAGAAAGCAACAGCACGGCAGCAATTGAAATAAAGATTTTCCTTTTCATATAATTACTGTTTTAATGTTCGCATATAAATTACTGTTTGCCATATCTTTTCTTCTGTTAGCTTTTTTTTAAACATTGGCATTGGCTTTTTTCCTTCCGATGTTTTCCAGAAAAGTGCTCCATCAGTCTGGTTCTGCATTTTGGCTTTGGTAAAATCTCCCGCAGGTTTATCCAGGTCTTTTGAATTTGGGCCATCGCCTTTTCCTTTTTTGCCGTGGCAGGATTGACATTCCTTTACATATACCGCTTTACCGGCAGCAATGGTTACTGCATCGGCGGTAAGGGGATTCTTTTTTGCATCGGCTGAAGCAGGCGCTTTCCATTCTTCTTGTTGAAGAAATGCGCTGCCGATGATTGCAGAGATTAAGAGCAATACGACTATCAGCATTTTTTTTCGGATAATCTTTTGAACTAAAACTTTCATGGTATTATAGTTTTACTGTTAGGAAATAACTTTCATTGATGCTTTTTTAATGCGGTAAACCAGGTATAGTACATATACAAATAATAGCCACACAGTGCCGACCGCTGCTATGAATGATATCACAAGCCACCAGGGAGCATGCGCCCCTGCCATAGAACGGGGTATAGGTTTGTCTGCCGGGAAAGGAAGTTGTGATTGAATAGAAACCTGGAAGGCTGTATCCTTCATTACATCGCTTTCTTCTACTTTGGCAACCAGTATAAAATTCTTTGAAGAATCATGTCCACGGATGTCCGATGGAAATTCTGCTGTTATAATGCCTGTACTATCGGTGGTGCCATCCGCCACTTTCATTAACCCGAATGTCCGCTGTACATAGAAGGTCAGCTCAACATCTTTTGCCGGTTGTTGAGTGGCAATATTGGTAACCGTAGCTGTTACAACATACATGCTGTCGTTGGAGCTCATCTGCAGCGCAATGTTTCCATTTAATTTTTCATCCTGCGCAGCTACGGTTGTTGTCAGCAGGAATGACAAGAATATAATGATGTATATTTTATTAGCTTGCATGAGTTGGAATATTTTGAAGGGTGATAATACTTTCAACACCAATTTCTTTCTCTCCACGTTTTTCTACTTCCTCCGTTACTTCCCACATCGTAATAACGGGGAAGGGTTTGAAGAGAAGAATGATGAGTAATACAAAGCCTGCTAATGACGAAGCGGTAATAGCCCATTCTATAAGTGTTGGGTTATAAGTGGCATACCCGTGCTGTGCATGCTGAATAGGTGTAAATGGATGCAACATATTGGGTACTACAATGAGATACCGGTTAATTAATGCCCCAAGCAGTACCATTACCGATGCAGCTACAACCCATTTGATAGATTGCCTGAATCGCTTAAATGATAAAATAATTATTGGTATTACGAGGCCTGCAATCTGGGTAAACCAGAAAAAGAAAGCATGCTTACCATAAAATAAATCTTCCAATACGGCTCTTTCTTCCTTTGCCATTTTGTAAGCAGGTACGCCATATTTATTAATATTGAGGTACAGATAAAAAGCTGTTAATGCCAGTAATATTTTTGCCAGGTTATTAAAATGTTTTGGCGTTAGGTAGTGTTCCAGCCTGTATCCATGTCGCAGCTTAGCAATTATCAGAATCATAATGGCTGTTCCTGCCATTAAAGCACCGAATACAAAATAGGGACCCATAATAGTAGAGTTCCAGCCCGGTCTTAATGTAAATGCAATTAACCAGGCGCTGATGGTATGAACAGATATTGCTACCGGTAGAATTACAATGCATAAAATGAGCATCGCTTTTTTTAATAATCGCCGCTGCAGTAAATTATCTTCCCAACCCATTGCCAGCCAGCGCCACAATTTTCTTCTCCATTTAGGTGCATCAGTAAGTTTATCTCTCATGATGGCTAAATCAGGTATCAGTGGCAGGTAGAAATAAATTACACTTCCAATAAAGTAAGTCGCAATCGCTACAACATCCCATAATATAGGTGATTGAATACGGCCATGTGTAATGAGAAAGTATATGCGTTCAGGACGGCCCATATCCAATATCGGCATAAACCCGGCAAAGAAAATAGCTGAAAGTGTTACCGCTTCTGCTATGCGTATTAAAGGGTATCTCCATTTAGCACCGGACATCCTCAGTACACAGGAAACTAATGCGCCAATCAGGCTTACACCAACAAAGAAGAACAGCAGAGAAATATACAAACCCCAGGAAACATAATCTCTCATGGCTGTAACACCTAATCCTTTTCTCAATTGTATAACCCAGGCTACAGTTCCTCCAATACAAATCAATCCAAGAAAAATTACCCAAAATGTTTCCTGCCGGTAACGACGGCCTACTGTGCTCAGTAATTCATTTTCTATTTGATTCTTTATTTCAGGATTTAGCTTTTCCATAATTTATAATTTTTGCTATGGTTAGCAATTGTATTATTGTTTACTCCATACTTTTTTTGAATATCCAGTTAATCATATACATGTTGTGCTGCTTATCATAAGTGGCCAACTCTGTATTGTATTTAAAAAGGCCGTCTATCTCTTCAAGAAATGGTTGATTTGAAGAAAAGGCTTTTTTTAAATTTTTAATAGTTAATGACTGTACCGATGAATAAGGACCAACACTGAAATAATAATTTGTAACATTGGTTTTACCGGAAGGAGGATGAGTTATATCTCTTCGGTATATAATAATATATTCATTGGCATTCAAAATCCGTAAGTCTTGACGGCTTACTATGCGATATTCTGCCCCGTTTTGCAGGCGATATCCGTAAATATCACTTCTTGAAATATTATATGCAGTATCATTATGCCTGATTGTAATAACTGGCCTGTTAAAGAAGTTGTTCAGCAACAGCCTGTGTTTATCCATTTTACGATTGCCGCCGAAAGTCAACTTTCCTGCAACAAAATCATCAGCGGTTTTATAAATGCCACTGCTATCAATTTGTCCTTTAACAGAAAAAATGAAAATGACGGTAAGTATTATTATGCTAACAAACTTTTGCATACCCATTCTTTGATTTATTTTCCTTCTTTATCAATTTTTATTTCTTTAGCATCATAGGTTCGGTTAGCAGGCGGTAAATAATATACCCTCGGTTCGGTACCCAACTCTTCCAGGAAACGATAAGCTCCTCCATCTTCCAGCAATTGAGATAATTTTGTTGTTGTCCCGTCATAGCAGGTTACGGCATCTTCATTGGCATCGCCAAACCAGATAGCATTCATCGGGCAACCGGTTACACATGCTGGCAGCTTACCTTCTCTTGCCATGTGCGGACAGAAGTCACATTTCTCCACACAACCTTTTTTGCTTTGAAAAACATTTTCAGCAGCAGGAGTTGTTTCAATGATGTTGGGTTTAACTGGCTCTGTCCAATTAAATAAGCGAACTGAATAAGGACAGGCAGCCATACAAAAACGGCAACCGATGCAGCGGTCTGTATCTATTGCTACAATGCCATCTTCCCGTTTGAAAGTGGCATCTACCGGGCATACTTTTGTACACGGCGGATTATCACAGTGCATACAAGGTTTTACAAAATAATAGGGAGATACCTCTGGCGAATCCTGCATTTCCAATACTTCAATCCATTCCTTATTAGAAGGTAAGTAGTGCATCTTATTGCAAGCCTTGGTACATTTACCGCAGCCGTCACATTTGGCAAGGTCAATTACCATCACAAACTTTTTACCCGGAATCCCTTTACGGACATCTTCCTCAGATATATGAGGTTTAAAATTGGCGACCTGTGATTTATCTATTGTGACCAATTTCCCATCGTGGGTTAATACATTCACTTTGTCTCCGCTTTCCGGCTTGGTATTATCATTTCCGGAACACCCGGAAAGAAAGGCAGCGCCAATGCCACCCATTAATCCTTTTAATAGAAAATCTCTCCTGGAATTATCCTGGTTACCAGAATTGTTCTGGCTACATGTACAATTGTTACCGCATGCCATTGTGATTGTTTTTTAATTGTGAACTGTTTTAAAAACAATAAAGGCGCATTTTTAATTGCAGCAACCATCAGGCAGGAAGCAATGCTGCATTGCGGTAGTAATTATTCAGTGCTATATTTTCCACAACAGTAATTTTAAATCAAAACTTGCTGTTTACTGGATTATATCAGCACAGTGAAGTAAGTACAACCTTTATGGCAATAGATGCTTACCTGTGTGATTGCGCAATTAAAGCGGTATCAAATAAGGAAGGACTGAATGAAGACCCGTATATCGGGCGGGGAGTAATCAATTTCCCTGGGAGGAATGCGAAAATGATTTGCAAAACCCTTTGCATTGAGTAATTCTACAGAAGGCGGTGCAAAAACGAGATATAATAAAGTGTTTGTACTTTTTTGTGGAATACTGCTTTTTTCTGCAATCTGTTTATCAGTATTCTGAAACCCTACAACAAAATCAGAGCAACAATTCTCTTCGTTTGGAGATGAGAATGAGGCGGTGTTGTTGACAATATCGGAATGATGGTGAGACGCTTGGCTATGCTGGTGACTATGGCCCTTATGCTCATCATGTTGATGTCCATTGCCATGTTCATGCTTTTCACCTTCTTCATGAGAATGATGCTTGGAGTTGAAACCCATATCCACACCTAACGAACAGGCAAAGCCAACCACTATATTCAGTGAAAAGGTGGCCAGCAGAATCAACGCCTTGATTTTTATCGTCCGGTTAGATTTCATTTTAAAACATTAAGCCCTGTTAAAGCTATATAGTGTACTGTTCAGTAAATATGACGGAAGTCAGTTTTTATGATGAGTTTTATTATACATATATGCTGATAGCTATATAGTTGTTTTGTAAAGGTAGCCTGTATTACAAGCGCCTTAGTTTGATTAATTAAGCATTTTGTTTGAAATGTTGCCATAATAATTTATCCCAGTGTATTCTTTGCGGTATTGGATTAAGCCGGTACTCACCAGGTGTTTTGCCGGTTTCCTTTTTAAATTGGGTACTGAATATCTGCTGAGTGCTGTACCCTAACTGCCATGCTATCTCTGCTATACTTAACTCATCATGCATAAGGAGCTCCTTTGCCTTTTCCATTCTGAGACAGATAAAATATTTTTCAATGGTTACCCCTGTAGTTTCGGTAAACCTCCGGCTCAGTTGGTAATAACTTTGGTGAAGCGTCTCTGAAAGGTATGCGGATAGTTTTTGGAGCATAGCCTGTTTGCTTGATATCTGATTAAGATACCCGCAAATGGCAGCATGAATTTTCGCTGTAACCTTCTCATTACTTTTTTCGGCAATCGCAAACCCTTTATTTTTTAATTTGCGCCTGATACTTTCAACATCATTCACTGATAAATTTTGTGCAAATGATGCTTCCCCTATAACAACAGAAACCGGGTTATAACCAACTTCCCGAAGCAAGTTTCGCACAACCTCAATGCATCGGTCGCAACACATATTCTTTATTTGCAAACAGGTAGTAGTCATAACCCGGTTTTTAAGTTTTAATTAATGCTGTTTTTTAAAAGCCAGCTCAGCTTATACATTTTATGAAACCTGTCATAATCGGCTAGGTCCTTATCATTTTTGAACTGTGCATCCAGTTTATCATGAAACGAATGGTTATCAGGAAAAGCGGCTTTGAGGTTTGCCTTTGTTAATGGCAGCGGTGGTGAAAAGGCATCCTTGCTGAAATAATAAGCTGCCGGATAATCATTTGCATTCTTAGGAGAGTGTGCCGGATGCTGGTAATAATAAAGAAGCAACAGCTCACCCGGATTCAGAATACTGTATTCGGTATCATTTACGAATTTATACTCTTTCCCCTTGCAATCCCTATACCCAAAGACTTCTTTCTTTTTTAGAAGGTAGGTATTACCCTGGTGCTTTATCTTAACTTCGTCTCCGTTAAATATCAGGTTGGGGTTAATCTTGTGCCGTTCTGTTTTACAGTTGATGGCATAAGACAATTTTCGTTGTGCAAAATCTTCTGCCGTTGTATAAATGCCGCTGCTATCTTTCTGTGCAAATAATTGTTGATTCAACGATAACACAACCAACCCCAATAACAGCCTGTAGTATTTCGTGTTCATAACATTTAAATTATATCGGTTACCAGTTGTACGTTGGTTATTTATTTTTTGCCTTCAAATCCATTCCGCAATTCGGGCACTTGCCAGGCTTATCGCTTGTTACATTCGGATGCATGGAACAAGTGTATATTTTCATCACTTCCATTTTCATTTTCTCTTTTGGAGAAAGGGTTAAGTTTTTACTACACTTTGGACAAGTCCCGGGTTTATCACTTACTACATCCGGATGTTCGGTGCAGGAATAGGATACCTCAGTTTGTTTCTTCTCGGTCAGCTTCATGCCGCACTTGGGGCACTTTCCTGATTTATCACTTGCTACATCGGGGTGCATGGGACAGGTATATGTTTTCATTACCTCCATTTTCATTTTTTCCTTTGGAGAAAGATTCATTTTCTCTCCGCATTTTGGGCAGGTGCCGGGTTTATCACTTGTTTCGCCGGGGTGTGCCGGACATTCGTACAGACCCACCACTTCTCTTTTCATCTTTTCTTTTGGCGATAATGTAGCGCCGCATTTTGGGCATTTGCCAGATTTGTCCATAATCACATCGGGGTGCATCGGGCACACATAAATTGTTTTTTCGGCTTCCTGTTTTGTTACATTTTGCCTGGTAGTGTCTTGAGCAATAACAGAAACAGACAAGATGGTAAAAGCTGCCATCATCAGCGTTGCAACAGATTTCATTTTTAATTGATTTTAAGTGTGAAATAATGATTACTGAGTTTTTACATTCCTTTGTATGCCGAGTTGGAACAGCAACACACAGAATGCCGGCAAGCAATCATCTTGTCCTAGATAGCTACTCGTTCAAAAAAGAATTCAAATCCTTTTGACGTAGCTGTATTTGGGATTATATTCTGAAAACCCTGTTGAGGAGATAAATAGGGTCGGGACAACTTCGTCTGACATAATTTTGGGAATTGTCAGTGTTTAACGTTGTACTAAATAAAATTAAATCAGGAAGATTATTAACCGGAGGTAATTCAGGTATAAATGAACCTTTATTAATAGTATAAACCGCCTGAATAGAATTGTGATTGTCGGCTTTACTGGAAATCCGTTTATCCTCACAGCAGCCTTTTGGCATAGCATCCGGATTACAGGTACAACCTGCTTTTCCCCCAATGTTTAAAACCGAAATATGTGAAAGGTGACCTTTGCAAAAATGAAAATTAATGGTAGCCCCCAGTGCAGTACTGCTATAAATAAGCAGAAGTAATATAGCTCCAAATTTTTTCACTAATAGAAAGTTGTAATGTAAAATTATTAGTAACCGAACCAACTAAAAAAGAGCCTCATCATTTAAACCTATGACTTTCGTCATAAAGTTAAGGATTAACCCAAGAAGATTACACCGTCTTAGCAATTTTCTCCATAATATGGTGACTATCACCAAATTTGCATAATGCATCACAGTGGCTTCGGAGTTCAGAAAATAAAATGTACTTGATTAGAACCCGGTTTTGCCGTATTGCAGGGCGGGATAACTGAAGGCAAACATCCTTTTCCCTTTTATCAGGCACTATCAGGTAAAGCACTTCATCGCCATCGGCTATGGTATAACTAAGGTCGGTTAATCTTAAAATACCAGAATAGATACTGGTGCTTTTTTCAACTTCAAATGCTGCAATTACGTTGTTGGATGCTTTCTGAAACCATAATACATCAATCAACTTCACAGTATTCAACGTTTCCTTTTCAAGATTGATTTCCGGAAATTGCTGCAGGCTTAAAAAGGAAAAACTATTACCGCAATGCGATTTTGAACGGTCATTGGAAGCGGCGATAACATCGTAACCCAGAGCGTTACCGATTTTCAATAAGTGGTACTGCATTTCGGTGTGCAAATCTTCTTCTTCTTTTTCCTGCTGCACATCCTCCTGTCGTTTTTCAATAAGCTTTTCCAGCTTCTTTCTTTCCTGTTCCGATAAATATTCATCGGTACCCAGTATCAATTTTTGAGTGCCGATTTCAAACAGCAGCCCGGCAATAGCTCCAAGGTCTGATGATAAATCTGTCCGGTGCTGGTTGTTGCTATCAATCATTACCTCCCGCAGTTTCAGGTATTCTGACCAGCTGCCTAATTTCTTTTTGTCTTTGAACAATGAATTAAACCCGTTAATTATTGCTGTATTAAACGGAGGAATAATAGTGGGATGTAAAAAGTAAAGGATACTGGCTACTGCCGGGCCAAGTCCCTTAATTTTTAAACTGTCCAGCCTGATAATTTCTTTAATAATTTGTTCATCTGACTTTGCATTCAGGCAATTTTCAAGAAACTGACCAAATGCCTGCTTGTTGTTTTCGTTTTCATATATATCAGGTATGCGGAGTTTGGGTTTCCAGTAAAAGGGATGAGATGCTCCTTCAAAAACCTGTTTCTGCTCTGTAATGCAGGTAAGCACAAACTCAAGGGAAGACCCTTTAAAATCGTTGGGAAATCTTTTGTTTTTAATGTCATCAACCACCTGCATCACACCACGGCGGATGGAACGAAATGCCTTTAACCTCTCCTCGTTATTTATAAACCAGGTGTTGTAAACTGACTGCTTATCTTCCTTGTATTGCCGGATGATATGGGTAAAGCTGTTGCTCATATTTAAAATATTACAGCAAAATACGCTAATGTATGAAAAGAGCATAAAATGAAAGAGACTGAGTAAACTCAATCTCTTTACATTAAGCCCTATGGGAATTTAGTAGCTCTTTATTTTAAAACAGGTTTTGAAAAGCAAATACTACAACTTGAATACAATTCCGTTTGGTTTTTTTCCAACTGGGATATCTTTTACTTTTGTATGCGTAGAAACATTTATGACAGATACAGTATTTGCCCCCTGGTTAGTGACGTAAGCATAGTTGCCATTGAAGGCTATTGCATGCGCATCAGCCCCGGTTGCAAATTCACCATGTTTCATCCAAGTGTTACCACCCATGTCAATATAATAAGCAACCTTTCCGTTGGTAGCATCACTTACCCATAATTCATTGGCTGTGGAATTATAAGCCGCATAACCCGGTTTGAAATTTAAGATAATGTCAGTGAGCTTCGTGTTGGTTGCTACATCAATTACTGCAATGCTTTGCCCATCTTCACAATCAACAAACATTTTACCAATTGATGAAGGCCATGCACCTACAGGGTTCATATCTACACTCACAGAAGCAAGAACAGCTTTTGTAGAAGGATTAATTACGGTTACTGAATTACTCATACCGTTACATACATAAGCCTTCGTTCCATCTGCACTAAAAGTAACTTCTGCGGGTTCATCTCCCACATTAATTGTGTTTTTTAATGTGTAAGTGGTAGCATCATAAACCAATACTTTCCCTGACATATCCATCTGTGAAGTCCATATCTCAGACCCATCTGGTGAAAAAACTGCGTTGTGATTCATCACCGGCACTTCTAAGTTCTTTTTTAATACTCCTGTTACAGCATCCATGACAACAACCATCCCTTTCATGCCGGGCATTCCCCCGGTATGGCCTGCACTTAAGTCCATTCCTGGTACTCCAATTGCCAAGTGGTGGTTTTGGCCTGACTGATGATGGTAGATGTGATGGGGCCACATAATCATGCTACTGGCACTGTTCATTAAATCAATACTGTCGGTAACTGTGTTACTGCTTAACTTGATAACTGAAATGGTACTGCTTTCGCCGTTTATTACATAAGCGGCGGGATAGTCAATATTTTTTTCATTCATCGGCATGTCATTCTTTTTCTTACAGGCAGATACATAAACAGCCATAGAAATAACAGCCAGTAAAAACACATTGGATTTTAAATTTTTCATTTTTATTTGGTTTAGATTATTGATTGTTAAAGTATGATACAGTGACAACAGGCGAAGGGTTGCCCAGATTTTAAATTAATTTTTTCCGGGGAAATGAAGTGGATGGCTTTTATAATTAACCCTTTACGGTAGGTATTTATGCAGTATGGGCATTCCGTGTTACGTCAGCTTGGAACGTCAGCCGAACAAAGATATGAAGATGAGAATATGCACATAAGCTGATAGATATTCTGTCGCTGGAACAAAAGATGATTGAAAATATGATTGAAAATATGGGCTGATATTTTATTAGTCAGCCCATATTGCATAAATACTTTTGTTGGTGGCATGTGCCTCGTCTTTAGTTTACTCTAAAAACATAAATTCCGAACTCTCTTGTCATTGCTTCGTTTGTCCATTCAGTCCCTAAGTACGGAGATGCTAAATTGATGTGTTTGTCGGGTACATTAAAGTTGACAATAAGCCTTGCCTCATAAGAGTTGTTTGTTTTTAGTTGTCCAGCCTGTGAAACAACTTCTAAATAATAAATTCCCTTTTCAGCAGGTTTAAAATTGATAATTACGCCATAAGGTTTGAGGTTATTACTAAACTCAAAATCAAAAGAATTTGTAGGGCTAATGCTACCCTTGGTAACCCAGTAGGCAGGTTGGTTAATTAAAGTGGCTCGTCCAATTGTTACTGTGTCAATTTTATTGATGCGCATATAAAACTGTGCTTTTTGCAACGTTTGCACATATATCCTACCTGTATTGCTTACTACGGTGTCAGGTAGTGATAGATTTATTTTCATTGTGTCCCCTAAAGAAATTGCTGTATTTGAACTGCTAAGTGTTGCATAAAGCTTCACATTTTCTAAATTAAAAATGTCTTTATTGTCCGGGTCGCATGAAGATGATGATAGGATAGTTATCAATGCTACAAAAACAAATATTTGTTTCATTTTACAAAAATTTAAAGCAGCCTTTTTAGGGCTGCTTTGTTAAAA
The DNA here is from genome assembly GCA_035703165.1 of Chitinophagaceae bacterium. Taxonomy (GTDB): domain Bacteria; phylum Bacteroidota; class Bacteroidia; order Chitinophagales; family Chitinophagaceae; genus AWTP1-9. Next base: position 104,788 of record DASSYR010000046.1, read on the forward strand.
ATTATAGACATCCTACACCATGTCCTACTACGAAGATGTCATCCACCTCGTTACCGTTGAGAAAAGGGTATAGCCTCAATATTTCAAAATGATAATCACATGGGAAATCTATGTTAGGGCCTAATGCCTGATATAATTGTTGTATTGTTAAGCCACCAGTCCTATCCCAAGTATTTTCAAAAGGGTCAGTATTATTTACATCCATTAAGTCATTGTATATACCAGTAGGAATCCAGTTGTTGAAAAACCATGTTTCCCTTTCCAATGCATCATCAAATCTTATAAATCCTCCTGCCCAAACACTTTCCTTTTGTCCGTTGAGATGATTTCTTAAAGCATGATTTGTTCCTATAAACTCTGCCCAACTTTCACCCACTGCTACATTGCCATCGTCAGTTCCAGTTCCGCATCCATAACCGCCACAATTACCTGTTGGGAAAAGTGTCGCTGCAATAAAATCTATCCAATACCCTTGTCCTGCTCTTCTAAAATGGCTTCCATGTCCTAATTCATGAAAAGCCGTTTGCATAAGCCTTGCAGAATAGGATTGACGTTCAAAATCACCTGTTTTAATCGTTATGTCTGGCATTAAGCCAGTTAATAAATTGAAAAGATTTGGATAATTATTGGGGTTTGTACCGTTTAGTAATCCAGTAAAAAATTGAAGAATTAATGACGCCGGTGTTGTAGATATATGGCCAAGCATCGGTGCTGATGCATTGCCATAGTTATCGTCCCAATGAGCATACATTACTAAACTTTGAGGAGCACTATTAATGCCGTCATTAGCAGAATAGTTATCATGCAATCCAACTGAATGCATTAATTGGGCCCAATACCTATTTTGTCGATGAGTTCTGAATTCAATATTCACATCATTCCGCATTTGGCAGGCGCCAACCCATCCATGTACATGCAGCGAGCCAACAATAAATTGAATTGGAATAGTGAGCCACCAAGCTCCTTGAGTATTGATAGGTTTAATGTTAACTCGTGGATTTTTGGCATGCGTTCCCATAATGGTGCCTGCAACAAAACGCCATGGTAAACGATAATATCCATTACCGTCCGTATAGGTGTGAATTGGTATTCCAAAAACAAGTCCCCAAACTTGCATCCCGGGTACATTAACCAATCTGTTTGTTTCCTGGTCTAAATAACGTACAAAGCCAGATGGTCTTTTAAATAAACAAATTCGGAGCTGTTCAATTTGCCCTTCGCTGTACCCTGCTTCACGAAATGCTTGGAATTGCAATGTTGTATCCTCTTCATCGGGTAAATAAAGTTCGTCTTTTACTACGGGGTTTAATGATGTTGAAGTTTTAAGTGTTATTTCAGTTGGTGTATTTTTCTTTACAACTACATATAGATTGCCATCAGCAAGCTGATTAGCCTTCTCTTCATCTAATGCAAACTCGTCATCGTAAAGCTCTCCATCTGCAAATGGAAAATTAAGTATACGAATAGTTGTGTCAGCCTCTAATTGCTGCAGTAGTTCGCCAGTAACTGCATTAGGATTAAACTGAAGATAAGTGTATAGCCTATCTTCTTCACTTTTGCTGTTCGCATTGTTAGCCGTGTTTTGTCCAGCGAGTTTCTTCTTGGCTTTCTTAATGTTTTCATAAGAGAACGGGTTCACCTTTTTAACAGGCTTTCCCACTCTTTGGCTTTGGAGTTGCGTTTCGTTCTCTTTTGTTTGTTCAGCTTCCTGACCTAAATCTTTCTTACATGCTGAGAACAAAATTGTTGCTGCCAAGGCAGCAAGTGTCCACTGTTTGATAAATAGTGATGTGTGTTTGAATTTCATAGTGACGTTGTTTAAAGTTAAGAAATAAAAATGTCTTGTCAAATTTTAGAGCTCTGCCCAATGGCATTGCAGCCAAAATATACTTATTTCGCCTCTGCATTATTAATTGGAACACGGTCTATATACTGCGTTACCCTGTCAATTTTGTCATTATCGTTAAAATGAAATACCATGTGCATACGCTGATTCATTTCTTTACCTGATTTATACCGTGCATGTACCAAACTCCAGTAAAGTGCATAGTTGCCTGGTAGTTGTGCTGGTATAGATGGCTTGGTTACATGAATTGGCAACCACACTTCATTTGAATAGGAAAGTGACTCTATCACTTCAGTTCTTCTTTTTTTCCAGTAATCAGCAATCGCAGGTTTACCAGCGAGGCTATCCCCGCCATTCCAGCGGAACAGTGCATCATCTGAAAAGCCGGCAAGCCATGCCTCAACGTTTCCGCTGGCAAGTTCGTTCATGCCATTTTTTGCAATATCAATGTATTTATCATCGCCAAAGCCATATCCCTTGTCAGTCATTGGCATGTTGTGTCCGCCGCTGTGTTCTGTTTTTTCATCATGGGTATGATTTGCATTTTCATTGCTGTTGCAGGCAAAAAGAAATGCAGTAATAAGGAGGAGAATCAATTTTGTTTGCATAATTGTTGGTTTTGATGGTGGAGTTTATTTGTTTCTGTTTCTCAATGCAGGATGAAACGTAAATATCAATGTTGCGCCGAAAGTGGTAAGCTTTAAGTTGCTGTCATTTATTTTTGTAAGAGGTAGTTTGATGTATGGTTCTGCAGCAATACTCCAGTTTTGAGAGAGTTTTCTTTTTACACCAATAGAGAAATTGGATGTGAGGGAGGTAAAAGAACTGTTCATATTGTGGTATATGCCTGCATGAGTCCGTTCGACAACAGTACTGGCATCTATCAGGAAGGTATAATCAATGTTTTCCATTCTCATTTTGCTGATGGATAAACCGGCTCCGGCATAAAAACCTGTTTTCTTTTGTGGTGAGAAATGATAAAGGAACATAACAGGTATTTCAATAAAACGACAATAGCCATTTGCATGCTGAAGGTTGATGCTGCTGTATGAAGGTAAATTGAGTTTTGCTGAGTCAAAAGAAATTACCTTACCATCTGCATTGAAATATTTCTTAGATATTAACAACCCGGTTCGGAGTTCTATGTTTGGCGTTATCCTGTAACCCATCAGCAATCCATAATCTAATCCTTGCTTTGATATGTGGTTGAATTTTACGTCGTTAAAATTCGTGCCGACGATGGCCGCAATTGAAAATCTACTATTACGTTTAATTTGTTTTTGGGGCCTTGAAGTTGAAATGTGAAGATTATTTGAAGTTGAATCATCTACAGTTGGAATGGTTATTAAAGAATTATTTACCCCGGTATTTTGATTTGCCGTTATTTCTTCAGGGTTAAAATCAATTGCTTTATGAGCTACGGCGTTTTGCTGAAGTGTATCGCTAGTAGAACTCATCAAAAGACTGTTGGCTTCTGTAGGAATATCTGATTTGTTGTTGGTAAATAATTGTAAAGTTGAAGAAGTTCGAGAGGGTCGTGATTCTTTTTTAATTATGCTGGTTTTTCTTTTACCAATTTCATCAGAATGTTTTGAAAGCAATATATTATCACTTCCATTTTCATAGACTAAAGTATTTTCCTTAGAATCATTCACCTGTTGTAACTGTGGGGCCTTATTAAGGGTGTTTTGAATATTTTCGGTCGCTCTTGTTTTCTGAGTATTACTTTGGTTAGCCTCATCTGTTTTTTTGATTGGAGAAGAAAGTTGCGTTTCTTTAAGATTTGTGTGTTTTACATTGTACCAATCATTAGCAGACAGATAAACAATTCCCCCAATGAAAACAGACAATAGCATCCAGAAGAAGACAACCCTTCTCCGTTTCTTTTTTACCGGCAATTCCCTGTCTAATTGTTGTTCCATCTTATCCCAGGTAGGAATAAGAGAGGAATCATGAAAGCCCTCTGCTGCTTTCTTGCTAAGCTCAAAAAGTTTATGGTCGTTAAATTCAGACATATTTTTTAACCGTCATTTTTATTTGAAGTTCATTCCTAAGCCAGTTTTTTGCCTTAAACAGGTTGGACTTAGATGTCCCCGTTGTAATACCCAGCATATCTGCGATTTCCACATGAGTGTAACCATCTATCACATAAAGGTTAAATATCATACGGTAAGCTGGGGGAAGCAGCGTAACGCTGGTTAGAATTTCCCGGTAACTCATGGTATCCAGCACTGATTCTGCATCGTCTTCCAGTTCGGCAAGCATAAGTACTGCGTCTTCGGTATACATTATTTTGGGATGAAACTTCTTGCGGTAGTTGATGCAGTTGTTAATGAGAACCTTTTTAAACCAACCTTTAAAGGCAGCTTCATTACAGCCATAAAGTTCTTCGTTGTATAAATGAAGGTTCTTAAACACTTTTATAAAACCATCGCATACCAAATCCTGAACTTCTATTGTGTGCGAAGCGTAACGAAAACAAATATTTGCAGCAAATTCTTTCAGCCATTCAAATAACATCCTTTCACAGCGCCGGTCATTGGCTCTGCAACCATTCAGGATTTCCCTTAGCTCAGAATTGGTATAAGGCAAAAATTAATTTTTTCTGTAAAGATATTTAGTCAATGGTACAAGTAGATTAAGAAAAGGGTTGCCTGAAGGATTGTTTATTTTAAAAACCTGTATTAATTGATACGGCTGAGGGTCTTGCTTTTACCAAATAACCGCAGCCCGTGATATCCGGTTACTATGGCAGTATTTTTATCTTTTAGTCTGATATAGCAATTGGCTGAATGGTTCATATCCGGAAGTTGTATTTCACCACTATTCCACTCTTTATCACCTGCATCATAAGTCAAGTCCCACAATACCTTTTTACCAATTTCTGCCTGTTTTGCCGGTTCTTTTACCCAATATATTTTGCCATAGTATTTCCCGTTTTCATTATAAACATTAATTCGTTTACTGCCATCCTGCAATAGCCAATTGCCCAGTATATCATCTGCCGCTGTTTGTGAAAAAGAACTCAGGCTCAGGGTTGTAAAGACAGCCAGCAGCAAGGTTGTTTTAGATTTCTTTTGTATTTTTTTGCTAAAAGGATATAAAAACTGCTTCCAGTAATTTTTAGGAAAATTTCTTTCTTCAGCAATACCTATTGCGCCTAACTCAGTTTGCATTTTTGGACTGTCGTATGCCGTTCTGAAAATATGGTCCCAAACGGTAAGCCATGCTCCATAATTCACCTGTGCATCTTTATAATCGGCACGATGATGCCACCTGTGCAATTCTGCCACACAAAAGATTTTTTTGAGAATGCCCGCTTTGTAATCCAGGTTGGTATGCTGCATAAACATATTAACTGCCAGCAATGCAAGGGCTGTAATTATAACAACCGGTGGCGTTCCTATAACCATGCAAACAATAATACCGGGGCCTCCTTCAATTAATTGATGCAGCGCATGGCGTTTATCACCATTGAGGAAATATAACCGCTCAGAACTATGATGGATGGCATGAAGGTTCCATAAAAACTTATATTTATGGCTTTGCCAGTGTACAAAGAACAAGAAAAAGTCAATGATAGTTAAAGCTAAAATTACCTGAAGCCAAAATGGTTGTTCTGTTGGAAACCAGTTAAAAAAACTAATACTTTGCGCCAGCAAGATTAACAAATATTGGGCAGCCAGTTTAATACAATAATTAATGATATAATAAGTAAGGTCTAAATTCCAGTCACCTTTTCCTTTTAACCAATCCTTTTCATAGGGCATCCATCTTTCAAACAGCAATATGAGCAATCCAAAAAGAGATATTACGGGGATAGTAACCATGTATTGGTTATAACCTGATCGGATTCCAAATATTAAGATAGCGGATGCTGCTACCATTATCACGGGATAGATACTGAATTGAAAAAGTCGCTTCATTTATTGAATATTTTAATTCAGTAAATATGTTAAACAATGCGCTAAACAGCTTGAATAAACCTGCTATTGTTTAAGAACTTCCGAAGGCGAAACGCCAAACATTTCTGTAAATGTGCGGCTCAGGTGGGCCACATCAGCAAAGCCGCTTTCATAACCAGCCTGTGTAAATGATTGTCCCTGCATTACGGCTTTTAAGGCTGCCTGCATCCGGCACCAAAGCACATATCTGCGAAAAGGAATGCCTGTCTGTTCTTTGAACAAATGGGCAAAGCGGCTTTCAGATAGATAGACTTTTGAAGCAATAGCTTCTAAATTAATTTCTTTATGTAAAGATGACTGAATGCAAGTTAGAGCATCCATAATTCTGGGTTCAATGCCTGTTTTATTAGCATCAGAAGCGGTGATTGCTTCAACAAGGGAATGAATAATTTCTACAAAATCTTTATCGTCTGTTGAATCAGATTTAAACCAATCAATAAATCTTCCTCTGGTTTCAGCAATCTCTTTATCCAAATAATGAATGACCCCATGTTTTTTAAGCTGAAGTTTTTTTTCAAGTTGTAAAGCAAGTGATAATTCTGCATCAAGGTAGATAAAAATATAAAAGTCGTCCTCCCCGCAGAATTGATGGGGTAAATCGGCTGCGATGATGCTACACTCACTCTTTTCAAATTCTACGCCATTTGTAGAAAGCAAAAAAGGCTTATCAAAAGCTATTACTATCTCCAAAGCATGATGTAAATGTAATTTAGTGATAACTTGCCTGCCTATGTACACAGCCAGGCCATCATGAATTTGGAGTTTAAATGTTTGGTTCATCTTTTATTTGCAGCAACTTTTACCTTGCTGCATGGGAGGGCAAGAAATACTACCATAACTACAAAAAATGCAACAATCCCCCTGCTTCGGCTTAAGCCTTGTTTTACAATTTCTGCAGGTATAAAAAAATTGGCAAGCATCAATAGGCATTTTTTCTTGTTCTTTTTGTCCGCAAACAGGGCAGGTAATAATTGATAATATTTGGATATTCACTTGCAACAGTCCTTTTTTCGTACAAAGATAGCTTTGAAGATTTTCCAGAAAAATTGCCCTATTGATTTTATTACAGTCATTATAACATAGTTAATAACATAACACCACTCATGCCAATCATTAATAAATCTTCAATAATGGTGATGGTACTCATGGGTAAATTAAATACGGAACCAAGACAGGCACATTTTATTTTATGCTTATTTAAAACGCTTTGTAAAACCCCGATAATGCTTACCGTCATTACTACAAAGGTAACGATATTGGTAAGGATGGGATTAAACCCAGTTAAGAAGGCTAAGCCTAAAGCAAGTTCAGTAAATGCATAAACATAGCCCCACCCGTTCCATTTTTTTGCCACAACATCATACATAGCGTAGCTTTCGGCAAATCCTTTCAGGTTAAGCAATTTGAAAAAAGAAAAAACCAAAAAGAATCCTGCCATAAAATGATTCATCCAACGCATCCAAATAAAATCTCCCTGTACCCATTCAGCCAGCAGTGTGATGCCGGTAATGTAACCAAAAATCAATAATATGGGTTTGTAAGTTTGTAGCCATGATTTTGTGTCATCATCAGGGACAGGTGTTACTGCTTCATGATGCAGTTGACTTATCTCGGAGAGTTGATATTTAGGGAAATCCTTTAATGCTTCCTTTAGCTCATTAGTAGAGACATGTTTATCCATGTCAAGAGTGGCTTGTCCTTTTGGCAAATCTATAGTTACATCTTTTACTCCTGGTACTTTTGATAAAAGGCTTTGTACCTTAGCCTGGCAACCGGTACAGGTCATGCCAGTGACGGAATATGTATGTGTCATAGCTTAATAATTAATGACACAAAGTTCTATTCAATATTTCACCAAATGTTATAGAATTATGGGAGAGAGTTATACCTATTTGATTTTAACTTTATCTAAAGGCTTGCGATGAGAAGAACCTAATTTTTTGAAATGACTCGGTGTAAGCCCGGTAATTTTTTTGAATTGTGAAGATAAATGCGCTACGCTGCTATAACCTAACTTGTAAGAAATCTCACTCAAATTCAGTTCGCCATATACCAGCCATTCTTTTACTTTCTCAGTTTTTTGAAGAATAAAAAACTGTTCAAGGGTTATGCCTTCTACCTCAGAGAATAGCCGGGAAATATAACTATAGTCTTTATGCAGTGCGGAGCTTAAAAATTGAATAATGCTAAAATGCTCCTCTATATCACCTGACTGAACCTTTTTAATTAGTAGCCCTTTAATTATTTCAATCTGCTTTTGTTTTTGGTCATCCAAAATTTCAAAGCCCAGCAAATTCAATCTATCAGTTAATTGAAGCAATTGTTTTGATGTAGGCTTTTTTTGCAACACAACCTCTCCCAAATTAATCCCGATTGTTTTCAAGTTAAGTTTTTTTAGCTCCTGGCTAACGGCCGTTACACAACGATTGCAAACCATGTTCTTTATAAATAAAACCATAAGTGTTTATACGTATAAGAATGAATTTAATTATTGGTATTTCTACTGGTTGCAATATCGCTATTTTAAACAATGCTATAGCTGTAGTTTAAAGATTGTTTAAAGTAAGGCCTGATTTTCAGTATTATTATGCAACAATGGCCCGGGATGCTATAATCGGTATAAAAATTGAGCATCAATTATTTATAGACAACCAATTGAGCCATGATGAGAGCAACATTAAACGACAGGGAGTTGGTAACTGATATTTTAACCCGGTCTTTTATTGACAACAAAAGTGTCAATTACATACTTAAACAAGATGAAAAAAAAGAGCAGCGTATTAAACGCCTCATGGAATATTCATTCAATATCTGCAATTTATTTGGTGATGTTTTTATATCAGATGATAAAAATGGATGTGCTTTGATTGTGATGCCTGATAGAAAAAAAACTACACTAAAATCAATTTTACTCGACATAAAAATGGCTCTTTTTGTTATAGGGCTTTCAAATATAAACAAAGTCATCAGCCGTGAATCCGCCATCAGTAAAATACATCCGGGAAAAGATATTTACTATTTATGGTTTATAGGTGTACAACCATCAGAACAAGGCCGTGGAGTTGGCAGCCAACTTCTAAATGAAATTATTCGAAAAGCAATTTCAGAGGGAAAAACTATTTGCCTTGAAACATCAACACTCAAAAACATCCCTTGGTATGAAAAACATGGTTTTGCAATTTACCGGGAAATGGATTTTGGTTATAAACTGTATTGCATGAAAATGTCTTAATAAACATCCAAGGATATGCTTTTGCTTGGTACACAAATGCATGTAATTACGTTTCTGTTCATTTGTATAGAAACAGTTATTCTTTTTTACCTTATTATCTACCGGCTTGCAAGACCAGATGATAAATCAAGCTGGCTTAATATTATTCTTATTCTGTTGCTTATTCTCTACAATGTTACCGGGGGCCTATTGCCTGACCCTAATCTCCCCGGTTCCTACTTTGTCCAAACATCCATTGCGTATGCGACAGGGTTTATTACACCGTGTTACTTTCCATATTACGTATATAATGCCTTTGCCCTTGAAAAAATGAAGTTTCATGCCTACAAAGGTGTTATTCTATTTCTTGTGATTCCTTATTTTATCTTCGTTGTTTTATTTGTTGCTTCTGGTGAATTAGATGTTGCAAAAGACCTGCTTGTTATTCCTGTTTTGTACGCAATTTGGGTAATTCTTACATTGATTGGCGCAGTAAAATTTAAGTATGAAAATAACTTTGGAACAAAAGCTGCTAAAGAAGAAGTTGCCGTTCTTTTCCTGAGTCTGACACCTTGGGTTGGATTACCCATTATTGACTACTTCAACCTGGGACAGGCAGTAGAAGCGACTACAACAAATACTGGTTTTCTCTTATTGCTGGCACTGCAATTGAAACAACATATCGTTCGGTTACGGGAAGAACATGAACGACTAATTACTTCTGAGGAACAATTGCTTAAATGGAATGAGCAATTACAGGAAGAGGTGAGAAAACGTACTCAGGAATTAGAAAGGATAAGCCGAGAAGAGAGGCTTACTCAAAATTGCAAATTATACAGTCTTACAACCAGGGAAATTGAAATTGTTATACTCGTTTACAAAGGATATTCTCATAAACAAATTGCTGAGATGTTGTTTATAGCTGAGAGGACCGTTGCAAAACATGTTCAGAATATATTTGAAAAGGCACAGGTATCTAATCGCTTAGAACTGAGCAGGAAACTGGATATGGTATAAAATGCGTAGCTGGGGGAATTGCATAAAATAGTCAATTTTACGCAGCTAAATAGTAAGTTTTGCGTATTGAATTAGGTTTATAATTTGATAGGTGATTGGTATTGTTAATACCAAATCAACCAATATGTCAAAAAGAGAGAACGGCGTTGCTTCTGTTATGCAAGCAACAGGGAAAATGGAGTTGACATCTGCCACGGAAATACTTCATCAATGGAATTTATCAATTGCTGACGGCTTTGCTGATGCGGATAGCAATTCTGTTAAACCAGATAGCAGCGTTTTTGTTGAGCTATTGAATAAGTGGAGTAATATCGCAGAAAATCTGCAGCGATTGATTTTAGATGAAATGATTGGCAGGCACCATGCAAAAGATAAAGAGGAATTCATCCGGATGGTTCAATTAATGCTGACAAAATTATTAGATAAAGTTTCTTTAGTCTATTCCTGTTCCTCAGTTTCAAAAAATGATAGTCAACCCGGTTCACTAATACAGGAGTTATTAAGGGCACTTCATTTTATACAAGAATATTTTGGAACTTATTTTGATAAAAATGAAAGAGTACCGGATGTATTAATATCTTTTTACAAAAAAGAAATTAATAGCTTATCTGAAGCCCTCCGGCTAAAATTATCTCAATCAGACCTGGTGGAGCCATTACTTACAGAAACACTGATTAATCATTTCTCTGGCTCGTTTGAAAGTGGTAACATGCCGGTTAGTTATCGCCTGCATTTTTATGAAAAGGAATTACTACGGGAACTTTCAAAAGAAGTAAATCCTGCAACAGACAGTATCAGAAAGCTATTATACTACTATAACTTTAATTCTTCGGCGTTCGTTATATATGAGTTTGACAGGTTAGTTAATCTGGTATCAGCTATTACATCAAAATCTGAAAAAATATTAATGCTTCGTTCTGAATTAAAGAGTATAAATCAATTACCAGTAAGAGTAAATTATTACTTCGATTACAATATGCCTACGCTGAAGGAACAGGTGAGTACCTGGATAACAGAAGAAATAAAATACTGTGAGGCAGGCAATTTTACGCAATCACCCAATACATCTGTAACTGAGCCAGAAAACAAAATCAATACAACACTGTCTGTTGCAAAATTAGGCTTGCTCATCCGGCTGTTGGTGGTTGATAAAATTATTGTTAATAGAACGGTGGCGCCCATGTTACGAACCGTTGCCAAAACCTTCACCACTTTACAAAGGGAGGAAATTTCATTCGGCAGTTTAGAAACAAAATATCATGCACCAGACAAAGCAACAATAGGCATGATGAAGGAAATGCTTGCAAAATGGATTCATATTTTGGGTAAGTTGTGAAGACTGTAGTTGCTTACCACATCGTAAAATCAAATCAATATTTCAACAGCCTCACAAGATTATTTTTCTCAAGATACCTCCATAGTTCCTGATAATGATGATATGTAAAACCATCTAATTTCAACAGTTGGCTTACCGGCCAATTAAGCAGTTGCTCCATATTATTAAAACAAAGACGGCTGCACAGGTCTTGAAATCCCGGCGTAAAGGGATGATTTTGTAGCGGACTTTTTATGAATAATTCGACTTTCATTGCTAAAACTTATAAGTAATCACCATCTGCGGCCTTATTAGACCGCAATTATTATGCCTGATTAAGTCATATTGCCAACTCATTATTTAATATGATTCGGCAAAGCGACAAAGGCAATCTGAAAAAGTTGGGTGCAAATATTAAAAGGCTCCGGGAGATGAAAAATCTAAGTCTTCGGGAATTGTCATATGCCTGTGATATTGATAACAGCAAGATTTCGAAAATTGAAAAAGGTCAAATTAATATAACATTTACTACGATTTTACAATTAGCAAAAGCTTTGGAAATTTCTCCATCTGAATTACTCAGGACCGATTACGATTAATTCCCCCATTCATACTTTTTCATCATTAAGGTAGTCCTACCGTACCTATCTCAAATACGCAGTTTTTGGAAATGTTTTTGTACTCCTGTTATTGATACAAATTCATAACTAAAGATTAACGGTATTATGTTACAATCAATATCATGGAGCCAATACTTCTCCACTCTGTTGTTATCAATAATTGTTTATTACGGCTATGTGGCATACAAATATTTTCGCTGGGAAATTCTTTCCCTGATAGGTATAAAAAAAGTAGATGAAAAAGGAACACCCATTCCGGTAGCTGAAATAAAAAAACAGTTTACAGCAAGTAATCATGCAGATTTTTTACCAAAAGAACCGCTTGTTGATGTAAATGGCAAACTACAACCATTTTGGGATGAAATGAATGCTTACCTGGCTGAAGTAAAGCCACAAGCTCCTAAAGAGGAAGTTTGTTTTGCAATTAAGAAAATATTAGAAAAGTATCCAGAGTTAAACAGCACAGAATATAAAACTGAAGCAGAAGCCACAATATGCGGATTACTTAATCAATATTTTCCAGAAAAATTTACAGTAGCAGACATGCAAAATATCTGGCACTGAAAAGTAATGCTTCATTATCGGCGTGCAGGAAAATAAAGTGCAGAAGGGTTAGTATAATGAAGCATTCTTTTTTATTATTCAATTTTAAAAAATTAATGTGTGTATGAAAAAAGTGATTGAAAGAAAAAATGTTGTTTACTGTACAGCCTGTTTTTTATTACTGCTGCTTACTGTTTCAGCTATTGCACAGGATGGTAACGCTGGCATAAATGAAGCCAACACCAAAGTACGAAGCTATTTTGCTGCCGGTGTAAATCTGATGTATGCCGTTGGCGCCATTGTGGGATTGATAGGTGCCGTAAAAGTTTATCAAAAGTGGAACAGTGGTGACCATGATACCGGAAAAGTGGCGGCGGCCTGGTTTGGTAGTTGTGTTTTTTTGGTAATAGTAGCTACCGTTATTCGTTCCTTCTTTGGTGTATAAAAAATCTGGCGTATGAAAGAAATCTTAATTGGCAAATTACTGGAGTATATCAGGGATAATAATCCTGATATACTTTTTGATTTAGAAGCTAAAGATAAACTCCGTGTTTGGCTGTATGACAAGGTAAGTACCGCCGGGCCATTAATAAAGCAGTTAAAGAATAGCAGCCGGCCTGAATATATTATTGTGGAAACTTGCCTGCAGGAAATTACAAAAGAATTACGTCCATCGAGATACAACTACATACTGAATATCCTGGAAACGGAATTTGAAAATGACTATAAGCAACTTCTTCAATCGGGATTGCTTCAGCATGAGGTTGTCAATATGATTAGCTTTTGTAATTCCACTTTTGATGACCTGGTGTTTGCCGAAGAAAATGAGGACAATCAGTTTATCCGCTATGCCATAACCGGCGCAGTAAGTGAATACCTGGAAAGTAACCGTGTGAATGAACCTGTGAGCAATGAGTTACAACAGTCAGCAGAAACTTAAAGACAATATTGAGGCTATTCATATTGCCTTAGACTGGTCAGCGGGGGAACAATTAACTGCTGACCAGCTTTCTGCTTTAAAAAAGTATGCTGGCTTTGGTGGACTAAAGGCAATCCTGTTTCCAAACGCAGCTAAAGAAGAATGGAGAAAACAAAATGCTTCAAAGGAGGATTTAAAACTATATCCGGCTATAATTGAGTTGCATGAGCTTTTGCAAAGTAAGCTTACTGAAAAAGAATATAAAGATGCTATTGATTCCATCCGTAACAGCATCCTCACTGCCTTTTACACTCCTGATATAATTCCCCAAATACTATTTAATGTTTTAAAGGAGAAAGGCATTGACCCCACTGCTATATATGAACCAAGCAGCGGTGCCGGCGTGTTTATAACAGAAGCTGTTGCTGCATTTCCCTCATTGCAAAAAGTCAATGCCATTGAAAAAGACTTTCTCACTGGCAAAGTATTAACTGCATTAAGTAGTTCGCTATCCATTCCTGCTTCCATTCAAATAAAAGGCTTTGAAGATACCCCGGATTCTGAAAATGGGCAGTATGATTTAATCGTCAGTAATATTCCCTTCGGAAATTTTAAAGTGTATGATGAAAGCATACAAGACAAAGGCTTAACAGACAAAATTCACAATTACTTTTTTGCAAAGGGCCTTGATAAATTGAAAGATGGAGGTTTGATGGCATATATCACTACCGATGCCTTTCTCAATAGTCCTTCAAATCAGTTTGCAAGGGAACATCTTTTTAGCAATGCTGATTTCATTAGTTTAAATGTAATGCCGGATAACCTGATGAAAGATACCGGCAATACCGAAGCACCAAGCCATTTATTGATTGTTCAAAAAAATCAAACTAAACAATCTCTTTCTGAAGAAGAAAAGCAATTAGTAAAAACAGTTGAACAACAAAATGAATTTGGCAACTATCACCACAATCAATACATCGTTCTTCATCCTGAAATTATTTTAGGGAATCAAATAAAGCCGGGCAAAGACCAGTATGGAAAAGCACATGAAGTTGTTTGGCAAACAGGTGACATAAACCTTATTGCACATAAAATGGCTGAAACAGTTGCAAAAGGAATTGATGCAAGATTTAATACAGAAGCCTTCAGACAAAAGATAAAACAAGTTTCAAGGCAAACAGGTAAACAACTTACCTATACAACTATGCCGGAAAATAAGCCCGACAATAGTTCCGTGCAGTTGGGGTTATTTGATACCGGTTCTTCCAATACCATCAACCGGGCTTCGGCTTATATCAATCCACTGGATACCACTGTGGTTGATAAAAAGACAGCAAAGATTTTAAACATTATTCGTCCTGCAGATAAACCGGAGCATGAATTGATTGTATTGATGACGGCTAAATCAACAGCTTTCAAACAATACGTTTATAAACTTTATTCCAATGCCGAAGAATTACAGTTCTCAACTAACTGGATGAATGCGGCTTTATTGCAGCATGAGTTGAGTGGCATAAGCAATATTCTTAAAAGATTTGACCAGCAATTTTATAACGATGGTGAAGCAGTGTTTCATGTTTCATTGGGAGAAGATGACAGGCTGGAAATATTGAAGAATATAAATCCACTTTTTAAAGAAGGTACACTGATTGTACATAACAACAGGGTTGGCTTTGTTTCTTACCTGGCATCCGATGATAACGAGCCTGTTTTTATGCCAAGCCTGCAAGATAAAAAAGACCTTGGTTTTTATCAGCAATATACCAACATAAGGGATATGTATTTATCCCTTACAGAAAAGGAAAACACAGGTATTGCAGCAGATGAAAATTTGAGAAAAGATTTAAACGAAGGATATGAAGCATTGATTAAAGGATATGGACTACTAAATGCTGCTGCTAATCGGCAAAGGATTCTTAAAGATGAAGCATTTGGATTAACCATGCTTTCCTCAATCGAACGAAAAGAAGGGGAACAGTTTATTAAGTCTGATATTCTTACTCAATCCTTATTACCGAAACAGGAAGTTTATACAACCGACAATCCTTTAGAAGCCCTGGCAAAAAGCTTGAATGATAAAGGCAAGGTAGATATAGAGTTTATTGCTGCGGCAACAGACAGTACAGAGCCTGAAACCATCACCGCTCTGGGTAACCATATTTACATTAATCCGGCTAACAATGAATGGGAAACAGCCGACCAGTTTTTAAGCGGTAACGTGGTGAGTAAGCTACGAGTAGCATCAGAAGAAGCAGAGAAGAATCCAGATAATCTGCAACTACTGAAAAGCCTCTCTGCGTTGCAAAAAGTACAGCCTGAAAAAATACCTTTTGAACTACTCGATTTTAACCTTGGCGAAAGATGGCTACCTGAGAGTTTTTACAATCGCTTTGCCTCTCATCTTTTCGAGATGCATACTGATGTCAGTTATTTTTCTTCTGTAGATTCTTTTAAGGTAAAACCAATCAGCAGTAATGCAAAAACCAACCAGGAGTATGCCGTAACAACAAAGAGTGGAAAAACTACTTACGGAGCTTTACTACTGGAACATGCGTTGGAAAATACCACACCTTTCTATACTTACGAAGTTGATTTAGGTGATAAAACAATCCGTGTGCCGGATAGTGAAGCTATACAATTAGCACATCAAAAAATAGAATCCATCCGCAACGGTTTTATTGACTGGCTGAAAGAATTACCAGATAGCGATAAGAAGGAGTTAGAAACATTATACAACGATACATTTAATTGCTATGTACTGAGAGAGTATAATGGCAACCATTTGCAGTTTCCGGGGTTGGATAGAAAAAGATTGGCTATTGATGATTTGTACAGTTCACAAAAAAACTCCGTTTGGCGTATTGTGCAAAATCGTGGCGCATTGATTGACCATGAAGTGGGATTGGGAAAGACATTGACGATGGTAGTTGCTTCACATGAAATGAAACGGCTGAAGATTGTAAACAAGCCAATGATACTTGCACTTAAAGCTAATGTGCGGCAGATTGCAGAAACTTACAGAAAAGCATACCCCAATGCAAGGATACTGGCTCCTGACGAAAATGATTTTACTCCCGCTAAACGATTGCGGCTATTTCATGAAATAAAAAATAATAACTGGGATTGCATTATTCTCACTCATGACCAATTTGGAAAAATTCCTCAAAGCCCGGAAATACAAAAACAGATTTTTGAGACAGAACTGGATAATGTAGAAAGAGATTTGCATACCCTTAAAGAAATGGGTGGTGAAATTTCCCGCCGCATGTTGAAGGGCTTAGAAATACGCAAAACAAACCTTGGTGTAAAACTGCAGGAGTTAAGAAAAAACATCGAAGAAAAGAAGGATGCAGGTATCAACTTTCGGGAACTGGGTATTGACCATTTGTTTGTTGATGAAGCCCACAAGTATAAAAATCTTACTTACACCACAAGGCATGACCGGGTGGCTGGATTGGGAAACAAAGAAGGAAGCCAGAAAGCACTGAATATGCTGTTCGCAGTTCGGGAACTGCAAACAAGATTTAACAGTGACTTGTGTGTTACTTTTTTATCAGGCACACCTATCAGTAACAGCCTTACTGAAATGTACCTGCTGTTTAAATACCTGCGTCCAAAAGAAATGGAACGACAGCGGATTGAAAACTTTGATGCCTGGGCAGCCGTGTTTGCAAAAAAGACAACAGACTTTGAATTTTCTGTTACCAATGAAATTATTGCGAAAGAAAGGTTTCGGCATTTTATAAAAGTTCCTGAACTGGCATTGTTCTACAATGAGATTACTGACTATAAAACAGCAAAGCATATTAATTTGGATAAACCTGAAATTGATGAACAGTTAATCAATATTCCACCAACACCAGAACAACAGGAATTTACAATACGATTAATGCAATTTGCAAAAACCGGCAATGGTGAATTAATTGGCAGGCCAAGACTGACAGATGAAGAAGATAAGGGTCGTATGCTGATTGCAACGAACTATGCAAAAAAAATGGCGGCGGATATGCGGCTGATTGACTCCGGCAAATACAATGACCATCCAAATAATAAAGTAAATGTTTGTGCAAGAAAAGTAGCTGAAGTATATGAGCAAAGCAAGGAACACAAAGGCACTCAAATTGTATTTTGTGACATTGGTACGCCAAAGCCTGATGAGTTTAATATCTATGATGCCCTTAAAGAAAAACTTATTACTGATTTTAAAGTCTATGCTAATCATATCACTTTCATTCATGATTGGACGGATAAGCAAAAGCCGGAACTATTCCGTAAAATGAACAATGGCGAAATCCGCATTTTGCTGGGCAGTACAGAGAAAGCAGGCACAGGATTGAATGTTCAGGCGAAAGTTGTAGCTATGCACCACCTCGATATCCCCTGGAAACCTTCTGAGTTAGAACAACGGGACGGCCGTGGCGCCAGGCAGGGGAATATAATTGCCAAAGAGTTTTACAATAACAAAGTGAAGAATTTTATCTATGCTGTTGAGCAATCACTCGATAACTACAAATTCAATCTATTGAAGAATAAACAAACCTTTATCAGTCAGATGAAGAATTGTGAACTAAATGTAAGAACCATTGACGAAGGAAGTATTGATGAAAAGAGTGGTATGAATTTCTCCGAATACATCGCCATACTTTCTGGTGATACTACGCTGCTGGAGAAATCAAAGATGGAAAAGAAGATTGCTGTTTTAGAAAGTTTACGCAATGCCCACCATAAAGAAATATTCCGGTCAAGGTTTAAATTAGAAAATCTCCAGGAAGAAAAAGGTAAAACACTGCAATCTTTAGACAAGTTAAGTATAGATGAAAAGCAATACAAAAGTCAGTTACAGTATGATAAAGACGGAATAAAAATTAACCCTGTTCATCTTGAAGGTCTAAATAGTGCAGACGCAGAAACTATCGGCAACCATTTAATCCGGCTCTACACAGCCTGGAAACCTGATATTGGTGACGATGATAATAAAAAGATTGGAGAACTGTATGACTTTGGTTTATTTATCCGCAGGCAAAAAGAAACTTATGAGGATAAAGGCCTGTTTGAATATAAATACAGTAATGTGTTTTATGCTGAAAGTAAACAAACCGGTATAAAATATTCATGGAATCAAGGGCATATTAATATTGATAATCCAAAGCTGGCAGCCCGGTATTTTTTAAATTCTATTGACCGGGTGGAAACCTTAAAAGAAAAATATCAAAAAACATTACAGGAACTGGAACAGAATATTCCTATGCTGGAGAAAATTGTAGCCAAGCCATTTGATAAAGAAGATGAATTGGCACAGTTAAAGAAAGACGTCTCAAGATTGGAAAGGGAGATTACGCTGAAGATACAGGCAAACCAGATTAAGCAGCATGATACGAATGAAATAACTCTTGTAGCCCCGGTTGTAAAAATGGAACCTGACACACCAAAAAGTGGTAAAAGTCTATTACCTAAGAAAAAAGCGGAAGAGGCAAAGGTAAAGGGGATGAGGATTTAATACGCAGTAGTCCTACCTTACTTACCTGCATTAATTCCATCTTGGAAAACTATTTGCTGCATACTGTACTGTAAATATTTATGTCCTCCTCCGTTTATCAAATCAACAAAGGCATTAACCGCAGCATTGAGTTCAAAGGACTCAAAGCTCAATATATCTGGTACCTGGGCGGCGGTTTAGTGGTGTTGCTGATACTATTTACAATACTCTATATCAGCGGCCTGGGTATCTTTTTTTGCCTGCCATTCATTGCTGTGCTTACTACAGCATTGTTTATGCGTATTTACAAACTAAGCCGCACTTATGGCGAACATGGCATGATGAAAAAGATAGCAAAACGTTCCGTACCTGATGTTATAAAAAGCTATTCAAAAGTGAAACTGAAAAAGATGTTGCTGAATGAAAAACCTGAATGAGATATTGCCTGTATATGCCATCGAGCACAATGCCATCCTTTCTAAAATGGGTGATGTAACAGTTGTATTTGAAGTGCAGTTGCCAGAACTGTTCACCATGAGTAATGATGAATATGAAGCATTTCATCATGCGTGGATTAAAGCGATAAAAGTATTGCCTGTTAATAGTGTGGTGCACAAACAGGATTGGTTTACTGAAGCAAAATATAAACCATCTTTTGTACAAGAGGACAATAGTTTTCTTACTCGTAGCAGCGACCGTTTTTTTAACGAACGGCCTTACTTAGACCATCGCTGCTATATCATGCTTACAAAAAAGCCAGTAAATCGAAAAACATCATCATCAATTTTCAGCAGCCTGTTACGAAGAACGATTGTACCAGAAGAAACATTACAGCCAAAACACTTTTATGATTTTATGAACCATGTTGGGCAGTTTCAAAAGATATTAACCGACAGCGGTTTTATAAGCATGAAGCAAATTGAAAATAACTCACTGGCTGATTCTATACTACATTATCTCAACTTAGGTAATGATTCAGTTCTGCTAAGAGATATTGAATTTAAACCCGAATGGAAAATTGGTGAAAATCATTGCCAGCTTTATACAATGGCCGATGCTGAATTTGTTCCTGCGTTATGCGGTTCACGGATTAACTATGATAAGTACTCCACTGATAAAACAAAATTCAGTGTAGGCTTTGCTTCACCTATCGGCCAGTTGCTTTCCTGCAATCACATCTATAATCAGTATGTGTTTATTGAGGATGTGCAGAAAACAATACAAAAACTGGAAAGTAAAAGACTGCGTTTGCAATCATTGTCTGCCTACAGCAGAGAAAATGCCATAAGCAAACAAGCGACAGATGATTTTCTGAATGAGGCCATCAGTGAGCAACGACTACCTGTTAAAGCCCATTTTAATTTATTGGCATGGACAGATAACAAAGACGAATTGAAGAACATCAGAAACTTATGTTCGTCGGCACTTACTCAAATGGATGCCACTCCCAAATTAGAAACGGAAGGTTCAGCGCAAATATTTTGGGCTGGTATTCCGGGCAATGCTGCCGACTTTCCGATGAATGATACATTTGACACTTTCAGTCCGCAGGCTTGTTGTTTCTTTAATTTGGAAACCAACTATCGTTCCTCTGTTAGCCCCATCGGTATTCGGTTGGGCGACCGTCTTTCAGGAAAACCTATTCATGTGGATATTTCGGATGAACCAATGGATAAAGGCATCTGCACCAACAGAAATAAATTCATTTTGGGCCCTTCCGGCAGTGGAAAATCCTTCTTTACCAATCACATGGTAAGGAGTTACTACGAAAAAGGCACACATATTGTGCTGGTAGATGTGGGTCATTCCTACAAAGGCTTGTGTGATATGGTGAATGGTTATTATTTTACCTATTCGGAAACCAAGCCCATAAAGTTTAACCCGTTTTATATTGGTGAAGGCGATATACTGGACACTGAGAAAAAGGAAAGCATCAAGACATTGTTATTAGCTCTTTGGAAAAAAGACAATGAAACTTTTAATCGCAGCGAATATGTAGCCCTTTCAAATGCTTTGCAATTATATTTTGAGAAAGTAGAAAGCGATAAAAGCTTGTTCCCCTGCTTTGACAGCTTCTATGAATTTTTGAAAGATGATTTTGTAGCTGTACTGAAAGGCGATAATGTAAAGGATAAAGATTTTGATGTGTCCAATTTTTTGTATGTGCTGCGGCCATACTATAAAGGTGGTGAATTTGATTATTTGTTGAACGCAAAGGAAAATCTGGATTTGCTGCAGCAGCGGTTTATAGTGTTTGAACTGGATAATATTAAGGACCATCCGATTCTGTTCCCTGTAGTAACTATCATCATTATGGAAGTGTTTATTTCCAAAATGAGAAAGTTGAAGGGCATTCGTAAAATGATTCTGATTGAGGAAGCATGGAAAGCAATTGCTAAAGAAGGAATGGCAGAATATATTAAGTACCTGTTTAAAACGGTGAGAAAGTTTTTTGGCGAAGCGATTGTAGTTACTCAGGAAGTGGAAGATATTATTTCATCTCCGGTGGTGAAGCAAGCAATCATCAACAATAGCGACTGCAAAATATTATTAGACCAAAGTAAGTATCAAAACAAATTCGACCAGATACAGGCATTGTTGGGATTGACTGAAAAAGAAAAGGCGTTGGTACTATCTATTAACAAAGCCAATGACCCGACAAAAAAATATAAAGAGGTCTTTATTTCTCTTGGTGGTGTGTTGAGCAAAGTCTATCGTACAGAAGTGTCGCCGGAAGAATACCTGGCATATACAACAGAAGAAAAAGAAAAAGTGAAAGTACAGGCTTATGCTGCAAAGTTTGGCGGGGATATTGAAAAAGGGATTAAGGCTTTAGCCGACGAGATTATTCACTCCAAAAACTGATAGTATGAAAACAGCAATGCTTATTCTTTTTGCAACAGCAATTATCGCCGGCTGCAATACCAGCGGCAAAGATGAAATCATGGAATTTATACCCGGCACCTATGTAAGAGCCGGGCAAAATGAATTTGGAAAAGAGTTTGACACCCTTGTCATTTCTCTTCAAAATCCAGCAGTAAAAGAATTCAAAATTCAAAACCGATGGCACTATATCCGGCAGGTAGAAGGTGAAGCAAATGTGCCGGAATATAAAGTGAAAGAAACATCAGGAATTTATAATGCAGAAACAAAATTGCTGGAAGAGGCAGAAACCTTGGACCATTTTTCATTTGATATAAGGGAGAAAGTATTATTTGATGGAACCAATAAGTTTAAAAAAATAAAATAGAAGGTTATGAAAAAAATATTGGCGGTTGTGGGGTTGAGCATGTGCTGTATGTTTTTGCCAATACAGGAAACTAAAGCTCAAATTCCCATTGTGGACATTATCAAAGCGGCAGTAAAAAAAGTAATAAAGGCAATTGACCTTCAGATGCAGCGGCTGCAGAACAAAACCATCTGGCTGCAGAATGCCCAAAAAACACTGGAAAATAAAATGAGCCAGTTGAAGCTGAATGAGATTAAAGACTGGGTGGAAAAACAGCGAAAACTCTATGATGATTATTTTAAAGAACTATGGAAAGTAAAAGCTGCCCTTGCTTATTATAACCGGGTTAAAGATATTATAGAACGGCAGGTACAAATGGTAAATGAATATAAGGGTGCCTGGGCTATATTCAAGCAGGATAAAAATTTTACGCCTGAGGAATTAGACTACATCTTTAATATATACTCCGGCATGATGGATGAAAGCCTGAAAAGTATTGACCAGTTATTTTTAGTAGTTAATGCTTTTACTACACAAATGAGTGATGCCAAACGGCTGGAAATAATCAATACCGTTTCAGATAACCTGGAGCAACAGTATGTTGATTTAAAAGATTTCAATAATCAGAATAAGATGTTAAGCATTCAACGGGCTTCTGAGCGGGGCGAAATTGAATATGTGAAAAGGCTATATGGTATCAGCCGTTAGCTGGAACAATATTGTGAAGAACGAAAATGTGAAGTATGAAAAAAATATTGCTATTGGCAACAGTAGGCTTGTTTGCCTTTCAATCATCAAGTGCCCAAACCACAGATGAATGGCTCAATCAAAAAGCTACCCAAAAGAAATACCTGCTGCAACAAGTAGCAGCTTTGCAGGTTTACCTCGGCTATGCCAAAAAGGGGTACAATATTGTTACCGGAGGAATCAATACCATCCGCAATATAAAAAACGGAGACTTCAATCTGCACCGGGATTTCTTTAACCGGCTCAAAAATGTAAATCCCTCCATCCGCCGGTATGCAAAAGTGGCGGAGATAATCGCTTATCAAATAAAAATCATCAAACAAACAAAACTCACCATTCAGCAAGTAAAGGAAACGAAGCAATTCTCCGAAGCGGAACTGGATTATTGCAAACAGGTATTTGATACCCTTTTGGACGAGTGTATAAAAACAGTGGAAGAATTAATTCTGGTTACAACATCAGGCGAATTGGAAATGAAGGATGATGAAAGGCTGAAACGGATTGACGGATTATATGCTGATATACAGGATAAGTATTCATTTACCTGCTCCTTTAGTGAAGATATGGGTTTACTGGCTGTACAACGTTTGGGAGAGCAGATGGAAATCAATCGTTCTAAACTTATAAATGGAATAAAATGAAAAAGCTGATTGTGATTTTGATTATGTGCAGTATGAGTTTTCAACTAAAAGCTCAAAGCGAAGAAGTACAACAACTGTTGCTTAATATTGAAAAACTGGCGCAGTTCAAAAAGATTTTGCAGAATATGTATGATGGGTATAAACTCCTGAATAACGGATATACTGCCGTTAAAAACATATCGGAAGGGAATTTCAATATCCATAAAACTTTCTTAGATGGTTTAATGGAGGTAAGCCCGGCAGTTAAAAAATATAAACGTATTGCGGATATTATCAGCTATCAACTACGCATAGCCAAAGAATATAAATTGGCGTATAACCGGTTTAAAGAAGAAAAACAGTTTACTATTGAAGAAATTGATTATCTCGGTAAAGTGTACGGTAACCTGTTTAATGAGAGTTTAAAAGCCCTGGATGAATTGTCTATGGTCATTACTTCAGGAAAGCTGCGTATGAGTGATGATGAACGGTTGCAGGCTATTGATAAAATTTATCTGACGGTGGAAGAACAGTATTCCTTCCTTAAAGAATTTACCAATAACAGCAATTTGCTTTCACTGCAACGTAAAGCAGAAAAAGCAGAAATTGAAATGAGCCGCAGATTATATGGGCTGACAAAATAGAGATTCCATTCCAAAAAGAAGTGAGTATGAAAATGTGTGTAAGAGTTGTTTGTATAGCAATTGTAGTATTGCTGATTCCTCATTTAGCAGAAGCTCAGGGCATGGCTAACAGAATCCGCAGCCTGCATGAAGTGCTGGAGAAGTTGTATGATGATATGATGCCACTCTGTAGCAGGCTCATTGGCGTAGGTCGAGGTATTGCCGGCTTTGCTGCCACATGGTATATTGCTTCAAGAGTGTGGGGACATATTGCAAGAGCAGAGCCAGTGGATTTTTATCCGCTGTTTCGTCCATTTGTGTTAGGTTTTGCTGTGTTGATATTTCCATCTGTAATTGCTATGATTAATGGTGTTATGAAGCCAACGGTTACTGCTACAGCAGCAATGGTAACTGACTCAGATAAAGCTGTGGCAAAACTGCTGGAGATGAAAGAAGAAGCTATAAAGAAAACAGCTTACTGGCAAATGTATGTAGGGCCCAATGGTTCCGGCGACCGGGATAAATGGTACAAATATCATTATGCTGACAAAAAAGAAGGCTGGCTGAAGAGTATTGGCAATGACATTAAATTCGCCTTCGCAAAGTTTTCTTACAACTTCCGAAATTCAATTAAGCAGTGGATGGCCGAAGTGCTAAAAGTTCTCTTTGAGGCCGCAGCTCTTTGCATCAATACCATCCGAACGTTTTATTTAATTGTGTTAGCTATCTTGGGGCCATTGGTCTTTGGCATTGCTGTGTTCGATGGCTTTCAGCATACACTTACTGTTTGGATAGCCCGTTACTTAAATATTTTTCTATGGCTGCCTGTTGCTAACATCTTCGGTGGCATCATGGGAAAAATTCAGGAAAATATGCTAAAGGAAGATTTGCAACAGATAGCAACCAATGGCGATACTTTTTTTAGTACCACAGATACTGCATACTTAATTTTTATGATTATCGGTATCATTGGTTACTTCACTGTGCCGTCGGTTGCCAATTATATTATACATGCCGGTGGCGGCAATACATTACTTTATAAAGTAACAAATATGATGAGTACATCCAGCCGTACTGTTGTAGCGGGTGGCACTTCTATGGTAAGAGATGCAATGGGTGGAGCTTACAACAAAATGAGTAACAGTATGGCTGATGCAGGTGCATCACAAGGATATTTTAAAGAAGGCAATAGTGGTGGCGGAAGTAATTATATGAAGGATAAATTGAGTGGGAAAACATAACTACAACTTCCCAATATTTGTTTGAATGATATTCATTATTTCATCAAAAGGTATCTGGCCTTTGTAGTAAAGCTTGTTTGTTTTTTCATATCTTTTCTTAAATGCGTCCCGTAGTGCAGCATCTGATAAAAGAAAAGCCTGGTTTTCTGTAACCGGTATAGCAAAATCCTTTGCAGGAAACCTTTTCTTTTTATGGGCTTTGTATTCATCAGTGTCTATAAATTGCTGCACCAGTTCATTCTTTAACAGGCAGGCTATATCATAGTACTGCCGCATGTAATTGGGCCTTTCCGTTTTGTCTTCCTGCTCCTGACGAAATTTTGTTGCAATAGTTTGCAACTTCTCTACAAAAGTATAACCGGGGTGGTAGCAGGTAATGTCCACCGCCCGGTTATCATTAATTTTTATGCTGCCATTACCGGCAGCCTCATCATACGCCCAGGAACTTATTGTGAGGTTGCTGTTCGGAGTTACGGTATCAAAACCTGCTTCCAGTAATATTCCTTCTTTCACACCCTCTATACTTTCTGTTTTGCTCTCATACAAAAGCCGGATACCACCGCTGCGATAGTATGCTTCATCATCAAACGCTGTATCTCTCTTTACAGAAACAATACCATCAATCTTTATATTCGCTGCAAGCCAGTCATAATATTTCTTTCTTGATTCAATATGATTGGGTTTTGTCTTGGCCGGATTTTCTTCAACTCCCAATGATGCCGGTGGCTTTATATGAATGTCTATATCCTCAGAAAACCGGTCTATAATTTTATATCCTTTTGATAATGATGTTCCCCCTTTCAGTTCAAAATCCAATCCCTGTTTCTTCAATCCATACAGTACATGCATAATCCAGTAATCCTTCTCAATAAGCCCGGGAAGGATGTTACTTTTATCAGCCAGTATATTCAGCAGGTCTGGAAAGTCTTTGTGATTATGCAGGTAACCGTCAGCCATATTAAAGTGTATGAGGTTGTAGTAAGGGAGCAAATAATTTCTTTGCCTTTACGCTGCCATATTCCACCACTGAATGTTTCAGCTTTTTCTTATCCATCACTTCAACTTTGTCAGCCACTTTCTTCAATACTTCGCTGCTATCTTCCGCCAGTGATTCAAGATTATTTACTAAATCAACCAATAAAAATTCGGGTGTTATTTTTTTAGGGAAGTGAGGTTTTATCTTAAACTGAAATGTTTTATTACCCAGCTTAAACTCTCCATGTCGTTTATGATTATATACCGTTCTCACATTATACAATTGGGTGGTACCCACACCCAGGCTGTTATATACATTAGGTGTGGTAAGCAAAAAGCGATGGTCTTTTAAAAAACTTTCAACCAGCATATTTTCATCAGGTGGTGTTTTGCCAAAAGCGCTTTCTTTTGGGTAATAGTACAGCCCCTGAGACAATTTTTGCAAAGTCCCATCCTGCACCAATTCATCCAGGTGCCTGTCAACCGACTTAGACCAATTGGCCAGTTCGGTACGGCGGTAAACCTCACCCGGCTTTAATTGCCTTTTTAATTGCTGTAACCTGCTCATATACTCTTATTTTACCGGATAAAGGTACAATAATTTTTGATAAATAAATGTATATTAATTTAAAATTCATGCAAAATACATTATAATATACTGATAATCAATTATAATATACGCAGGCATTATACTAATTCTTACTTTACTATAGTATTAATATTAATCGAAGAGAAGGGATGAAAATCAGGAGCCCAGCTAATCAGTTGCTCCCCGTTGAGTTTATGATGAGCAATATTTGGAAACAAAACCATATCAATGGGATGTTTAGCGTTGGGGTTGTGAAATAAATTTAGTCCTTCACTCCATGTTTCAGTGCAATTTTCATCAACCATATATGAAAACGATATTGGAGTAAATGAATTAGAATTGTGGTCATGCCGGTCGCCAACTCTCAATACTTTTTGTTTGCTGGATGAAAAGCCTGCCTGGATACCCATCCTTGTAAACTTGGCAATTGTTCCAGTTGTGCTAAATAATACGCCGCTTATGTTTTCACAATCTGGCTCATAAAAGAATCCTGAATTTATTTTGGCACCTGTAGGTTTAGTATAGTGTGTTATCTTTTCAGTCTTGGCAAAAGCGGAGCCATCTTCCGAAAAAATTAACTCCTCTCGCTGTCCATATAAATATTCAACCAAAGAAATGTATGACCAGGTCATTGAAAAATCATCATGAAAGTCAGCCACAGCTAATAAGAAAGGTTTGTCTTTTAAATGTGATAATTCCCAATATTTTTTACTCAATTTTGAAAAAAGGGTACTTCCATATCTAAGAGGTATTTCATTTTTAATTTTTGTCAAAATATCTGCCGGCCTCGTTAATTTTTCTTCGTTAGGCAAATATGTTGGCGGATTGTTTTTATCCCTTCCCAATGTAACAGCTTCAACTCCAATTTCAGCATCATATTTTTGAATAATAAAATCAGGTCTTTCATGCTTTCTATTGACTAAAAACTCTTGCTCAGTTAGCGAGGCAAACAAATAAATTTCCCAAAGCCTGGCATCAAATCCATTTAGCGACTGAAATTGTTCGATAAAATTTCCGTCAATATCAGAAAGGTGATTGGCAATTTCTATGATAGCCCTCTTTGAAGGGATAAATTGAGTATCCTCATTAAGTCTTGTAAAATAGGGATGAATTTTTTCCTGATTCACTACAATATTGAATAAATCCATTCCTCTTTCTGGCAGGTTATGCACAACAGATTTAAGATTCTGTGCTGTATGCCACTTCATGGAATTATTCAGCATATCTACGGCTTCAGCTTTGCTGGCAAAACTCACTTTGGTGTCAAACTCCCGGAATTGTCTGTTTTCATCTCTCACCAAAAGCACATAACTAAAATCCCTGTCATATAAATCTAACAGAACCACTCCTAAAATAGAGTTGTCGTCATTTGAATAGTATTCTAACTCCCTTGCAAAATTTTGTACAGCAGGATGCCGTGTAAACAGCATAAAAATATTAAACTGATTCTTCGAAATCTGTCGTATAGTGATTGGTTCAGTTTTCATTAAAATTTCGATAATGTTTGATTTATGAAGTTAAGAATATTCATTTAGCAAGTGTTTACGCACCAGTTAGCCCTACCTCACTTACCATATAATTCCCCTTCTTGGTAAAGTAATTGCAGAATATACAATTGTGAGTTTGGAAAAATGTGAGCAATGTTTCAGAAAACAAAAAATATAGACACCGCTTTCAGGTATATCCGGCTATTCAGTGTGGCGTTCTTAGCTGCCTGTGTTATCATATCCCTTTTTATTGCTTACAAAAGCTATCAGTTATCGTCTCAATCTCAGAACAAGGTTTTTATACTGGCAAATGGAAAGGCATTAGAAGCCTATGCAGCCGACAGGAAAGATAATATTCCAGTGGAAGCAAAAGACCATGTAAAAATGTTTCATCATTTCTTCTTTTCTCTTGACCCTGATGATAAAGTTATTCAGGCCAACATTACAAAAGCATTATACCTGGCAGACAATTCGGCAAAACAACAATACGATAACCTGAAAGAGAATGGGTATTATTCAAACCTCATATCGGGCAACATCAGTCAGGAAATCACAATGGATAGCATCATTATTAATACAGATGTGTATCCGTTTTATTTCAGGTATAAAGGGGAACAGAAAATTATTCGGCCCACCACCATTGTAACCAGGAATCTGATTACCGAAGGATACCTGAGAAATGTTTCCCGTAGTGATAATAATTCACATGGCTTTTTAATTGAAAAATGGCGGACGTTGGAGAATACTGACATCAACATTCAAAACAGGTAGTATGTGGTTGTTCAAGAAGAAAAAGAAAGAGGTTCAGTCAGATGATAAAACTACCGTATCTGATAAAGTGGCCGGCAAAATTGCCGGTGTCGGCATTAAAGCACAACAACTATTTGCAGATAATATGAACAGGATATTTATGAACACAGATTTTAAACGATTAAAACTACTACTGATATTTTTCTGCGTTTCTGCAGGTGGCTACAGTATTTATCTTATTGTAAACAGTGTTTTCAGTCCTGAAAGAAAGCAGAAAGCTTTAGAGATACAGCAAATGGATATTCCAAAGCACTTTAATAAATCGGGAGATGAAACCATAATGCCGGAGGCAACTATAGATGAACAAACTTATTTACAAATACAGGATTTTAGAAAATACATGGATAGTTTAAAATTGAACAGAACGAATGAATACGACAGCATTCTGCAAGCCCGGCCGGGTTTGATGGATAGTGTGCAGGTGCTGGAACAAATCTATTTATCACAAAAACAAAAATGAAGTGTATGAGCAGTGTGCAAAGGTCGCAGGCCTTCCTGCGGAAAAGAAAAATGATGCTGGTGTTACCGCTGCTGGTAATACCATTTCTCACAATGGCGTTTTGGGCATTAGGTGGAGGAAAAGGTAATGAACCTGTTCTTGCAAACGAACAAAAAGGATTAAACCTTAACCTTCCCGATGCTAAAATGAAAGATGAAAACCTTACTGATAAACTTAGTTTTTATGATAAGGCTGATAAAGATTCGGCAAAGTTGGAAGAATGGATGCGGACTGACCCGTATTACCAGCAAAAACAAGATACGGGTTACATACCAGTGAATGAATTGGAATTGCTTACTCAAAACTCGGCTTCAAAATATAATCAGCGTCTCAATTCATCACCTTATGAAATAGCTGAAAATAACCCTGAACAAAAGTTGCTGCAAAAATTAGCATTATTACAAAAGGAAATCAATAAACAACCTGAAACTGAAAACACAAATGTTGAAGAAAGTTCATTGCCCAATCAGGGTGATGAATTTTCTAACGAAGTGGACAGACTTGAAAACATGATGTTAACTATGGATAAAACCAATACCGGTGACCCTGAAATGCAGCAACTCAATGGAACTCTGGAGAGGATATTAGACATACAGCATCCGCAACGGGTAAAGGATAAACTCAAAGAAAAATCTTTGCAACATAAGCAGGTGGTATTTGCTGTAACCACTTCACCCAAACTGGCGAATGTAACGCTTATTGATACGATGGAGAAAAAACAAAACACCAGCAATCAATTCTACGGAGTAACAAAAGAGAGTGAAGAAACAATTGAAGGATTTGCTATTGCGGCGGTGGTACACAGTAATCAGTCATTAGTAAACGGCGCTGTTATTCAATTACGGCTTTCTACTGATGTTTTTATAAATGGTGTTCTCATCCCGAAAGGAACACCTGTTAACGGAATTGCATCATTAAACAATGAGCGGCTCGAAGCAGAAATAAACTCCATCCGTTACAAAAATCAACTATTCCCTGTTAAAATGGAACTCTACGATTTGGATGGTTTACCTGGCATTTACATTCCTGGTTCCATCAGCCGGGATGTAGCGAAGAACTCCGCTGATAACAGTCTGCAATTAATGGAACTAACCACTCTTGACCCTTCTTTAAAAGCACAAGCCGCCGCTGCTGGCATCAATACGGTAAAAAGTTTGATGAGCCGGAAAGTAAAACAGGTTAAAGTTATGGTTAAAGAGGGTTACAAAGTTTTACTGAAGGACAAGAATTCCGAATCTGATTAATAACAAATAAAATTTAAAACGATGAGACGATTAGTGTGTATGATTTGTGTAGTGTGGTTATTCGTTTCTGCAGTGGCACAAACAAAACTGAGCATCACAACAGATAAAACCACAAGCCTTGTATTTCCATTTGCTATTAAACATGTTGACAGGGGCACCTCTTCTGTGCTTGCACAGCAAGTAAAAGAAGCTCCGGAAATTTTATTAGTTAAAGCAGCCGAAAAAGACTTTAGTGAAACAAACCTTAGTGTTGTTACAGATGACGGCAGCGTATATGCCTTTACGGTTACCTACGATAACAAACCTTCGGTTTGGGTGCTTTATTTGCCGGTAAACAGAACAGCGGCCATCAGCTCTTATGCAAACATGATTATGGATAATGAACGAACCATAAAAAAATTAAAGGACAAAAAATACAACATGAAGGCAAGTGTAAAAGGTATATACATCAAAGACAATACAATTTATTTTCAGGTATATATCAACAATGATGGAACTGTTGATTATGATGTGGACCTTCTTCGCTTTTCTATTAAGGACAAGAAAAGAAGCAAAAGAACTGCAGTTCAGGAGTCTGAACAAAAGCCCCTGCACATTACTGGAAATTATAGCAAAGTAAAAGGGAGCAACAGTACTGTATTTGTGGCGGCACTTGAAAAGTTTACTATTCCTGATAAAAAGTATTTAGCTATTCAAATGATGGAGAAGAATGGCGGCAGGCATTTTTTGTTAAAGGTTCACAATAAAGATATAATGAAAGCTATTGTATTGCCTGATTTAAAATGATACAATGTCGCAACAGAATCTTAAAGCCTTGAAGAGGCAATTACATAGACTTGGCTTTTCAAGCACCTTTAATCAAGTAGAAGATTATGTTAAGGCTGGTAATGAAAAGTTTGAAGCATATATGTTTATAAAGAGAGGAAATGAGCAGTTGATGTACACACTCGATTTTGGAAAGAATAATGATGAATGGAAATTTAAGGGTTATTATTTGGTTAAAACATCTATTGCCTTGCAGAAAGCAACAATATCGGGGATTGGCATTGAAGAATTGGAACGAAGATTTGCAAGAGCTGAAAAAATATACAATAATTATTACTCTGGAATAGTCAAAAAAAACGATTCTTCATTTCTGCAAAATTTAGAGGCTGACTTGATGAAGGTATTTAATACCGGAGAAACTGGAAAGAATTTAGCTTCTCTTTTGATGGTTAAGTATTGGCCTGAAAGTGAATATGCAAAGTACTTAAAGGATGGGAACCAGTTAAAAGCAAAACACGAATTATTACTTAAAGTGGATGAGGCAGCCGGAGGGTTAATACATGCAAAAGAAGCATATAAATGGATTAAAGAAACTAAACGAATGAACAATGAACATCCCATAGCTGATGAGGTGCTTGGCCTGGTGAATATTGCCCTGTTAAAAGGTGAGAATTATATGGTGTACAATAACAGTTTATACTTTATAGACAAAAGCGATGTTTACTTTTTTAAAACTAAAAATGAAGCGGATGATTTTGCAGAGAATAGTATCAGCGACAGAGATAACTATGCTGTTCTTCGCATTAATTCAATTCGGGATGTACTTGCACAAATACCCTATGGTGAAAAATTAAGTCGTCAATTAAATCTGGACCCTGATGCAAATGGATTATATAATAAAGATGGCAACGCATTTACCGATGCACTGATTGACCATTTTGAATCACAGCAATTATCATTATTCGATAAACAATTAAAAACAAATTTTATGAACAGTGAAAATCTTCAGTATTTGACGGATAACATCAAATACATGGGCTTTGGTGAAACACTTAAAGCAGAGTTGGAAAGAAACATGGGTGAAGGCAAAGGAGAATTTCAATTGCACTTCAAAGCAGAAATTAACAAGAAACCATTTGAGGCCACACTCAATTTCCGAAAGTCCGATTCTACGGACATGTACTTTTTCAACAATTACAATGCTTCATTGGAAAAAAGCAATGGCGAGAAAAATGAGCAAACATTTTACCTGAACAAAGGGAAAGGTGTAACAGCAAAAGAAGCATACAACCTGCTGGATGGCCGTGCCGTTCACAAAGACCTTACCACCAAAGAAGGCCAGCCATATAAAGCCTGGATACAGCTTGACTTTGAAAACAAAGACAAGAACAACAATTTTGAAGTAAAGCAGTTCCATGAAAACTATGGCTATGATTTGAAAGCTGCCGTGAAAAAATTTGCAGTAGCAGAATTGAACGACCCTGAAAAAGCAAAGGCGCTGATGCAATCATTGGAAAAAGGAAATGTACAATCGGTAACTATTGAAAAAGACGGTAACAGCCATAAGATGTTTATGGAAGCTGACCCACAGTATAAAAAAGTTACGATGTACGATTCAAACATGAAGATGGTTGCCAAAGAATCGCTGGAGCAATACAAATCCGGCATTGATAAAGGCAGCAAAGAAGTAAAGGCAGGCCAGGAAAATGATAAAAAAAAAGAGTTGAAACAGGAGCCGAAGGCTGAAAAGGAAAAGCTGGAGAAAAAAAATGGACAGAGCCTGCTGCCTAAAAAAAGAGAAAGTAAAGGTAAAGGTTTGGGGGTGTCATAGTGCATCCCTAAATCATTTCAATAATTATCAAATATTGTGCAATGAATATCCAGAATATATCGGAACTGAGTAAGCAGTTAGAGGTGCTTGGCTTTCACGATGCAGGTAGCCTGCTGTTAAAACGAATCTGTTTTAAACCTGCTAATTTTTATCTGCTGCAAAGAGTGATTAAAGAAAAAGATGTAATGCTTTTCAGTTTGTATTTTGAACTGTTACAAAAAACTGATAACTATCTGCTGCAATACTATGATGTAACGCTGCAAAAAGCAAACGGCGGTTTAGCCTTGCCTGTTGATGGAGTAAACCCTGCAGAATTAGAAAAACAGATGGTGGCTATTGACTGGAAAAAAGCATTCAGCCTTGATGATAAAAAATCATGGAACGCTGAAGACAAATCAACATGGGAAACAGAATCGAGAATTTCAGGTATAATTGAAAGCCTTTCCATACTTGAAAAATCAGAACCGGGAAAAGTTATTGCATCTACATTGAAACAAAAGTTTTGGGCGGGTACGTTGCATCAGGAAATAGTTGGCTCAATCCCACTTGTTAAGAATAAAGAAGATGTTAACCAGCGGTTTTATATTTCTGAAGATGGCGGTGGTATAACAACAGATGAGGCTTACCGCTTTCTGCAAAACAAATACATGGAAAAACAGTTGCAGCTTAAAAAAAAGCAATCTGATAGTGGTGATGAATCAATTCCAGAAGAATCTAATGGTACCTCAAGTAGCGGACTACTGAAGAAAAAGCGAATTGCCGGCAAAGGAAAACGAAACAGAGTTAACCAGGATTAAACAGTATGGACATCTTTCCACCACTAACAGGCTTTTATTCTGCTATAGCTGCCGATACCCGTATCGGCGCTTCGCATATCAGCATTTACATGGCGCTACTGCAGCAATGGAATGTTACTGGTGGAAATAATCCAGTGAAAATCGAGAGAGCTTTAATTATGAAGGCCGCCAAAATAAATGCCCGGCAGACCTACAACAAATGTATAAATCAGCTACAGGAATATGGTTATATAATTTATGAACCTTGTTCCAATCAGTTTGAGGCAAGTGTAATTCACTTGAAAAATATAGAAATGAAAACATAATAATAAACCAAATTTCAATAAGAGGAGGTGTGATATGGCAAGTGTGAAACCGGAACAGGTAATTGAAATTTTAAAGAGGCATAATGTGCATATCTCATTGGAGCAGGCTGTCCTGATACTCGACTTTATGTTTAAATTTGCTAAGTTATCATTAACGCAAAACAGAGGCACATGACAGCAGATTTATACATCCGGGTGAGTACAGATGAGCAGGCCGATAAAGGTTACTCACAACGGGACCAGGAGGAACGTTTAAGGAAGTATTGCGAAAACAACCAGATAAAAGTTAGGCAGGTAATTTTTGAAGACCATTCTGCAAAGACGTTTAACCGTCCTAAGTGGAATGGTTTGTTGTTTGACTTAAAGAAGAAGAAAAATGTAGTTGATTTTGTTTTATTTTCTAAATGGGACAGGTTTAGTCGTAATGCAGGTGATGCGTACCAGATGATAAATATTCTTCGCAAGCTGGGTGTAGAACCCCAGGCAATTGAACAGCCATTGGATTTAGCAGTACCCGAAAATAAATTGATGCTGGCATTTTATTTAGCAGCCCCGGAAGTTGAGAATGACCGCAGGGCGTTGAATGTTTTACTTGGAATGAGAAAGGCAAAGAAAGAAGGCAGATGGATGGGAGTTGCACCAGTTGGCTATGCAAATAAAATAACAGAGGACGGTAAAAAATACATTGCTCCAGTAGAACCAGAAGCAAGTATTATGAAATGGGTTTTTGAAACATTGGCACAAGGTCAGTTGAATGTTGAACAAATAATGAAACAGGCCTTTGCAAAAGGAGTAAAATGTTGTAAGGCTAATTTCTGGAATCTGTTGCGAAATCCTGTTTATTGTGGCCGCATTTATTTATCTGGCTACAAAGAAGAAGAATCACGGCATGTACAAGGTTTGCATCAGCCCATAATTTCAGAAGCACTTTTTTATGATGTGCAGGATTATTTAAATGGCAAGAAAAGGACATACCGTGCAAAAGTAGGCAGCATGGAGGAACTGCAACTAAGAGGCTATCTTATCTGTCCTAAATGCGGCAAGTTACTTACTGGCAGCGCATCAAAAGGAAGGAATGGGCGGTACTATTATTATCATTGTATATCATCCTGTGGAGCAAGATTCAAAGCAGAAAATGCAAACCAGTTATTTTCAAGTGAGCTTAAAAAATTAGTCCCTAAACCGGGTATGACTGAAGTTTATAAAGTTGTTTTGCAGGAAGAATTTAAAGCCCAAACAAAATCACAACGGGAAGACCTAAAGCAAGTAAAAGATGCTTTGGAAAAAGCCAATACGGAGCTTACAAATGCCCGTAAATTACTTTTGGCAAACGAGATTGAGCCGTCAGAATACAGGTCAATAAAATCCGATTATGAAAAGAAAATTACCGGGCTTGAATCAAAACTGATAGAATTATCGCAGGAAGGCAAAAGCATAGAACCCTTACTCAATAAGGCTTTAGCAACATTAACATCCTTAGATAAATTATACGAAAAGGCTAATAATAAAGCCAAAAGAGAGATTATCGGTTCGATATTCCCCGAAAAACTCGTTTTTGACGGATTTCAATATCGAACCGCCAGATTAAATGAAGCCGTTCGGCTAATATACAGTATGGGCAAGGGTTTCAGTCAAAATGAAAATGGACAAACCGAATCAATTTTCGATTTGTCCACTTTGGTGCCCAGAACTGGATTCGAACCAGCACATCCTTGCGGACGCTGCGACCTGAACACAGTGCGTCTACCAATTTCGCCATCTGGGCTTTTGAAGGTTTCGAAAAATTCCGAAGATTTAGTACGTTTAAAAGACTATAGTCAACTTTTTGACCCTCTTAAACCTTTTCAACCTCTTGAACTTTCTTCGTGTTCGGGGCTGCAAATATACAGGTTTCACAAAAATAAGCTGCCTGTTTATCATCCTTTCCTCGCTATTTTTGCTGTTTTATTATGAAAATATTGATTATACAAACGGCTTTTATCGGCGACGTTATCCTGGCAACTGCTGTAATAGAAAAGCTTGCACAACATTATCCGGGTGCGGAAATTGATTTTCTGCTTCGAAAAGGTAATGAAAGCCTGTTGTTAAATAATCCACATATTAGTGAGGTATTGATTTGGAACAAAAAACAGGCAAAATTCCGCAACCTGCTTCAAATTATACACAAGGTACGCAGTAATAAATACGATTACATTATTAACCTGCATCGGTTTATTACTTCAGGTTTGGTTACCACCTGTTCCGGTGCACGACACAAAATTGGGTTTAATAAAAACCCGTTATCTCTTTTTTTTACAAAAAAGGTAAAACATATTATTAGTAGTAGTAACGAAAACGATTTACATGAAGTGGACAGAAATAACTTATTAGTTGCTTCCCTTACGGATGAGAAAAGGATAAAGCCTAAATTATATCCCTCGGATGCAGACATTGAAAAAATAAAATCTTTACAACAACAACCCTACATCTGTTTGGCCCCGGCTTCCGTTTGGTTTACAAAGCAATGGGCTGTTGAAAAATGGATTGAGTTATTGAACAATCTTAATCCTGCCATAAAAGTGTATTTATTAGGAGCGGGAAATGACAGCGAACTTTGTAACAAAATTATTCATTCATCAGTACATAAAGCAACAGAAAATCTTTGTGGCCGTCTGTCTTTTTTAGAGTCCGCAGCCCTTATGAAAGGTGCTATGATGAATTATGTAAACGATTCTGCACCCCTACATATAGCCTCGGCAGTAAACGCTCCCGTTACTGCTATTTATTGTTCTACAATGCCATATTTCGGCTTTGGACCTTTGTCTGACATTTCGTTTGTTATAGAAACCAAAGAAAAGCTGGCTTGCCGGCCTTGCGGTTTGCACGGACACAAAGCATGTCCACAGGGGCATTTTAAATGTTCATCCGGCATTAGCATAAACGAAGTGATAAAAACATTAACGGTTAAATAAAATACCAGTTAATATTTTATACACTTATATTAAAATCCCTTAACGCATCATTTAAACTTGTTTTTAAATCAGTGCTTGGTTTGCGTTTGCCAATAATTAGTGCACAGCCCACTCCATATTCACCGGCAGGGAATTTTTTTGTGTAAGAACCCGGTATTACCACACTTCTCGCAGGAATTCGTCCTTTCATTTCAATGGGTTTATCCCCGCTTACATCTATAATTTTAGTAGATTGAGTTAATACAACATTAGCTCCCAGTACAGCCTCTTTTTCTACAACTACGCCTTCCACCACAATACAACGACTACCAATAAAACATCCGTCTTCAATAATTACCGGGCTGGCCTGCAAAGGCTCCAGTACTCCGCCAATACCCACACCACCGCTAAGATGCACACCCTTGCCTATTTGTGCACAACTGCCAACAGTAGCCCATGTATCCACCATCGTACCCTCATCTACATAAGCCCCGATGTTTACATACGAAGGCATTAGAACCACATTTTTAGCTAAGTAGGCACCATACCTGGCTACTGCATGAGGTACGGCACGAACACCTAATTCTTTATAATTTTTTTTCAACAACATTTTATCATAAAACTCAAATGGAGCTACATCCCAGGTTTGCATTTGCTGAATATTAAAATACAGCAGAATAGCTTGTTTAACCCATTCATTTACCTGCCAGCCCGTATCAGTAGGTGTGGCCGTACGAAGCCTTCCCTTATCAACCTCTTCAATTACTGACCTTACGGCATCACTATACTTATTTTCCTTTAATAAATCACGATTGCCCCAGGCTTCCAGGATGAGCTGTTTTAATTCCATACGTCAATTTTTTTGCAAACATAGCAGATGAAGTGCAATTATCCTTAATAAAACACTTGTTGAATATTAAAATTAAATACGACTTAATTCCGTCAGCCCCTTTACCTTTTTTTGCAAACAAATACTGACAAAAAGTACTAAGAGAATTATTTTTGTCAAATTGCTTTAATAATGAGATGCGTTAGCTGGTTTTTTATGCCGGTGTAGGTGTGTTGGGAGTAGTGATTTTTAACTGCTCCTTAATGCACAGTTAGGAGTAATTTTAAGTGTTTGTTTAAATGAATAATTTATGCAATGGAAAATTTTATCTTCAGAATATTTATATCAACATCCTCCTTATTTTATTGCCCGTAAAGATGTTTGCCAGCGTTCCGATGGACATCTAATACCAGCTTATTATGTTGTGGAATTACCGCCTTCCGTTGTCATTTTCCCGGTGGTTGATGATAAAGTGTTAATGATAAAGCAATATCGTCATCCGGTAAAACAAATTTCATGGGAGCTTCCCGGTGGGTTTGTTGATAATAACGAAACCGGCATAGCAGCAGCCCAAAGAGAATTGGAAGAAGAAACAGGATATGTTTTTGATAACTACAAACAGTTGGGAAAAATTGCAGGCAATCCGGGTATCTTAAACAATTTTACAGATGTTTTTGTGGCAACAGGCTCCCACATAAAAGGGATACAAAACTTTGAGATAAATGAAGAGATTGAAATACAAATGCTATCCTTTGATGAAATAATTCAAATGCTTAACCAAAATAAAATCATCCAATCACTTCATGCCAATGCCTGCTACATGGCATTAATACATTTAGGCAAGCTTCAATATATTAAATAACCTTTCCCTCAATATCATCTGAAAAGGCAACTGTATATTTGCAAGGTTATGTTTATTCATTGTAACGATAAGGAGCTTTTTCTTTTACATAAAATTGCCTTTGCTGCAAACCGGTTGGGCATGCCTGCTTACCTGGTAGGTGGTTTTGTTAGAGACAAAATTTTGGGCAGAGATGTAAAAGATATGGATGTTGTATGCATAGGCGATGGTATTGTGCTTGCGCATGCAGTAGCTGAATTGTTTACCCCGCTACCTGCCGTGAACTTTTTTAAAACTTTTGGCACCGCACAAATAAAAGTGGAAGGATACGAAATAGAGTTTGTAGGAGCCAGAAAGGAAAGCTATCAATACAATAGTCGTAAGCCGGAAATAGAAGCGGGAACATTAAAAGATGATCAAAACAGGCGGGACTTTACTATAAATGCAATGGCCATCAGTTTAAATGAGGAAGACTTTGGCAATTTGATTGATCCCTTTAATGGAATAAGTGATTTGGAAAATAAAATTATCAAAACACCGCTTGAACCCTTACAAACTTTTAGCGATGATCCTTTGAGGATGATGAGAGCAATCCGGTTTGCTACTCAATTAAATTTTGTTATTTCAAATGAGACATTTCATGCAATTAAAGAAGGAGCAGAACGAATTAAAATTGTTTCACAAGAAAGGATAACTGATGAATTAAATAAAATTATTTTATCTCCCAAACCCTCTGTCGGGTTTGAATTGTTGTATAAATGCGGACTGCTTAAAACAATATTTCCCCAAATGGTTGATTTGGCAGGAGCAGAATATATTGATGGAAAAGGTCACAAGGATAATTTTTACCATACGCTGCAGGTGTTGGATAACGTTTGTGGCAAGAGCAATGACTTATGGTTACGTTGGGCCGCCATTTTACACGACATAGGGAAGCCGGCTACCAAACGATTTGAAGCAGGACATGGATGGACATTTCACGGGCACGAAGTAGTGGGTGGAAGAATGGTGCCTAAAATATTCTCCAGGTTAAAACTCCCCTTACACGAAGAAATGAAATTTGTTAGAAAGATGGTGGAATTGCATTTGCGCCCCATTAGCTTAACAAAAGAAAATATTACCGATTCTGCTATCCGGCGTTTGTTATTTGATTCCGGCAAAGACTTTGATTCGCTAATGTCTTTGTGCGAAGCTGATATTACTTCCAAAAATAAAATTAAAGTAAAACAATTTCTCGAAAATTTTGAAATGGTTCGTCAGCGCTGCAAAGAAGTGGAGGAAAAAGATCATTTACGCAACTGGCAGCCCCCAATCAGCGGAGAA
Source organism: Chitinophagaceae bacterium (assembly GCA_035703165.1). GTDB lineage: Bacteria > Bacteroidota > Bacteroidia > Chitinophagales > Chitinophagaceae > AWTP1-9. The sequence goes on from DASSYR010000046.1 coordinate 145,385, forward strand.
TTTATTATGGAAACTTTTGGTTTGTCACCATCTAAAACAGTGGGTGATATAAAAAATGCAATACGGGAGGCTATATTAGATGGTATTATACCTAATAATTATGAAGCGGCATTTAATTTTATGCTTGAAAAAGCAAAGGAGTTAAAACTTCGACCTGTTAAGTAAAAGCGTTATTTTTGTTTAATTATTAAGGGAAAAACAATGGCAGTATTAAAATTCAGGATTTATTGGGAAGAAGATGATGCGGTTTATCGTGATATTTCAATAAAGCATACTCAAAATTTTAAAGAGCTTCATGAAGCTATTTTAAAATCATTTGAGTTTGATAATAAACACAAAGCAACATTTTACAGAAGCAATGATAAATGGCAATGGGGAAGGGAAATTACATTAGAAAAATATGATAAAGAATATGCCGCAGAACCTTTATTGATGAATGAAACTACCATTGCTTCCGAAATCAGGGATCCCAACCAGAAATTTGTTTATGTATATGATTTTAACAAAAACTGGACTTTTGGGGTTGAGCTGATTAATGTATCCAAAGAAGAGTCGGGCAAAATAAATTATCCCGCCACAGTACGTAAAGAAGGTATCGCCCCAAGCCAATACGGCACAAAAGGCTTAATAGAAGATAAGTTGGCCGAGATGGAAGAAAAATACGATTTGAGTAAAGGCGCAGAAGGATTTAGCGAAGAAGGAGAGGAGGGGGATGAAAATTCTTTGAGTGAAGAAGAAAGTGGCGATGAATTTGAAGAAGATTCGCTTTAATTAATATAGTTTTTGACCGGGCTCTTTACAAGCCCGAACAAATAAGTATGAGGAAAACCTGCATTGTGATTCTTGGCCCGACAGCCGTGGGTAAAACAGCGGTTGCTGTTGAAGTTGCACTCAAATACAACTCACAAATCATTTCAGCCGATTCACGCCAGTGTTATAAAGAAATTTCAATTGGTGTGGCAAAACCTTCTCCGGAACAATTAGCCCGGGTTCCCCATTTTTTTATTAATTCCCATTCTATACACCAGGAAGTAAATGCTGCAATATTTGAATCGTATGCACTAAGCGCCGTTGAAAAAATTTTTCAAAAAAATGACATAGCTGTTTTAGTTGGTGGCACAGGGCTGTATATAAATGCATTTTGTAATGGCATGGATATAATACCCGATAGTAAACCCGGGTTACGTGATCAAATAACAGAGGCTTACCGGCAAAACGGGTTAGCATGGTTGCAACAGCAAGTTAAGGAAGCAGATCCTTTATATTTTGCATCAGGTGAAATACAAAACCCCCAGCGATTAATGAGGGCATTGGAAGTAAAACTTTCAACCGGTAAATCAATAAAAGAATACCATACAAAAAATAAAATAGTAAGAGATTTTGATATTATTAAAGTGGGACTACAGTTACCCAAAGAAGATTTATATCATAACATTCATTACCGGGTAGATGAGATGATGCGACAAGGCTTGTTAGAGGAAGCGGAGGGCTTGCGATTATTCCGGCATTTGAATGCACTGCAAACAGTGGGATATACAGAGCTGTTTGATTATTTAGAAGAAAACATTTCGTTGGAACAGGCTGTGGAGCTTATTAAAAAAAATACTCGTAATTATGCCAAACGGCAAATGACATGGTTTAAAAAAGATACCTCCACTACATGGTTTTCTCCTGTTGATATAATTTCCCTCCTTTCTTATTTAGATATTAACATCCATAATAAGTAGAACATATAGCCAAGGATGTTATTAAACTATTTTATAATTTATTTTTTATATAAAGCAGGCAGAGTAAATATGCTTCCTGAAGGCACTACTAAACAGCCTGCAGTTATTTTTTAATATTTAAGTCTCTTTTTTTCAAAAGGATACTTTCGTTTTAATTCATGAATTTATAAATTCTTTACCCTGGGTTCACTTCTTTATTAATGGCTGTATTATAAAAAAAATAAAACGGTTCCAAAAACAGCTCTGACAAAAATCTTGTAGGAACCTGACAAAAATCAGGATAAATATTTTTTTTTGGTTTGGAAAAAAGTACTAACTCTGCGTAACAAACGAATCGTACCCTTATTATCAATTTAAACCCTTTGAAGACAATCTTATTCCTGTTGATGACGAGCCTTATAAGCCAGGTTTTGTATAGCCAGCTAAGCGACAGCCTGTTGCTATCCCAGGCAAAAATTCCCCCCCGCTACTACCAGGCAACCCTTCGCAAAGCCAGCCAGGTAGAAAACAACATCACCCGCAAGACCCAAAAAGCCCTTAAACAATTCAGCCGGCAGGAAGAAAAACTTTACCACAAACTCTTTAAAATAGACAGCCTCGCCGCCAAAAAAATCTTTGCCGGTAGCAAACAACAAATAGCCAGTCTGCAAGCCAAACTAAAAAAAGCCCAGGCCCTGACCCCCGGCAACATTAAAGAATACATACCCGCCCTCGACAGCCAAATCACCACACTGAAATTTTTAGACAAATACACAAACCAGATACCCCAAAAAGAAAAAATCAACACCACCCTTGCCCAACTGCAAAACATGCAAAGCAAACTGCAAAGCGCCACAGAAATAAAACAATACCTGAAACAACGACGAGACCAATTAAAAGAACAACTCAGCAAATTCGGATTCGCCAAAGAATTAAAAAAACTAAACAAACAAGTGTACTACTACCAGGCACAAATAAACGAATACAAACAAATACTCAAAGACCCCCGGAAAATAGAAAAGAAAGCCCTCGCCCAACTGAATAAACTATCCACCTTTCAACAATTCATGAAAAAGAACAGCCTGCTCGCCAGTTTATTCCGTATGCCCGATGATGGACTCTCCCCCTTTGGGGGAGTTGGAGGGGGTTCCAGTCTTGCCGGCCTGCAAACCAGAGCCGATATACAAAACCTGGTACAAAACCAGTTTACCGGAACAGGAATAAACCCCCGGCAATACATACAACAACAAATGCAGCAAGCCCAAACCCAACTCAACAAACTAAAAGACAAAATAAACCAATACAGCAGCAACAGCAACGACGAACTCCCCGACTTTAAACCCAATAACCAAAAAACAAAAAGCCTTTTAAAACGCCTCGA
>DASSYR010000045.1:0-12017 GCA_035703165.1 Chitinophagaceae bacterium
GAATTTTTTAAATGATCCCACTTGCGGATGTAATGCCAGTTATTGTCGTACCAATAAAAATTTCCCGCCAGTATTCCCTGTTCTTTTAATTCAGATACCACAGACCGTGTAATATCTTCTGTTGGTAAAAACCAGCTTAAAAAAGTACAACTGTCTCCCTCCGGATCGGGAATAACACGAAAAGAAACTTCGGGTACCCGGCTTAAGATATTTTTTAATTGCGCATGATTTCTTTTTTGAATAGCCAGGAAGGAGCTTAATTTTTTTATTTGCGCCAGGCCAACAGCAGCGTGTAATTCACTAATCCGAAAATTGTAGCCAATAAAAGGGTGTAAATCTGCGCCCCTGTCAATACCCTTGTGGTCGTGTCCGTGATCACTAAACCCATCGCTATTTATATATACCTCTTTATTATTCGTCATTACCACACCCCCCTCAGCGCAGGTTATTGTTTTTACAAAGTCAAAAGAAAAAGTTCCCGCATCTCCAATTGTTCCCAGCATTTTTCCTTTATAAGAAGCGCCAATACTCTGGCAGGCATCTTCCAGCAATAATAAATTATGTTCTTTGCATATAGACTGCAAAGCATCCATCTGCGCCATGCTGCCGCACATGTGTACCGGCATAACACATTTTGTTTTAGAAGTAATGGCTTTGCGAACAGCTTCGGGGTTTAACGTCAGCGTTTCATCAATATCTACCAATACAGGGATGGCCCCAACACTTAATACAGCTTCAAAACTCGCTACAAACGTAAAAGATGGCATAATTACTTCATCGCCGGCACCAATATTTAGCGAGCAAAGGGCAGAAGTAAGCGCTGCGGTTCCGCTACTTACCAAATGAGCATATTTACAACCAAAGGTTTTACAAATATTTTCTTCCAGCTCTTTACTTTTCCATATCCCTTTTCTTTGCGCATCAAATCCGTAACGCATCAGGATACCTGTTTCTAATACATCATTTACTTCTTTGCGTTCTTCGGCGCCCCATAGTTCAAAACCTGGCATATTGATTTGTTTATTTTATTAATGAATGCAAAGGTAACTAAATTGATTTTTTAGTTTGCCAGTCATTCTACTGTTGGAATTTTAGCGGGAAACCTGAAGTAGTTTTGTTGCAAACTGTCATTCCACCCATTAGGGTTATCAGCGAATGACTTGCTGCTGAAAAATATCATTCCTTTGATATTAGGCTTGGTGCGCAACAGTTCAATTTGTCGGGGTAATTGAGTTTTATCCTTCCAGGCATCGTTGGTGCCCACACGGTAAATGCCCAATCCAATATAACAAGGCTTTCCATAAGTATGATTATTCCACCAGTCAACCAATACTTCAAAAGGAGCCGCTTTATGACCAAACTCCCAATATAATTGTGGCGCTACATAATCAATCCAGTCATTTTTTAACCACAGCAATATATCTGCATACAAGTCGTCGTAATTTGTTTGGCCGGCTTTTGTATCACTTCCATCGGGGTCTTTATCTTTATTTCGCCAAACTCCAAAAGGGGAAATTCCAAATTGACATTTGGGATTAGCAGACTTAATTGTTTTTCCGAGTAATACAATAATTGAATCAACATTACTCCTGCGCCATTCATCCCTGCTTAACCCATTGTTGTTTTTTTTAAAAGAAACCGAGTCGGGAAATTCCTGGCCACTTATTCGATAGGGATAAAAATAGTCATCAAAATGAATAGCATCTACCGCATAATGCTGTACCACATCTTTAATAATTGTATTTACAAACTGCTGTGCTTCCTTATTGCCCGGATCAAAATATTTTTTATCGCCGTACACCAAAAACCATTCCGGGTGAATTTTGGTGATGTGTGACGGGCTTATGGAAGAAAGCCCGATTTTAAATTCAGCCCTGTACGGGTTACACCAGGCATGAAATTGCATTCCCCGTTTATGCGTTTCGCTAATCATAAATTCAAGAGGATTGTAATAAGGTATTGGTGGGCGTCCCTGTTTTCCGGTTAGCCACTCACTCCACGGTTCATATTGAGATGGATATAAAGCATCTGTTGCGGGACGTATCTGCACAATCACCGCGTTCATCCCATTGCGTTTGTGCATTTCCAGTATATCAATAAATTCTTTTTTCTGTAATTCAACATTTCCAACAGCCTGTTTAGACGGCCAGTCAATATTGTCAACCGAAGCAATCCATACAGCACGAAACTCGCTTGTGGTTTGAGCAGTAACACAATAGGGGATAAAAAAAACAAGCAGGAAGAAAACTTTTTTAAAAAACTTCATAAACCGCAAAATTGTTATTGCTTTTTGTTTATCGTATTGAACCCCTTGCTTTATCAAGCAGCTTATTCAGTGTTTTTGTTTCTTTTTCAGAAAGTCGGGCTATTATACTATCCATATTATCGCTTTTTGCATCCAGCTTTCCCAATAGTTTTCGTCCCTTGTCTGTTATTAAAACGTCCACTAAACGTTTATCCGCCTTACAGGTTGTTTTTTTTGCAAAGCCTTTAATCACCAGGCGGTCAACAATACGACTTGTATCGCTCATTTTATCCAACATTCTTTCCCGAATTTGTAAAGTAGAGAGCGGCTGGGGAAAACTGCCGCGTAAAATGCGAAGTATATTATATTGCTGAAGTGTTATATCTTCTTTATCCAGGAAATTTTTTATTTTTTCGGATAGCCAGTTTGTTGTAAAAATTAAATTCACGATGGCTTTATGATTCTCATTTCTAAAATTGCGCAGTTGATGTATATCTTTTTGAAGACTCATGAATAACTGGGTTTATTAAAAAAAATTACTTACGTAACATTTACGAAACATGGTTTTTTTTAAATTGAACTATATTAGCCATGATGATGGGGATTTTCACCGTGCAGTGGGCCAAACTCGCTGGTATAAATTTTATACAGCAACAAAAAGTAACTAAAAAGCAGCGGGCCAAAAATAAATCCCCAAAAGCCAAAAAGACTTAGTCCCACGATTACGCCTAATACGGTTATTAACGGGTGTACATCACCCAGGCGCCTCATCAGTGTTACCCTGGCAAGATAATCTACATTGCCGGTAATTAACAAGCTGTAAATACCAAGACCAATTCCCTGCCCGGTGTTTCCCGTTGAGAACAGATACACTACTAAGGGTATCCATATAATCATGGTGCCTACTACAGGAAAAAAGGCAAACACACCTGTTATAAATCCCCATAATACATACTCCTTTACGCCAAAAATTACATACCCAATCAATGCAAATACGCCTTGTATAAGAGAGATAAGGGGTATGCCGATGGCGTTGGCTCTTACCATATTTTTTGTTTCAGCTGCCAGTATGTTTATATTTTCTTCCCGAAGGGGAATAAAATTACTAAGCGATTTTTCCATACGCCGGGCATTGGTAAGCATAAAGAAAAATACAAACAACATGATGCCCAGGTTGCCAATTATAACAGCGGTGCTGTTTAAAAAAGCAGGTATAAAATTGGCTACTCTCTTTTGAATTTCCTGTACGCTTTCGTCTGTAAACAGTTCCTGTCCTGTCCATTCTTTTACTTTGGCAGATACGGATTTAACTCCTTGTATTACCTCCTGCGAATTGTGAAAAAGAGAATTTATTTTAGGCGTAATTAAACTAACGGTAATATATATGGGAATACCAATAATAACCAAAAACCCGAGCAATAATACAGTTGCAGCCAGTTTTTTATTCCACCCCTTTTTTTCCGTTAAATACAAATTCCACTCTCTACTGAGAATGTACAGGGTTACAGCGCCCAAAAAACCCGGTAGAAAAACATAAAGCTCCCTGCTTAATAAATAACCTAAAAAAGCAAGTATAACAATTAATAAAACCTGTCGGATGCGATTATTAAAACTTGGCATAAATAGTGATTCTTAATACAATACAATTTATACAATACAATTTACAAACTCGCAGGTAATTAAAGCAAAAATTAATCACCCCACACCTTAATCCCCTCGCTGCAATTGCTGCAAACGTCAATGTTTTTTCGGCTTACCCATAAATCTTTCCGAAACCGATGATAATTATCGTTTTTCCATATTTGCTTAAAAGATTGTGTTTGCAAATTGCCAAGCCGGTGTGTGGCATCTTTATCAAAGCAGCAGGGCACTACCATTCCATCCCAGGTAATTACATTTGAGTGCCACATTTTCCAACAATGATTCATTAATTTGTTACGGGGAATAATTTTGCCATGAGCGTCTTTTTTATACCGGCTGAATTTTTGTAAAGAAGGGATTAATTGATTGGGATCTTTTTCATAATCATATACCTGGGCGGTTTTAAACCAAACATCATCCACACCAATTTCCCGGGCTAAGTTTTTAATATCCGTCAATTGATGTTCATTGGGTTTTACCACAAGAAACTGAAATATTATAAAGGGCTTCTTGCTTTTTAAAGCTTTTCTCCACTTTACGATGTTTTTAGCCCCGGAAATTACTTTATCCAGATTTCCTCCCACACGATATTTTTCATACACCTCCTGTGTGGAACCGTCAATAGAAATAATTAACCGATCCAAATTACTTTCTACTGTTTTTTTTGCCAGTTCATCAGTCAAAAAATGGGCATTGGTGGAAGTAGCAGTGTAAATTTTTTTTTGCGATGCGTATTTCACCATATCTAAAAATTCAGGATTGAGATACGGTTCACCCTGGAAATAGAAAATGAGATACAACAGTTCTTTTTGAATCTCATCAATTGTTTTTTCGAAAAAACTTTTTTCAAGCATTCCTGTAGGCCTGGTAAAAGATCGCAAGCCGCTGGGACATTCGGGACAGCGCAAGTTGCAAGAAGTAGTAGGTTCAAAAGAAATGGAAATGGGATAACCCCACTGAATCGGTTTATTTAAAAGACGACTGATATAATAACTGCTAATAACCTTTAAAGCATTCCCTATACGGCGAGGCGTTAACTTCCTTAAAAAATTAATACTATCATTCCGGTTTATTCTCGGCATTAATACAAAGATAATCGTAACCCGTCATCGTGGTTAATCAATAAAGCAACAGAACCGGCCGTAGTTTAGAAAGATTTTTTTTCTATCTCGTAAGATGTGTTATAAACTGGTAACACCGAGTATATTAGTTCGTCGTTAATAAATTTTTCATAATTATGAAAAATTACATTTAACGCTATAAAATTCATTACATAGCTCCTGGTTTCTGCAGGTAATAAATCTTTGATATCCCAAAAGGTAGGGTTTTCTTTTTTGCACCGGGTCATTGCATTCCACACGTTTCCTACCCCATAATTATAGGATGCTACAATCAATAACCAATCATCATTAAGGTCTCTTCTCCTATCGTGTAAATATCGGGCGGCAGCGTAAGTTGATTTAAAAAAATCTTTACGATCATCCTTTTTGCCAATAACTTTTTTCACTACCCTGGTTTTACCCTTTTTTGTTTTTTGTTTTGAAAATTTTACCTGCGGAACCTTTAATCCATATTCCTTCGCCACCCTGTCCATAAATTGCCAATAGCCCACGGCCCCCGCACGGGAACGGGCATTGGCATTATAAGCAGACTCTAAAGCCATTAAAACCCTCAATTCCGATGGAACGTTAAACTGATTAAAAATGGGCAGTATTTTTTGACTAAAAACCAGGTCTTTGTTATAAGTGCGGATCAGGTAATCTTTACGGCGTTTGGCAAAACTTTCTACATACGATAAAGCTTCGTTTTCATGCCCTTTTAGCAAATCGGGAAACTCAATATAGTTGGGGAAGTTCAGTATTTCCTTAATCCTGATGTCGGGAATATTAAATTCAACAGTATCTACAATTGGTTCTATAATTTCTTCATTATCAGCAATTTGTGTAATAGCTGCGGGGGAAAAAAAGAATGACAGAAGTAATGAAAAATATAAAAAACGCATTTTCATAAGATACGCCGTAGAGTAAAAAGTTAACCTAAATTAAAAATGTTAAAATACCGAAAATATTATTAAAAAACGCTATTTAAGCCCGTTTAGTGTATTGCTAATTATTTTCAAAAATTCGGCAATTTATTTTATTTAAAAAAAATTTTTTTACCTTTGAATAGTTGCATAACTAACTATATGCCAAACAACCAATTTAGACGGGGGGAGATTTACAGTTTCATGACGGGTAAAGCATCTACTGCTATTGCCAGGCGATTGCAAAAGAATTTTAAGCAAGCGGGCATAGAAATAACGGTAGAGCAATGGAGTGTTTTATACCATTTATGGAAACAGGATGGCTTAAGCCAGCAGGAATTGTGTAATGCTACTTTTAGAGACAAGCCGAGTATAACAAGACTGGTAGATAATCTTGAAAAACTGAGGTTAGTAAAACGAATTGCCTCTAAAACCGACAGACGGATAAATTTAATTTTTGTTACCGAACAGGCTTTACAGTTAGAAGCACAAACAATGGAAATAGCCAATAATACTTTAAATGAAGCGTTGGAAGGCGTAAGTGTGGAAGATATTAATACCTGTAAGGATGTGCTGCAAATTGTTTATGACAATCTTAAATAATAAAAACATTTTATAAACCTAAATTAAAAACTATGAACACCGCTATTGCACAGGCCACCTCATTAAAAGGCGGAGAATGGATAGTTAAGGAAAGTTTACCCCAACACACTTTTATACCGGAAGAGTTTAACGAGGAGCAGCAAATGGTAAAAGATATGTGTGCTGCCTTTTTGGACTCGGAAGTATTACCCATTATAGAGCGAGTGGATAAATTAGAGCCTGGCCTTATGCCTTCACTAATGCAAAAAGCCGGTGATCAGGGTTTGCTGGGCACTTCCGTTCCTGAAGAGTTGGGTGGATTGGGTAAGGATTTTATTACATCTACTTTGGTTAATGAAGGCCTGGGGGGAGGATTTTCGTTTTCTGTTGCTGTAGCTGCTCATACAGGTATTGGTACTTTGCCTATTTTATATTTTGGAACAGAAGCACAAAAGAAAAAATACATTCCCAAATTGGCTACCGGTGAGTGGAAGGGGGCTTACGGGCTAACGGAACCGAATAGTGGTAGTGATGCTTTGGGCGCTAAAACAACAGCTACACTTTCCCAGGATGGTAAATATTATATTTTAAATGGACAAAAATGCTGGATTACCAATGGGGGGTTTGCGGATGTATATACTGTATTTGCCAAGGTAGATGGGAAAGATTTTACCGGGTTTATAGTAGAAAGAGGTTTTGAAGGTTTTACACAGGGCCCGGAAGAGCATAAAATGGGTATTAAAGGTTCTTCAACCGTGCAATTGTATTTTCAGGATTGTAAAGTTCCGGTTGAAAATGTATTGGGCGAAATAGGTAAGGGTCATGTAATTGCATTTAATATTCTCAATATAGGCAGGTTAAAGCTGTGTGCGGCCACAGTGGGCGGGGCAAAAAGGGTGTTAACTACCTCCATTGAATATGCTAAAACAAGGGAGCAATTTAAAACATCCATTTCCAATTTTGGCGCTATTAAACATAAGCTTGCAGAGATGGCCATACGTACCTGGGTAAGCGAAACTGCATTATATCGAACCAGTAAATGGATTGACGATAAGGAAATAGAACTGTTAACTAACGGTAAGCCTTTTGCAGAGGCTTTGTTAGGCGCTGCGGAAGAATATGCCATTGAATGTGCCATACTTAAAGTATATGGAAGTGAAGTATTGGATTTTGTAGTGGACGAGGGAGTGCAAATACACGGAGGTAACGGATTTAGCGATGAATACATAGTTAGTAAGGCCTACAGGGACAGCCGCATTAACCGTATTTATGAAGGTACTAATGAAATTAACCGCCTGCTTATTCTTGACATGACGTTTAAGCGGGCTATGAAGGGGCGATTGAATTTAATGGGGCCGGCTATGGCTGTCGCCAAAGAATTAATGAGCATTCCTGATTTTGGGAATGATGATGACAGCGCTTTTGCAAAGGAAAGAAAGCTTGTTCAAAACTTTAAAAAAGCAATACTCATGGTTTCCGGCGCTGCCGTTCAAAAGTTAATGATGAAAATTGAGAGCGAGCAGGAAATTCTTATGAATATTGCGGATATGGCTATTGATACATTTAATGCAGAAAGCGCTTTGTTAAGAACCATAAAAATGACAGAGACAAAAGGGGAACAGGAATGCCGCATACAGATTGATATGATGAAAACTTATTTAACGGATGCTGCTGCCCGTATAAATAAAAATGGAACGGATGCTGTTAATGCTTTTGCCGAGGGAGATGAGCAACGCATGATGTTATTAGGTTTGAAACGTTTTACTAAAGCAGAGCCGTTTAACACAAAAGATGCCAGAAGAAGAATTGCGGATAAATTGATTGCGGACGGAAAGTATCCGCTATAAAGGATGAGATACTTACACAAAGCCTTTTATTAGTTGGCGTTCTTTATTTTTAATCTGATTATGTAAGTGTCAGTTAAAATGCTTTTGTTGATAGCTTTCATCTCTTCCTGGTTTAAGTTATCCATTTGACTATTGGCGAGAATATAAATAATATTATTCTTTATATCAATAGTTGTGGGCACATTCATTAAGGGATGCGCTTTTAGCAAAGTGTCAACCCTTTCTATTGCTTCATTGTTTTTTGTAAGACTGATTTTAATGAGTCTGTGTTTTTGGGCATCTCTGGAAATATTGACAATTGCATATATTTTATTTCCAAAATACTTCATGCCATCTATGCCTTTTGTTTCATCGTTTGGTATGTTCACAATTTTTTTCTCCTTCAAATCCAGTATTCTTAATCCGGCTGTAGTGCTTGCAATAAATAATTTTTTATCATCTTCTGACAAAGTAATGCCGTTAGGCATTTTTATGGCTGAAGAATCCTGGAAAAAAGCTTGAATGGAGTCGTCGGGATATTTTATTCTGAATATTTCGTCTTGCTCCGAGTCTGTAATGTAGATATGATTTTCCTTACTTATTACCAGGTCGTTCCAAAAGTGAGTTTGATTATCATTTAATTGATATTTTTTAATAAGTGTATGATTGTTGATATTGAAGATAAACAGACCCGGCTTTTTGTTATTTGTTAAAGCAAACAGTAATGAATCTTTTAAAAAAAGTCCTACGCCTGATGAGAATCCGTATTGATTGGAATAGATGAAGTCGGTTGTTTTTTTTGTGTTGAAATCATATTGAACGATTTTATTTTTTGTTATGCTGCTGATAAAAATCAGGCGCCCGTTTGTTGTAATTCCCTCCGGAAAAAAGTCTTTCTCATTTGTAATAACAAACGAATTAGTTGAAGGGCTTGAGCAGGAAATGCAAGCAAAAAACAGCATTGGCGTAAAGAGATTTCTCATTTTGAAGAGGCCGTTCATGTTAAAGTATTTTGTTGGTGGCGGGGGATTTTATTTTTGGAACTCTTCCAGTATCTTCCGATACACTTCGATAGCGTTTTCGTAGTCTTTTTTGGCAGAAGCTTTTTCTTTTTCAGCGATCTTCCCTTGCTTTTGCTTCCAACAAACATCCACTGCTTTCAAGCACCATTCGACACTTTTTTTATTAGATCTGATAGGCTTATTATCTATTACGACAAATATTGGGTTGGAATGAGAAGAAGGCAATATGCGCAGGGCTACCCAACTGCTTTTGGTTATTTCTGCTTCAAAGAAGATATTCTGGATGCTGCCGTCGGCCTTCATATCCTTTACAGCTGCTACTTCTCCATTTATAATTAATTCAACTGCAATAGTTCTGGTTTTTCCAATTCTCCCTCTTTCAATATTCCAAAAAGGTTTCTGTGTCCAAATATTTTCACTAATGTTTAAAGGATGAATGGTGGTGTCTATTTCTTTTTCTAGTAGAGCAGCAACTTTGGCGGTGATTCTTACTTTTGCGGCAGATGCTAAATTTACTTCGCTGTTGTTAGTACCCACTTCTGTATTGTTCACTTTAAAATCCATAATATGGCTTTTCCCCTCCGAAACGTAAGTTCTACCCGATTTTAGTCCTTCTGCCCAATCATAAAAGTTTAGCGGCTTATCTATTTTTACATAACTTCTTCCATGTGCCACTTTATCATCACTCATGCAGGGGAAATCAGTTTCGCCACTTATTCTGGTTCTAAAACCACAGTTTAAAGTATGATACCAAATGTTCAATTCCCATGTAGGTGGTGTATCCATTGTAGAAATAAAATCAATCAAATTTTGTGTAACGGCAACAATGTATTCATTAGCACCGATACCATCAAAGTTGGGCATTTCATAATTGGGTAGGGCATCATTTTTTACTTCTAATCCTAAGCCCGTATGTGCATAGCCTGTAATAGCACCTTGAGCTTTTGCCCATTTAAGAATTGGAATTGTATAGGTGGGCCAATCTTCTAGTACTTTTGTATTAGGGTAATCTTGCTCTTTTAATCTTAATAAAACCAAATGTCCCGCATGACTGGAAGGGAAACCAGAAATCTCTAAATCATATCGTAATAAATTTGTTTTGGTAGAGAGTTTATTGTCAGTGCCTTCAAAAAATTGTTTTTGATGATAATAGCCTGGCCCCCAGGTAAGCACACTGCCAACATTTACACCTTCACCTAAAATGTGTCGCATCATATCTTCCGGGTTTACGCCTTGAGATGGTGAGGTATAATGTGAACAGCCTGCTGCATGAATGTGGTGGTCGCCGGAATACCAGCCAAACTGGTTAGGATCTATCCAGCGTTCTAAATTTATTTTAAAGATTTGATTGGGGAGATTGGTTACTTTAATAGTTTCTGTTTTAGTAAGATATTCTGGTCCGCGATTGTATTGGATAGTGTATTTACCAATAGGCAAATCAATAGTTTCGTTGTGAGTGCGATAAATTTGTGATTGAAAGAAAAAATCAGGCGCCAAGCGTTTCATTTGGCTGGGATAAACATGTCCTTGTTCATCTTTTATAATTAAAGAAGCAGTTGTAGGCTTTTTATTTTCATCTAAAATTTCTAATCTAATTTTTTGGGCAGGTAAACAGTTAAATAAAATATCTGCTTTGTTTCTTAGGCCAATATCTTGTGTGCCTTGCCCGCAATGGAAGGCAATGCTTGCAGCTCGTTTTCCTGCGTCTCTACTGTATAATTGTATAATGAAATATTCAGTTTCTAAACCTGAAAGTGTTGAAAGCATAGAATTTTGTGTGTAAAGGCTTATATCCAGCCAACGGTCTCTTATTTGTTGTTGTGTAACAGTAGAACCTTTTCCTGCGTAAGCCAATCCATAAATTTTTTCACCACCATCGTAAGTTCTTTTGGCTTGTTCGCTTTCCACTTCTAATTTAGCAGTAATGCCAGCTTGGTTTGTTACCTCTACTAAAAATGTTTTCCAGCCACTTTGATGCAGTTCGGGTTTTGCCATCCCACTATTTACTTTCACCCTGCTTTCAGGATTTATTTCAACTTTAAAAAGACAATAATGGTCTAATATTTCTTTGATGAGAGATATTTCAGCATTCTTATTTATTAAATCTGCCAAAGCATCTTTATCTTGCTTTGAAATAGGATTGCCTGTGTAGTCTAAGATTTCAATTATTTTTTTTACATGAAAATAAAATGGCTGCTTCTCTTGGGCAAAAATTATTTTAGAAAATATTGAAAAGAGTAAAAGAAAAAGAGCGACTCTATTTACATGACGTAAATTTTTTAAAAGAAAGGGAGAAAAAAAGTATTTCATTTTTCAATACTGCATTTATTTAGAGTGCGTTCTTACGCATTTGCCATTTATACACAAATATACGGCGTTATTCCCACCCCCCCCAGCTTAGGTTGCACCTACGCCGCCTCACAATATAACTTGTAGCTGCAAACTACAAAAAAATCACGGTGTAGGCACAGCCATACGCCGAGCCGAGTACTGCTTCGAAGGCGCAACGTCCCTGCCTGCTCTCTTCGCTCGGGAGAAGACGTTGCTTAGAAAGAGGTTAAGCGCTTATTGATGAAATATCTTACAAAGAATAAAAAACCAATAATAGACAAAATTATTATTGTAATCTCTCCGTAATCCTTTAAATCATGGTTTGAAATGCTTTTCCATCCTGGATT
>DASSYR010000009.1:0-22419 GCA_035703165.1 Chitinophagaceae bacterium
AATTTCATGGTGGCGGGTTGCAATTAAAAGTGTTCTTATCATGATAGCCGCATTTTATTTGAATGATTTGGCTGAACATTTTATGATTCGCTTAATTGCCGGGAGCCAATCTATCAACCTGAATTAAAAATTGTAAAAAAACTTTTCCCTGTAAATAATTTTTCTCGTCTTTCTATCTGTACTAACCGAAATAGAATACTCTTTTGTGTATTTTATGTATTGTTATTTTCGTCGGGTTTTTTTAAAAAATTTTCTTTGTGCATTTAAAAAAAAAATCCAAATTCTTTCAGTAAATGCATTGTAAGCCTGTTTTGGATGAGTGATAGAATGAATTTAAAAAAGTTGATTATGGCTCGTGAAAATCAAACCAGGCCGACAGAAATTTTTTTGCTGTTTTAGCGATTTACCGGGGTTACTGTTCCAGGATTTTTTTCTTTTCCTGGTATTCTTCTGCACCGATTTCACCATTGGCAAACCTTTTTTTTAAAATATCCAGTGGAGTTTCTGTAGATCTTGTCTTGAATCCACTGTTATCTTTTACAAGAAGATAAATTGCAATCACCAGCAAAACAGGTATTAACCAATATCCCCACATCATAGTGTCTTTTTTTGAATATGCAAATTAACCCTGTTACAGGAGAGTTTTAATGATAGGGGTCAATCATTTAACGAATCAAAATCAGAACGGGTTTTGCCGGGGAATGAGCTGACGGGCTGAAAGCTATGTAGTAAAACTTTGTTACCCGACCTGGACTCGAACCAGAACTATCAGAGCCAGAATCTGATGTACTGCCATTATACTATCGGGCAAGTTGTGACCCCGCAGGGACTCGAACCCTGGACCTACTGATTAAGAGTCAGTAGCTCTACCAACTGAGCTACGGAGTCAACTAAAGGGGCTGCAAATTACGATTTATTTCTTTTCTGAGTTGTTTCTTCACAAACTAATACCTTGCTTTACCGGCATACAAAAAGATTTACGCTCATATTTGAAAAGATCATTATTCATGCATTGAAATTACGGTATCACCTCAAAGTATATGGCCTGTATTGGTTTGTGGGATGCAAATCAGGGTTGAGTGTTTGGAAAATTATTGCCAGGCATGTATCATAAACAAAATGTTTTAGACTGATAACTGAAACGAAAAATTATTCTACTTTTAAACTGTACTAAAAATGAGAAGCTTACAATATTTCAGTTAACGATTATTTAATTATGAAAAAGAACGTGTTTTTTTTGAGTGTATTCCTGTGTATTTTATGTATATCAATTCAGGCACAAACTGATACGTTGAATGCACGGAAGAATCCGAATAACAAACCAACCTGCGATTGTGATTCATTGTGGGAAAAGCCGGATGCCCGGGAGTTTATACAATTATTAGAAAAGGCTACAGTTAATAATAGGGTGGTTTGGCCCGGGTATCGTTTCACAAATGCAACATTTGTTATTGATGCCGGAAAAACTGAAAAAGGCGAACATTGTTTGGGACTTTGGATGAATGGGAAAGCCCAGTCGTATGCTCGAATTACAAAAACATTACGAATGCTTACCCCTCTTTATAGTTATTACCTTAATTATAAGGAGATGGACAGTATTCCGGATAATGAATTCTTTAAGACATCCGAAAATGCTCCGGAATTCCGGAATTGGATGAACGTAATGAATGTGTCATCCGCTGTTTATATGCCTTTAGACTTTTCAAAACTTCCTTTCTCTGTGCCTGCAATAACAAAAGTTCAGTTAGCTGTGCACGAAGCTTTTCATGTAGAAGTAATGCTGAAATACTGGTACACCGGAAAGGGATATTGGCCGAAATGGGACAAACAACCTGACAGGAAAAAGGTTCAGGTATGTTATACTTACAATGATACAGGCAGGGAGATGATACAAAAGGAACTCTTTGTACTGGCTGATATGCTTGAGGCATTGTTGGATGGGAAAAAAGAGAAAGCTTGTTCACTTGGCCATCAATATCTGAATGCAAGGGAAAACCGGTATGAAAAGCTCACAGGAATTAAAACAACATTAGCCGGGAACACGGAAGGAGATTGTGCGACCGCAGAAGCATTTTTTGAGTTGGAAGAAGGGCTGGCTGATTATGAGAGTTGGACAATGTTATATTCTTCAGGACTCGTCAGTAGGGATGATTTGTTGAAAAGATACCGTGCCAGGCAAAATGACCATTTTTATTTATCAGGCAGCATGTTAATGCACGCAATAACACTTATGAGCAAGGACCCAAAGAATAAAATCATTAGCAAAATGATTAATTCAGTTTCTGTTGATAAAGGTTCATTACTGCTTCTTTTCAAAAACCAGCTTAAGAAATACTGTGCTGCCAGGTAATTTATAAACTTTAGAACTTATTAGCGTGGTAAATTAGTTGTATATGTATTTTTAGGACGATGCAGCCGGTATATCAGGAAAGGGATAAATTATAAAATCCTGTATTAAGTTTATAAACCATGCGATAAAAAAAGCCTTTGTTTCATGAACGATTTTTTGGAGAATGAAGCCGTAACTAGCTCCTGTACTTTGGTAATAATTATTCCTTTAACAAGTCTTCTAAAGAAATAGCATCAAGATAAGTCGTTAGTTGTCCCACTTGGTGATATACCCGGTATTCAACAATTGCTTTGCTTTCCTTACTGCAATAGGTTTCTACATAAAAACCGGGTAACTGAAAAAGAAATACCATGGTGGTCAATAACTCTCTTTTGGCTATAGCTACTCCCTCTTTTAAAACGGCCGCTCTCTTTTCTTCCTGTGATAACTCAATAAATTCTGATAGTTTCATAAATGCTGGTTTTAATACGGTTAATTAAAAAGGCAATTACTAAACTGCTGGCATACAGAAACGGATTCCTGTTGCTATCGAATCAATTCAATGAACTTACGAGACCGAGTCAAAAAATAATGAAAAATGAGGCTGAACAACTTTGGCCATTAACTGGCCTGATGAGACAACAAATTTAAAAGTGATTTTGGAATTATCAAATTTATTTCTCTACTTTAAACATCAGGAGATTCCTTAATCCGGTATATTAACAACCAAGGCTTGGGGTAAAATGCAAATTAATTGTGTAAATGCTATTTGCCTTGAAGTTACATTCCTTATAGAAATGAATAAAAATCGTTGACCAGTAACCCAAAACTTTTCCTCCATCTAACCACTTTGCCATTATCAATTGTTTTGGTTTTACTTTTGTCTATTCAAATACCAATTTTTAACTTTTGAGTTTTTACTTTTTACTTTTGAATTTTTACTTTTTACTTTTGAATTAATACCATGGCTTACAAAAATCAGCAGGAATTCATTAATGCACTGGAAAAAGCAGGAGAGTTACTCCGCATTAAAACTTATGTTAATCCCGAACTGGAAATAGCAGAAATAACCGATCGCATCAGCAAAACATCTGGCGGTGGAAAAGCACTGTTGTTTGAAAATACCGGTTACAAATTTCCGGTGCTGATGAATGCTTACGGTAGTGAAAAAAGAATGTGCATGGCGCTTGGCGTAAATCATTTGGATGATGTGGCACATGAAATTGAGCATTTGTTTAAGCTGCTCACCAAACCTAAAGAGAGTATCCTCGACAAACTAAACCTCTTGCCCAAACTGGGACAGTTTGCCAGTTGGATGCCCAAAGTAAAAAGTGGTCGTGGCGAATGCCAGGAAATAATAATGACCGAACCGGATATTACCAGGCTGCCGGTAATAAAGTGTTGGCCGAAAGATGGGGGGCCTTTTGTTACACTACCCGTTATACATACCAAAGAACCCAACACAGGTGTCCGTAATGTAGGTATGTACCGTATGCAGGTTTTTGGACCTACGCTTACGGGGATGCATTGGCATAAGCATAAGGTAAGCGCTAAACACTTTAATGAGTACAAAAAGCTGGGAAAGCGAATGCCCGTAGCCGTTGCCCTTGGTGGCGACCCGGTGTATGCTTACAGTGCCACAGCGCCTTTGCCCGAAAATGTGGATGAATACATGCTTGCCGGTTTTTTGCGCAAGAAAAAAGTGGAACTGGTGAAATGTATTACACAACCGGAAATAGAAGTTCCTGCCGATGCGGATTTTATAATAGAGGGGTATGTGGATCCTAATGAGGAAATGATTTGGGAAGGTCCTTTTGGTGACCATACCGGTTATTATTCATTGCCCGATTGGTATCCTAAATTTCATATCACGGCGATCACGCATAAAAAGAATGCGGTATATCCGGCAACTATTGTGGGTATTCCGCCGCAGGAAGATGCCTGGCTGGGGAAAGCCACCGAGAGAATTTTCCTGGCGCCTATAAAGATGACATTGGTTCCGGAAATTGTAGATATGGATATGCCGGTAGAGGGTGTGTTTCATAACCTGGTAATAGCACAAATAAAAAAAGAATATGCAGGACAGGGGCAAAAAGTAATGAATGCCATGTGGGGAGCGGGGCAAATGATGTTCAATAAAATTTTAGTAATTGCCGATGAAGGGGTGAAAATTCAGGATTACGAATCGCTGGCAAAATATGTGTTTAAAAATCTGAATGTAGTTACCGATATATCTTATAGCAGTGGCCCGATGGATGTGCTGGATCATAGTTGTAGCAAACTGGGTTTTGGCGGTAAAATGTGCATAGATGGCACAAGAAAGTTTGATGAAGAAAAAGATGAGAGTTATGATTTGAAGGTGGATGGCTTATCATTGGTAGAACAATTGGTTAAAAAAGAATTTTCGGAAGTAAGGGGAGTAAATACTTCTTTGCTTGAAAAAGGTATTCCCTGTATCATTATTTCCGTGGAAAAAAACAGGAAAGGTCATATACGGGAATTACACCACAAGCTTTGCCAGGATATAGATTCCATGGAAGGAATTAAAATGGTTTTGTATGTAGAACATACGGTAAATGCAAACGATTTGGGAACTGCCTTGTGGAGATTTTGTAATAACCTTGACCCGAAACGGGATTATATTTTGTTTCAGGATAAATCAAAGCGGGATGAGAATAAAACTTTTGCCTGTCTCGGTTTAGATGGAACGATGAAGACAAAAGCATTTGATAATTTTCAAAGAGACTGGCCCAATATTATTGTAGCAGACGATGCAACCATTAAGGCTGTGGATGAAAAATGGAATACGTTGGGGATAGGGGAGTTTATTCCCTCACCGTCGCTAAAATTTAAAAGCCAAATGTATGGGGAAGAAGCGATTGTTCATTCATAGTTTTTTTATGCTTTCTGTTGAAAAACTTTTTAAATTACTACAGCACGAAGGAAGAAAAGAGATATTTTACTGAATAAGATATTATAAACACCTAATATTGTATTAATACAACATAGTACACATGAAACGAGTACAATATTTTTTCTTTTTATTGATTTTTTCCATCACTTCAGTAATTGCACAAAAGCCCGTACTTAAAGCAAAAAGTGCCAACGAAAAAACTACTGCTGTTAAGTCCCTCTTGTGGGAAATTTCAGGTAATGGCATTACCAGGCCTTCTTATTTATTTGGTACTATGCATTTGCTTTGTAAAGACGATGCTTTATTGAGTAAAAAACTTCAAGAAATTATTGCCAATAGCGCCGCTGTATATCTGGAACTGGATATGGATAACCTGGCAGAATTACTGGGTATTTTTAAGTACATGAATATGAAAGACGATAAAAAATTGTCTGATTATTTAACAGATGAGGAAGTAAAAAGAATAAAAAACTGGTTTAAAACCAATCAGCCTTTAATACCTGCAGCAATGGTTGATAAAATGAAACCTGTTTTTTTAAGCAGCATGATTGGCGGAACAGCATTTGATTGCGATCAGCAGGATGGTATGGAAATGCGAATTATGGAAGAGGCATCCAAATATAATATTGAAATTAATGGGTTGGAGACAATGGCTTACCAGGCAGGCATTATGGACAGCATCCCGTATGAAGTGCAGGCAAGGGAATTACTAAAGTCTATTGACAGTGCATTTGTGCAGGATAGTTCACTAAAAGAAATGATTGCTTTGTATAAAAAGCAGGATATAGATAAATTAGATTCGTTGCTTAACAAAAGCGAAGGAGAAATGGCAAAGTATAATGAGTATTTATTATACCGCAGAAACAGCAATTGGGTAGAAAAAATAAAAGATATTGTAAAAGATAATTCCTTCTTATTTGCTGTGGGAGCAGGTCATTTACCGGGGGACAGAGGGGTAATTGCTTTATTACGAAAAGCAGGTTTTACGGTAAAACCCGTAATAAACACCTGGCAATTACCGGTTTCTGAGATGTAATTGCGCTTTGACAAAAAAAAGCTCCTGTAGAAACAGGAGCTACTTACCAAAACTAACTGCTTATGAGAAAATTCTTATTTAACTTTTACAATACAAAGATCCACTATCGTTTCACAAAAAAGAGTTAAGGAAGGTTTAGTATATTGTTAAGATACGAAATTTTTCCCAAAAAGAAAGCTTTGTAGAGATTCTTGTATGCTCCATGTGCGGCATTGAAAACTGGTTAAATAAGCAAAAAATCCCGTCTTACTTAACAAGACAGGACTTAAAGCATTATAAACGCATTATTTTCAAGCAACTGCTTTTTTAACTAATGCAGCCGCTTCGCTCAGGAGGATGGCACTTTGTACTTTTAACCCACTTCCGTCAATAAGCTTTTTGGCTTCCTCTGCATTAGTTCCCTGCAAACGTACAATAATGGGTACATTAATATTCCCCATATTTTTATACGCATCAATTACCCCTTGTGCCACGCGGTCGCAACGCACAATACCTCCAAAAATGTTAATGAGTATAGCTTTTACGTTGGGGTCTTTTAAAATAATTTTAAAGCCTGCCTCTACTGTTTGCGCATTGGCTGTGCCCCCAACATCCAGGAAATTAGCCGGCTCACCACCGCTGAGTTTAATCATATCCATAGTGGCCATTGCTAAACCAGCTCCGTTTACCATACAGCCTACATTGCCATCTAATTTAACAAAATTAAGATTGTATTTATGTGCTTCTACTTCGGTAGGGTCTTCTTCACTAATATCTCTTAATGCTTCTAAATCCGGGTGACGCATTAAAGCATTATCATCCAGGTTCATTTTGCAATCTACAGCAATGATCTTATCATCACTGGTTTTAAAAAGCGGGTTAATTTCAAGCATGGAGCAATCCAATCCTACATAAGCATTGTAAAGATTGGTTACAAATTTTACACAATTTTTAAAAGCTTCCCCGCTTAATCCTAAATTAAACGCAATCTTTCTTGCCTGGAAACCCTGTAGCCCACCGCCCGGATGAACCCATTCTTTAAAAATTTTCTCAGGCGTGTTATGAGCTACTTCCTCTATGTTTACACCACCTTCCGTGCTATACATAATTACATTCTGACCTTTTGTTCTATCCAGCAAAATAGAAAGATAAAATTCTTTAGTAGGATACGGGCCCGGATAATAAACATCCTGTGCTACCAGTATTTTATTAACCCGTTTCCCGGCCGGCCCTGTTTGTAATGTTACCAGGGTGCCCCCGATGATATTACCGGCAATGGTTTTAATTTCCTCAGCACTTTTACCAACGGCTACTCCACGTTGTTCAGTACCCATAATTTTACCCTTTCCTCGTCCGCCGGCATGTATTTGAGCTTTTACAACGGCAAAATTATTACCTGTTTGCACCTTTAGTTGTTTGTATGCTTCTTCAGCCTTTTCGAGAGTATCCACAGGTATTCCTTCCTGAACCGGTACATTGTATTTTTTTAATAATTCTTTAGCCTGGTATTCGTGTAAGTTCATGCGAAAAAAATTTCGGCGAAATTAGGGATAAGTTCTGAGTTTTAGGTTTCAAAACTATAGCCTCCAATGATTAAACTATTCCAACGTATTTTTGCCACCAATGAAAACAAAAACCCTCAAAAAAGATAAAGTAAACATTATTACCCTGGGTTGTAGTAAAAACCTGGTAGATAGCGAGGTATTGAGTGGGCAATTAAAGGCAAACGATATTGACGTGGTGCATGAGAGCTCAAAAAAAGACCATAACATTGTTATTATAAATACTTGTGGATTTATTGATAAGGCTAAAGAAGAAAGCATTAATACCATACTCAGCCAGGTAGAGTTAAAGCAAAAAGGCAGGTTGGATAAAGTGTATGTTACCGGTTGTTTAAGCGAACGTTATAAAAGTAATCTGGAAGAAGAGATACCCGAGGTTGACGCTTATTTTGGCACGATGGAATTGCCGCTTATTTTAAAGCAATTTGAGGCTGATTATAAGGCAGAATTGGTTGGTGAAAGATTATTGGCAACCCCCAGGCATTATGCTTATTTAAAAATATCTGAAGGGTGTAACCGCACTTGTGCATTTTGTGCCATTCCCTTAATGCGTGGACAGCATATTAGCAAGCCGATAGAACAATTGGTAAAAGAGGCTGAAGGCCTGGTAAAGATGGGAGTAAAAGAAATAATGTTGATTGCGCAGGAACTTACGTATTACGGGTTGGATATTTACAAAAAAAGAGAATTGCCCCGGTTATTACATGCTTTGGCTGATGTAAAAGGGTTGGAATGGATACGGTTGCATTATGCGTATCCTTCAAAATTTCCTTTGGAAATATTGGATGT
The DNA here is from genome assembly GCA_035703165.1 of Chitinophagaceae bacterium. Classification (GTDB taxonomy): domain Bacteria; phylum Bacteroidota; class Bacteroidia; order Chitinophagales; family Chitinophagaceae; genus AWTP1-9. The sequence goes on from DASSYR010000009.1 coordinate 8,610, forward strand.
AATGAAGGAAAGAGAGAACATTTGCAATTATTTAGATATGCCTTTACAACATGCCAGCGATGGTATGCTTAAAGCTATGCGGAGAAATATTACCCGAAATGAAATGAACGAATTGATTTATGCTATAAGAGATAAAATACCAGATATATGTTTGCGCACCACATTAATTGCCGGTTTTCCTGGAGAAACGGAAGAAGATATAAATGAAATGAAAACTTTTTTGCAAGAGCACCGGTTTGACAGGGTGGGCATTTTTACTTACTCTCATGAAGAGGGTACACCTGCCTATGATTTGGCAGACACTATTTCGCGGGAAGAAAAAGAGGCAAGAGCACAGGAGATAATGGAAGTACAACAGGAGATAAGTTTTGAAAAGAACCAGGAAAAAACAGGTTTGGTATTGAAAGTAATGGTTGATAAAAAAGAAGCCGGACGTTATTTAGGCCGTACGGAATTTGATTCTGTTGAGGTAGATAATGAGGTAATCATACAGTCGAATTCAAAACTTGCTATTGGTGAATTTGTGAATGTTAAAATCACTAAAGCGTATGATTATGATTTGGAAGGGGTGGTTGTATAAGATAAATAGAAATACTGCCTCTTAACATTACAGCCGGGCTAAAATAAAATTCCCATTCCGTGAGAATGGGAATTTTTATCGAAACAACTTTCTATAATTACAGATGCGTTTCAATTTTTTTAACAAAATTAGCTTTAGGCTGTGCCCCTACTAATTTATCTACTACTTTGCCGCCTTTTACAAAAAGAATAGCAGGTATAGAAGTAATACCGTAGTTAATGCTTAATTGAGGGTTTTGGTCAACATTTACCTTGCCAATATTCACCTTGCCATTATACTCTTTACTAAGCTCTTCAATAACAGGGCCAATTGCACGACAAGGTCCACACCATTCTGCCCAGAAATCAATTACGGATAATTTTTCTGATGACAGAACTTCTGTTTGGAAATTTGAATCAGTGAATTCTAGTGCCATATTTTATTTATTTTTTTTTGTTTTCAAGTTTGGAATAAAGAAGGCAAATTTAAGCCCATTCTTGTTAAACTGATGTTATGACATTTTCCACAGTATGTTTAAATCTTTGTTTTGTAAGATACCCGACATTAATTGCCAATTGGACAGGGAAAACTGCATTTTCTTCAGGAAAAAGAACCCGATTGGAAAAGGGATGCAGTGGTAACAGTAGCAATGATTTTCAGCACTTTGATTAAGAATAAACTATTTGTTTAATTTAGGACATTATTTATATGGGTATGAAAAAACTGACTTTTTTAATTATTACTATTTATGTGCAGTTATTGTGTTTTGCACAAATAAATCACGTGGAGCCGCTTAACTGGTGGGTGGGTATGAAAAATCCTAACCTGCAGTTATTGGTTAATGGGAGTAATGTAGGCGAAACAATGCCTGTTATTAATTATCCCGGTGTTACCATAAAAAAAGTAAACAAAGCCGGAAGTAAAAATTATTTGTTTGTTGATTTACTTATTGCAAAAGATGCCAAACCCGGAACTTTTTCAATTAATTTTAAAAAAGATGGGGAAACGATTTACAGTTACCCGTATAGTTTACTTACCAGGGAAAGAGACGCACTGAAAATAAAGGGATTTAATTCATCGGATGTAATTTATTTAATAACTCCCGATCGCTTTGCTAATGGAGATTATTCTAATGATATTGTATCCGGCATGAAAGAGACAAAGATTGACCGTGCATTTGCCGGGGGAAGACATGGCGGTGATTTGCGGGGAATTATTGATCATCTTGATTATATTAAAAACATGGGGTTTACGGCTATATGGCTTACACCCGTTTTGGAAAACGATATGCCCTCTTATTCTTATCACGGTTATGCCATTACCAATCATTATAAAGTTGACCCAAGATTTGGTACGCTTAATGATTATAAAGAGCTGTCTGTTAAAGCAAGGCAAAGAGGAATTAAACTGATTTATGACGAAGTATTAAATCATACAGGTTCCGGGTATTGGTGGATGAATGATTTGCCATTTAGAGACTGGCTTAATTACCCGGATACAAAATATCCAACTAACCACAGGGGTACGGTTAACCAGGACATGTATGCGTCTCATTACGATAAACAATTAATGTCAAAGGGATGGTTTGACGTAAGTATGCCGGATATGAATGGACAAAATCCTTTTACGGAAAATTATCTTATACAAAATTCTATTTGGTGGATTGAAACATTGCAATTGGGTGGAGTGCGGGAAGATACTTATGGCTATTCAGATAAAGCATTTCTTAAAAAGTGGAGTTGTAGTATTATGAACGAGTATCCAAACTTTAGCTTGGTTGGAGAGGAGTGGAGTTTAAATCCATTAATTACTTCTTATTGGCAAAAAGGCAAAAAAAATCATGATGGATATACCGGCTGTCTTACTACGGTAATGGACTTTCCTTTACAGGAAGCATTGGTACAGGCTTTAAAAGAACCCGAAGGTTCTGATTTTGGAAAAGGAATGACAAGAATATACGAGGCATTGGCAAATGATTTTGTGTATGCAGATACAAAGAATATTTTAGTACTGGGAGATAATCATGATATGGATCGCATATTTATGCAATTGGGGCAAGATGTTGATTTAACAAAAATGGCATTAACTTATTTGCTTACCATTAGAGGTATTCCACAGATTTATTATGGTACAGAAGTATTATTGGATAATACACCTCATCATAAAAATGATGGTCTTATCCGTGCAGATTTTCCAGGTGGCTGGAAAGACGATAAGGTAAACGGGTTTACGGGTGAGGGACTTACAGCAGACCAATTACAGGTACAATCGTATTTAAAAAAATTATTGAATTGGAGAAAAAGTAACCCGGTAATAGCCAGCGGCGAAACACTGCACTTTGCCCCCTTTAACAGCATTTATGTTTATTTTCGGTACGATAAGGAAAAAGTTGTTATGGTAGTTATGAATAAAAATGATAAAGAAATGCGTGTGGATGCAAACCGGTTTGCAGAAATAATAAAAGGGAAAAAAACTGCCGAAAATGTGTTAACGGGTGAAGCCATTTCATTAGCGGATTCCTTTACTGTTGCTCCCAAAACAACTACTGTATTCGAAATAAAATAATATTGTTGTTACACGAAAAAAAATATACTACTGATTCAGTTATTTATGCTTCATTTGGCAGTGCAGGCACAATTCCCATTGCATTAGCTGGTAAGTTTAAAAGTAAAATAAGCGGATAAAAAATCCGGATATTTTTTTTCTTTTCAATGAAATTTCAGAGGGGATGCTCTTAGATTGTAGTTACGTTTATTTCCATATCTGAGTTGTTTAGAAGAAACTCGGATAGTTCATCATTCATTTCAATGTTTTTTTCGATGGTGTACATACTTACTTTTAGTTTTGACTGGGAGTCTGCGATATTAAATTTAAGACTGCTTTTACCCGGATAGTTTTTTATATTTTTTTCCATAAAAGCAATCATAGCGGAAGTGAGGAATTTCGGATTCAAATCAATCTGCACCTGTTTTGTCATGGTGCGTTTAATCGTTTCAAGCAGGCAAACACTGTTTACTTTAAACTCATATTCTTTGTCATTATTCCATCGGGCTTTAAAACTACCGGTTATAAATAATACATTTCCCAAAGCAAAATGATCCTTAAATTTTACATAATCTTCACCAAACAACGCTATTTCCATTTTACCTGTATAGTCTTCAATAACAAAAATGCCGAAGTGTTTGCCATTACGACTTATACGATGTTGGGCATCGGCTACCAGCCCCGCCAGGCGAAAACCTCTGAATGGATTGGGATAAGTTAGTACGGCTTCTTTAAATTCGTTAAACGTAACAATGGGTGTGATGCCGTAATATTTCATTTCAAATTTAAAATGATCAAGCGGATGCCCGCTTAAAAAAATACCCATTACCTCTTTTTCATGATCAAGCTGTTCCGTTAACGACCATGGCTCACAATCTGGCAAACGGGGAGGAGTAATATCCGGCATTTGTAAGTCTCCAAACAGTGTGTTGGCTGTACTATTGGCCTGTGTCTGATACACATGTCCGAATTTAATAATCCTTTCTAATCCGGTAATTACATCGCCTTCGGGCTTGTAAAAGTATTGGGCACGATGAAATTGGGTAAAGCAATCAAACGCCCCCGCATAAGCGAGGCTTTCTAATGTTTTTTTATTTACCGTTCTTTGATTAACGCGTTTTATCATATCAAAGATGCTGGTGTAAGGGCCTTTTTTCAAACGTTCGTCAATTAAGCTTTCAACAGCAGCTTCTCCCACGCCCTTTAATCCCCCTAATCCGAAACGTATTTCTCCTTTTTTGTTTACGGCAAAACCTTTTAAAGACTCGTTTATATCCGGCCCTAATACTTTAATACCCATTCGAAGGCATTCATCCATGAAAAAAGTTATTTTTTCCAGTGCGCCGGCATTGTTTAATACGGCTGCCATGTATTCCGCCGGGTAATTTGCTTTTAAATAAGCTGTTTGGTAAGCAACATAAGCGTAGCAGGTGGAGTGTGATTTATTAAAAGCATATTGTGCAAAGGCCTCCCAGTCCGTCCATATTTTTTCCAGTTTATCGGATGGGTGTCCTTTTTTTGTTGCACCTTCTATAAACCGGGCTTTCATTTTATCCAGTACAGATTTTTGCTTTTTCCCCATCGCTTTTCGCAATACATCGGCATCTCCCTTGCTAAAACCGGCTAATTTTTGGGAAAGAAGCATTACCTGTTCCTGGTAAACGGTGATGCCATAAGTTTCCTTCAGCAAATCCTCCATTGCCGGTAAATCGTATTCAATTTTTTCACGGCCGTGTTTACGTTCTATAAATTTGGGAATATAAGCAATCGGGCCGGGGCGATACAGCGCATTCATGGCAATTAAATCATCCAGGCGATCGGGTTTTAATTCACGAAGGTATTTTTGCATGCCGGCGCTTTCAAACTGGAAAGTGCCGTTTGTTTCGCCGCGTTGATAAAGATGAAATGTTTTTTCATCATCAAGGGGAATTTTATCAATATCTATTTCAATGCCATGATTGAATTTGATTAATTCCAAAGCATTCTTAATAATGGTAAGGGTTTTTAAACCCAAGAAATCCATTTTAATTACGCCGGCTTCTTCAATAATATTTCCTTCAATTTGTGTTACCCATAAATCAGAATCTTTTGATACGGCCACCGGAATTAATTCTGTTAAGTCTTTGGGGGCAATGATAATACCGGCTGCATGAATACCCGTGTTGCGTACAGAACCTTCCAGGATTTCTGCTTCGTGCAATACCTTACTTTCGAGGGAGGTGTTATTATAAATTTCACGGATTTTCTTTACCATTTCCAAATCATCCGGTCCTAATCCTTCTTTTTCTGTTAACGATTTTTCCCCTTCTTTAATATGAACCGGTGCATGTAGCAATCGTTTCAATTCAATACCGGGACGTTCTGGTACCAGTTTTGCCAATGCGTTTGCTTCTGGTAATGGCAAATCCATTACACGGGCTACATCTTTAATACTCATTTTGGCAGCCATCGTACCATAGGTAATAATTTGTGCTACCTGGTTTTTACCATACTTTTCTACTACATAGTCTATAACTTTTTGTCTGCCTTCGTCATCAAAGTCTGTATCTATATCAGGCATTGATTTTCTATCGGGATTTAAAAACCGCTCAAACAGTAAATTATATTTTATAGGGTCAATATTGGTTATACCGATACAATAAGCTACTACAGATCCGGCTGCCGACCCGCGACCGGGGCCAATTAAAACGCCTTTTTCTCTTCCTGCTTTTATAAAATCGCTTACAATCAAAAAATAACCTGCAAATCCCATGGTTTTGATCGTAAACAATTCAAAATTGATTCGCTCTTCAATTTCCGGGGTTATTTCAGTATATCTTTTGTATGCTCCTTCCCAGGTAATATGTTTTAAGTATTCCCATTGGTTAAGGCTGTTGTCTTCATGTATTTGAAATTCTTTAGGTATAGGAAAAGCGGGCAAAAGAATATCTCTTTTTAAGTCCAGCAGCTCTATTTTATCAACTACTTCGTTCGTATTATCAATAGCTTGTGGCAAATCGCCAAATACCTCGCTCATTTCCCTGGTTGTTTTAAAATAAAACTGATCGTTGGGAAATGCAAAACGTTTGTTTTTTATATGAACATCATCGTCGCTAAATTCACGGAGGGCCGGGGTAGATTGTTTTTCGCCCGTGTTGATACACAGTAAAATATCGTGTGCATTGAAATCTGTTTGGTTAACATAATGTGAGTCATTGGAGGCAATGATTTTTACATTATATTTTTGGGCAAACTTCAGCAAAATGGCATTTACTTTATCTTGTTCGGGTAAGCCATGCCGTTGTATCTCTACATAATAATCGGTTTGAAAGATATTCAGCCACCATTTAAATTCATTTTCAGCCGCCTCTTCTCCCTTATACAAAATAGCTTGTGGCACCATAGCGCCTAAACAACAGGTAGTGGCAATTAAACCTTCATGATACCGGTGAATCAGTTCTTTATCAATCCTGGGGTATTTACTATACATTCCTTCAATATACCCAAGGGATGTAAGCTTAACAAGATTACGATAACCAATATCATTTTTGGCTAAGAGTATTTGATGACACCGGGGATCTTTTTCTTCTTTTGAAAATGTTTTTTTGTGACGATTTTCGGTAATATAAAATTCGCATCCAACAATTGGCTTTAATAACGGTTTTCCGTCCGGGCCCTTGTGGTTATATGCTTCTTTTACAAATTCAAAAACTCCAAACATATTGCCATGATCGGAGATAGCGATGGCAGGCATACCATCTGCAATAGCCTTTTTATATAAATGTTGAATGGATGCTGCTCCATCTAACAGGGAAAACTGTGTGTGTACATGTAAGTGAGAAAATTTCATGAATCTAACCCCAAAAAGAAAATTACTTGTTTTGCCAATCTAATGCTTTGATACCAACAATTTATATTTGCTGTTTATGCAAATATCGTTTACAAATATGAATGAAAAATCATTCTTTATCCACAAAACCTGTTCTAAAATAATATTGGTAAATGAGAAAAATAGCAGGTGGTTTGACGTTTTGAGCTTTAGGAATTATCTTTAGGCGATTAAAATTACAATACCAGATGAGAGGCTGCGAAAAATTGGTAATAGCAATTATATCTTCCGCTTTATTAATCGGTTGCAGTACGTTAAAAACAACCACAAAGGGAGTATCAGGTACTGCAGTTTCCCGAAAAAGTGTCTCTAATTCTAATACTACGGTTAATCTTCAGTTTATTGAGGGCATTGAAACTGAGAAAGAAGAAAAAAAGACTTCTGAAAAATCAAGCTATGTGAGGCCTGCTAAATTAGCAAGCACTACCACTGCTACCAATTTGTCGGCCCCATCATTGGATATAGAAAGCATTTCTACCCTGCAGTTTAAGTATGCCTCCAGGTTGGGGATAGAAGTAGAAGCTGTTACCAATACCAGGTTGTTTGAATTAATTGATGAATGGTGGGGTACAAAATATAAACTCGGTGGCAGTACTAAAAGCGGAGTAGATTGTTCTTCTTTTGTGCAAACTATAATGGCTGGAGTGTTTTTGCTTTCTTTACCAAGAACAGCGAGAGAACAATATGAAGCTTCTGTAAAGATTGCCGATGAGGAACTTAAGGAAAGTGACTTGGTTTTTTTTAATACCCTGGGTGGCATTTCGCATGTAGGTATCTATCTTACAAATAACAAATTTGTTCATGCTTCTACATCGGGTGGCGTAATGATTAGTGATTTGAACGATTCATACTGGAAGGCGAGGTACAAGGGAGCAGGCAGAGTACGTTAAGCAGGGTTGCCTGTTTATCTTTTCGTATCTTATTTTTATATTTCACTTTTTTCTTGATTAAAATTTTTTGTATGCACCAAAGCAGGAAAAAATTTATTATGCAATTGAGCAGTGGCCTGTTGCTGGCGGGTTTGCCGGGGCAAATGCTGAAGGCTGCACCTGTTTTGGAGTTAAAAGATTTTGCCAACGGTGGTGAGGCTGATGATGAAAAATTCTGGGAACGTGTTGCCAAAAAATATTACGCTGTTTCTTCTGATTATATTAACCTGGAAAACGGGTATTATGGCATACAGCCAAAGCCCGTATTGCATGCTTTTCAAAAAAATATAATAATTGCTAATTCGCAGGCAGCCAAATTTGCCCGCAAAGATTTTCCGGCGATTGCATCGGCTGTTAAAAAGGAGCTCTCCATTTTTTTGGGGGTTTCTGACGAAGAGATCATTTTTACAAGAAATGCCACAGAAGCATTGAATATAGCAATACAGGGCTACCCCTTTCGGGAAGGGGACGAGGTATTGCTTAACCAGCTTGATTATTTTAGCATGGTTGAAACATTCAGGATGCTTGAAAAACGAGGGAGAATAAAGGTAAATGCGTTTGAAATGCCTCTTGTACCGGCTAATGAGGATGAAATCGTGGAGGTGTACAAAAGAATGATTACTGAGAAGACAAGGGTTGTTTTGTTGACTCATGTGTCGAATATTAACGGGTTAATAATACCGGTTGCCAAAATTAGCAGGATGGCAAAGGAAAAGGGTGTTGATGTTATCACAGACTCGGCACATGCATTGGGGCAGGTGGCATTCAGCCTGCCCGATCTGGGTTCAGATTTTGTGGGTATGAATCTTCATAAATGGATTGGAAATCCCATAGGGGCGGGGATACTGTACATTAAAAAGGAAAGAATCAAAGAGATGAATGCCCTGTTTGGTGATGTAAATATGCCGGAAAATAGCATTAATAAATTGGCTCATTTTGGCACAACGCCGTTTGCTGTTATTATGACGGTGCCGGATAGCCTCTCTTTTCACAAGCAACTGGGAATAGAACGAATTTCAGAAAGACTTCATTATCTGAAAAGTATTTGGGTGAATGAATTGAAGGAACATCCTAACGTAGAGTTGGTTACGCCTGGGGATAAGAACTTATCCTGCGCTATTGCTTCTTTCCGGATTAAAAATAAAACTGCGGATGAGGTGGCGGATTATCTATTAAAACAACATCACATTTTTACCGTAAGCCGAACCTTAGGTAAGGAAGGTTGCATAAGAGTTACTCCTTCAGTATATAATTCCACTGACGATATAAAGAGCCTGGTTGCTGCCGTGAAAGAGTATGCGGAAGGTAAAAATGGCTGATCTGCTTTTTAGTATTATTGTGATAGCAAATAAATAATTATGCGTTTCTTTTATATTGCCATTCTGCTAATGGTTATACTGATGAGTTGTAAGGAGCAAGCTAAGTACAAGCTTCAGCCATATCCTTCGCAATTAAATCTGGCGCAAAAGAGTCCCGATAGTTTCCTGGTTAGCTTTAAAACTACCAAGGGATCATTTATAATGAAAGCAGTACGTAAATGGTCTCCGTTAGGAGTAGATCGTTTGTATCTCCTGGTGAAGAGTGGCTATTATGATGGCTGTGTTATTTATCGGGTAGCACCTACTGCCAGCTTTAAAGGAGGTTTTGTAGTGCAATTTGGTTTGGCTAATGGTATTGATTTGAATAAAGCATGGGAGAAGGCTTCAATTAAAGACGAACCTGTTGTAAGACCGCACCTAAAAGGTTCCGTAAATTTTGCAAGAGGTGGCCCGGATACTCGTTCCATGGAATTAGCTATTTCTCTTACTCCGGCTGGTCAGTTTGATACAGTTAATTATAACGGTGTGGTGGGTTTCCCATCCATAGCCGAAGTAACTGATGGGATGAAAGTGTTAGAGCAATTAAATAGTCAGTATGGGAATTCTGTTTTTGATCACGAAGATTCTATTCTTAAAGGAAGGGAATACTTTGACCGTGCTTACCCGGGTTTGGATAGAATATTATCTGCTTCGGTTGTAAAAGAATGGTAGGGATAATTGATTATTATTGCTGTTTTATTTTCTCTCAATTTACAAATGCAGATGTATTTTGCCAGTTACTAAAGATCAAACATCCTTTTCATTAAAAGACAGCATAAGATTGTTAATGTTAGTATTCACTTTACGGTAGCTAATGCCTGCTTTACTTAACATAAAACGGGATGCTCTTGCAGCATCGGTGCTTGCATATTTATCTGACAGGTAAATTATTTCTACAATACCCGCTTGTATAATAGCTTTTGAACATTCATTGCAGGGGAATAACACGGTATAAATTCTACAACCACGCAAATCCATCCCGATATTGTTTAAAATGGCATTAAGTTCGGCATGGCAGATATAGGGATATTTTGTTTGAAGAAATTCACCTTCTTTTTCCCAGGGAAATTCATCATCATCGCAACCAATGGGTAAACCGTTGTAACCGGCGCCTACAATTTTGTTTTTGTCGTTTACAATACAGGCTCCAACTTGTGTGTTTGGATCTTTACTGCGAAGAGACGATAACAAAGCCACTCCCATAAAATATTCATCCCAGGAAATGTAGCCTTGTCTTTTTTTAAGATTTGCCATGTGTATTAGTTATAAATAAAAGCAACTTGTTTTGTAAGGAACGTAGTTGGTAATTTATTGTTCCGGGGGAGACTTTACTTTTTCTTTTCTTTTTTTATCACCCGTAAAGAGTTCTCCTAATAAATCAAAATCACGAGTATAAGTAAGCCCTAACCCGGTGCGGGCATATCGGCCACGGTCAATGTCGAAATTGCCCCGGTTAAATATAATCAATCTTAATTTACCTTCATTATTAATCAGATATTCCATAGATAGATCCTGGTTAAATAAAAAGTTACTATTTGTACCGGTAGTTTTAAATATGGCTGCGTTGCTGCTATAGTCAACATTGCTTCCTAATTTTAACTGGATGCGGCCATTAAGAATACGGTAGGTAAACCCAACTTTAGCGGCAGCCTGTATATCTTGTAACGTATTGTTTTGAATGTTAAGCTGAGAATTGCCAAGAGTTATATAAGGGTCAATGTTGGGATCTTTAAATAGCTTTTTTAGAAGAGATTTAAGTGAGTTGGCTACGAAATTAAAAATTACCTGACCGGCCGTTCCTGCAAAAAAGGAAGTGGTTCGAGACCCGGAAACGAAATTCTGTTCACTGGAAATAAATGTGTTAAACAGCAGCAGGGAGGCTACTTGTTTATTCATTTCGTTATTGTCGTTTTCGTATGTTTTTAATTTAGTGGAAACGATTGGATCGTTTTTGTAAACACTTCCTTCAGGTAATTCCAATCCAAATTTTATGAATGGGCTTTTTAAAGTGTTCGTGAGGCCGGCATTAATGTACAAATTGCTTTTTTCATTAATAGTACTTCCTGTAAGCGACGTAAGTGAACTGAGATTTACGTCTTTAGCAATATACCGGGCATTAATATTTATTTTAGCGTTGTAAGGATCTCCCGTCCAACTGATATTTCCTCCCGTTAATTGAAAGCCATATTTCCAGAAGGTCTGGAAATTAAATAGGTATTCTCCTTGGGCAATTTCATAATTACCGTTTATGGTCAGGCTTTCTTTAGTGCCTACTTTAATACGCATACTTCCGTTGCCTTGTGCTTTTACTACGTCGCCGGTTAATTCATCAAGTACCACATCAATTTTAGCAAGAGGTGTGGCTTGCAGAGTCATATCTAGTGTAAGGTTTGTCCCTTGTTTCGTTAATATTGATTCTTTAATTTCTTTTCCGTATTGCCGCCATACAATAAAATCTACATTACCGGGTTCGCGGCTGTTGCTGGATGTGATGATGATGTGTGAACTATCGGTTGGCTCGGCAGTAAAGCTCATTCTCATATCGGTTTCCGGGCCGCGTAAAAAAGCCCGGCTTACTTTACCTACTGCTGTTCCGTAAAATTGATTATTATCTTTTGATGTGGTATTTAAAAGAAGAATACCATCACTGCTCATATTCATTTGAAAGGCCATGTCTTTAAAGAAATTGTGATACATTACACCGGAAAATCTTGCTTTATGGCCTTTACCCAATGTATCTTCCAGGATAATGGTTCCAAAATCAATGGCTCCTTTTTGCAAAGAAATTTTTGCTTCGTTAAATGTATAGGGACATTGTGTATATAAAATTTTAAAGGCGCCATTTTTAATAAGAACGTTTCCTAATAAGTCGGGACTTAAGCTTTTGCCCACTATTCGAATGTCTCCGGTAGCATTTCCTTTTATATTTCCAATTATTGTTCCTAAGTATCTTTCTAACCAATGGATAGAGGAATTGTTTAATCGGATGGCAATGTCCATATTATTTTGCAGCGAATCTTTTGTGAAAAAAGTGCCATCTATATTAAACTGGTGGTCTGTATTTTCAGACAACACGTTAAACTTTATATTTCCTGTTTTTTTATTAAAATTTATAGCCGTTTTTAAAATGCCCAGGGAGTCGTCTTCTATGCGGGCCTGTTCAATAATTGGCTGTCCTTCTATATCTAAGTTTTTGTAAGGATCCGTAATTCGTATTTCTCCGCTTATACGTCCTTCAATTCTTGGTTGTTTTAAAAAAAGCGGGAAAAAATCCTCAACAGTAACTTTTTTAAGTAGCACTAATATGTCATTACTGGATCCAATAGAGGAAGGTTCGGTGGAGATCGTTATTTCCTGCTCGCCCGAAATAAGTTTTAGTTCGCTGGTTCCTAATTCGGTTTTGCTTAAGTCCAATTCACTGTTTTTTTCAATAATCCATTTTTTTTCATTAAAAACGAGTGCAGAGGGATTGAAATTTATTTTAAATCCTTCTTTTCTTGTTTCTACTAAGGCAGAAAGTTCTGCGGCGTTTACTGCTTTGGATGCACTGGTTTTAATACTAACTTCTGATAAGTTATTGGCTGATTGGATTGAAATTTCGGAGTTGGGTAAATGCAGACTATCATTGATGGCAACATCACCAATTATACCAGTAAGGTTTAGCTTTTCCAAAGTGCCTTTACTATTTAAACGAATATCGGTAAAGCCCAGGTTTTTGTAATTAAAAGAAGTTACGTTTACATCAATGTCCAATTGATTTTTCTCCAGGTTTAGCTGACCTTCTATATTAGCATTGTTTAAGATTTTAATATTATTGTCCAAAAGATTCAGGTAAGGACCGATATTGCCTGTTTTTATGCTGAATGAAAAATCCTGGTTTTGAGGAACTCTCTTGGGAATATTTATGTAGGCAGGGTAATACTTGCTTAAAAAGACCTGGAAGGCGATAGGCAAGTCAGCAATGGAAAAAGTTCCGTTAAGCGAAGCATCTAATTCATTGCTTTTTATAATAAGCGATTTTTTATTATTGATAAATTCCGAAGAAATAGAGAGAGAATCGAATAAAAGACGTTCTTCCCCATTAAACAAATGGGCGTTATCAATACGAGCTTTTCCAAGAAAATTATCAACGTTATTTCCGGAAAAATTGGTGTTTACATGACCGGTAAAACGTAGATCCTGGTTTATCAGGCCTAAGGGCTTGAAATTAGCTTTTGCAATAGAAGCATCAAAAATAAACGAGGGTTTTTCTTTTTCAAGAGTAATGATGCCATTTAGCCTTCCCTGTAAATTTGGATCGTTTATCTTTAATTCACCATCGAATTTCATTTTATCAAAAATCCCGCTTACGCTTAAGTCCTGATAGTTGTAGTTGTGGAGTGAAATTTGGTTTAGGTGGCCACTTACTTCTGCATATAATTTATCGCCGGTAAATCCGCTACCTTTTATTTTTGCATCACCTGATATGCTACCTACTTCCGTTAGTCCTAAAAATTCGCCCAATAAAAAATTTTCCGTTTTGATACTGCCTGAATAGGCAGGAGATTTTCCA
>DASSYR010000055.1:0-11665 GCA_035703165.1 Chitinophagaceae bacterium
AAGGAAAGCAATTTTCTTCAAAAAATAAGGTTGCTACTATTCCTTACCTTTGTGCCCCGCCAAAAGAGGCTAAAAACTGCCAAATTGATTAATACTGGCTTTCGGCATCAAATTTGGCAGCCAAAAAAAGCCTCAATAATAGCTATTAAAATATACAGTAATACGTAAAATTTATGTTAGGTTTTTTATCAAAAATGTTTGGAGGAAGCAAGAGCGAGAAAGATATTAAAAGTATAGTGCCAATTGTTGAAAAAATCAATGAGTTCTTCAATCAATACCAGGTGCTTACCAATGATGAGCTCCGTAATAAAACCCTCGAATTCCGTAATCGGATTAAAGAGTATTTAAAAAAAATTGATGAGGAAATCACAGATACTTCTTTAAAAGCAGAGGAATTAAATCCCGAAGATATTCACGCCAAAGATGAAATATACCAGCATCTTGATAAACTGAAAAAAGAGCGTAAAAAGCAAATAGAAGCGATTCTTAATGAAATTCATCCCGAAGCATTTGCGGTAGTCAAAGAAACTGCCCGGCGCTTTAGCAACAATGCCGAAATAGCGGTTACTGCTACCGAACACGATCGAAATATCGGAGTTAAAAAAGATAATGTTCGAATAGAAGGAGATAAAGCCATATATAAAAACAGTTGGGTGGCCGCTGGTAACGTGGTAAACTGGAATATGGTTCATTATGATGCCCAGCTAATTGGTGGTAGCGTTTTACACCAGGGAAAAATTGCGGAGATGGCAACCGGTGAAGGAAAAACATTGGTATCAACGCTTCCCGCTTACTTAAACGCATTACCCGGGGAAGGAGTTCATATTGTTACTGTGAACGATTACCTGGCCCGAAGGGATAGTGAATGGAACGGGCCTATTTTTGAATTTTTAGGGTTATCTGTTGATTGTATTGACAAACACGAGCCTAATTCTGATGCCCGCCGTAAAGCTTATTTGGCCGACATTACGTACGGCACTAATAACGAGTTTGGATTTGATTACCTGCGTGATAATATGGTGCAAAGCCCCGATGAAATGGTGCAAAGAAGCCATCATTATGCCATGGTGGATGAGGTGGATAGTGTTTTAATAGACGATGCAAGAACACCATTAATTATTGCCGGACCGGTAGCCCAGGGTGATAAGCAGGAATATGATTCCCTTAAGCCAAGAATTGAACGCCTTATAGAAGCACAGAAAAAACTAGTACTCCAATATTTAAACGAAGCGAAAAAGAAATTTGCCGAGGGAAATGATGATGCTAAAGATGGAGGATTGGCTTTGATGAGAGCGTACAGAGGCTTGCCTAAAAACGGGGTACTGATAAAATACCTTAGCGAGCCGGGTACAAAAGCAAAACTGCAAAAAATAGAAAATTATTATTTGGCTGATCAGCAAAAAGAAATGCCCAAAGTTGATGAGGGGCTGCTTTTTCATATTGACGAAAAAAACAACCAGGTTGACTTGACGGATAAAGGAATACAGATGATTACCCGTGAGGGCGAAGATCCTGAGTTTTTTGTGTTACCTGATTTAAGTATCCAACTGGCAGAAGTTGAAAAGTCAACTACTAATTCAAATGAAAAGCTACAAAAAAAGGAAAATATTTTAAATAACTACGCAGTAAAAGCAGATCGCATTCATTCCGTTCACCAATTATTAAAAGCATACACCTTATTTGATAAAGATGTGGAATACGTGGTGTTAGACGGGCAAGTAAAAATTGTAGATGAACAAACCGGCCGTATTATGGAAGGTCGTCGTTACAGCGATGGCTTACACCAGGCTATTGAGGCAAAAGAAAATGTAAAAATTGAAGCCGCCACCCAAACCTATGCTACCATTACATTACAAAACTTCTTCCGTATGTACCACAAGTTGGCCGGCATGACAGGTACTGCGGAAACGGAAGCCGCAGAATTTTGGGATATTTATAAATTAGATGTAGTTACTATTCCCACAAACCTGCCCATGATTCGTAAAGACAATCAGGACCTGGTTTATAAAACAAAAAGGGAAAAATACAAGGCCGCAATTGATGAGATAGAAGCCCTGCGAAATGCAAAACGTCCTGTACTGGTAGGTACAACTTCTGTGGAGGTAAGTGAATTGCTGAGCAGAATGCTAAAGCAAAAAAATATTCCACATAACGTACTCAACGCAAAACAACATGCTAAAGAAGCACAGGTTGTTGCGGAAGCGGGTTTGCCCGGCAATGTTACCATTGCCACCAACATGGCCGGTCGTGGTACGGATATAAAACTTGGTCCCGGTGTTAAAGAAGCTGGTGGGCTGGCTATTATTGGCACGGAAAGACACGATAGCCGTCGTGTGGACAGACAGCTTCGGGGACGGTCTGGTCGCCAGGGTGATCCCGGCACTTCCCAGTTTTACGTTTCTCTTGAAGATGATTTGATGCGCATGTTTGGTAGTGAACGAATCGCCTCGTTAATGGATCGGATGGGATATAAAGAGGGTGAGGTAATTCAACACAGTATGATTTCAAAATCAATTGAAAGGGCGCAGAAAAAAGTGGAAGAAAACAATTTTGGTATTCGTAAGCGACTGCTTGAGTATGACGATGTAATGAATAAACAACGTACTGTTATTTATGCAAGAAGAAATCATGCTTTGTTTGGAGAACGGTTAGCGTTAGACCTGGATAATGCGTTTTATAATGTTGCGGAAGGATTGATTTCTTCTTTTAAAGAAAGTAATGATTTTGAAGAATTCAAATTAAGCGTTATTGTAAACTTTGCTGTTGATACAGCCATTACAAGCGAGGAATTTGAGAAAACAGATGAAGCAACTTTAACAGAAAAACTTTACCAGGAAGCAATCTCCAATTACCAGCGCAAAAGCAACACTGTTAAGCAGGAAGCCTTTCCCGTATTTCAAAATATCAGAAAAGAACAAGGCGCTCATATTGAAAATGTGTTTGTACCCTTTACGGACGGGAAAAAAGGATTACAGATTTTATCCAATATGGAAAAAACACTAAATAGTAAAGGAGCCGAGCTGGTAAACTCTCTGGAAAGAACATCGGTGTTAGCTTTTATTGACGAAGCATGGAAAGAACACCTCCGTGCAATGGATGACTTAAAAACATCTGTACAAAGCGCTTACCTTGAACAAAAAGATCCATTGGTTATTTATAAAGTAGAAGCATTTCAGCTCTTTAAACAAATGGATAGCGATGTAAACAAAAATATTGTTTCTTTCCTTTGCCATTGTGGTTTGCCTGCAGAAGCAAAACAAAATCCAAGACAGATAAGAGAAGGCCGCCAGCAAAAAACGGATATGAGTAAAATGCGTCAGCGTAAAGAAGAAATGGTAAGCGCCGGAAATGGAGTAGATATGATGGAACCCGGTAATGACTATAATGACCCATCTCAACCCATAAAACAAGAACCCATCAGAGTAGAACCCAAAATTGGCCGTAACGAACCATGCCCCTGCGGAAGTGGAAAGAAGTATAAGAATTGCCACGGGAGAGAAGCATAACATCATTTGCATTCAACAAAAAAACCTCCGCAAAAAACGGAGGTTTTTTTGTTAAGCTATAATTTCTTGGACAGATTCGGAATTAAATTCCGAATCTGTCCGGCATTTTTACAGTACAGAAAAATTATTCCAGGGAAATACTTTTATCAAGGAGTTTCGTGTTTGTGTTTCTTTGCCACCATACAAAAGATGAAGTTTTGTTTTCTTTTGCTCCACTCCGGCATAATAATACAAGCTCTTAAAGTAATCGTTGCTGATGGTTTCCCCGGCTTTAATTTCATACGCATTAATAGTAGCAAAATTATCTATCAGTAAATCCACTTCATTACCGGTTTTATCTCTCCAGAAAAAAAGATTATCCTGCAATCCTTTGTTCAATCTTTTTTTTAACGCCTCCATGATCAGCAGGTTCTCAAAAAAATGTCCTTTGAAAGGGTGTATTGACAGTTGTTTTGCACTTTCAATACCAGCCAGAGAGCAGGCAAGACCGGTATCAATAAAATACAATTTGGGTGTTTTAATCAGTCGTTTATTATAATTATTGTGGAAAGGCCTTAAAAGATATACAACAAAACTTGCCTGTAATATACTCATCCAGTGAGTGGCCGTTTTTTGATCCACCCCGCAATCATTTGCCAATGAATTCAGATTAAGTACAGAACCGGTACGGCCTGCACACAAACGGATAAATTTCAGGAACAGAGAAATATTAGAGATATTTTTCAATAGCCGTACATCTCTCTCCACATAAGTGCTTATGTAATTACGGTACCAGTCAGCCGGACTAACTTTTCGTGCAATAATTTCAGGGTATCCTCCCGTAATAACGGCTTGCAAATAATTTGTTTTTAGTTTTCCTGCATCCTTTAATTCATCCAAACTCAAAGGTAGTAGTTGCAGATAGCCCACCCTGCCGGCTAATGTTTGTGTTATATTATGCTGCAGCAAAAAATTATTGCTGCCCGTAAGAATGAATAAACCTTTTTTATTGGTTTCATCCAATATCTGTTGCAAATAGGAAAATAAATGCGGAGCCCTTTGCACTTCATCCAGTATGGCACCATTCTTATACTGCCCTAAAAAACCACGGGGATCTGATCTGGCAAACTCCAGTGTATCCGGGTTTTCCATGGAAACATAAGGCTTTTTGGGAAAAACAAAACGGCATAGTGTTGTTTTTCCACTTTGCCTCGGGCCTATTACAGCCACGCTTCTAAAACTGTGGCCTAATTTTTTTAATCTTGCTTCTGCTTCTCTTCTAATCATAATTAAAGATAGAATATCTTGGACAAATTCGGAATTGAATTCCAAATTTGTCCAGATAAATAACCATAAAATATTCATTTTCAGTTATTTAATTTTTATTACTTTTAAAATAAAAAAAATTATATTAAGGCTGATAATTAAAACAGGAGTAGAATATTTCTTTAAAATGGATAACAAAAAGTTTAAAAAAGAAAAAATATTGAAACAAACATCCACTACGGAGTTTCACAGCATTCCATACTAACTTATTTAATAAAGAGATACTTTAATCCCCTTTTATGCGTAAGAACTATCCAGGTATGCTATATCTTTTCATAAATTGGCCCGGTTTTTTCCGAATATTCTGCTTTTCAGCGGAACGCCTTTTATTTTATAAATACCTGGATATTATTGTTAATTTTGATGCCCACAATTATTACTAATGATTGCTGAAAAAAGAATAAATATTCCTGACTTCCGTTTTTCCGCCAGGGTTGACCAGGTAGGCATAGAAGAAAGAGCAGCTCGTATTACAAAAAGGAGCATTAAAAAAGAGTCAAAGATAAATGGACTGTTACTTGCCCTTAATATGATTGACCTTACCACATTGGAGGGAAAGGATACCGATGGTAAAGTAAAACAACTCTGCTATAAAGCCCAGCATTTGCATGATGCATACCCGGGTTTACCCACCGTAGCAGCTGTTTGTGTTTATCCTTCCATGGTAAAAGTAGCCAAACAAGCTTTGGGTAATTCCGGTATAAAAGTGGCCTCGGTTGCTACCGGCTTCCCCAGTGGGCAAGCGTCAAGAGATGTAAAAATTCGTGATACAAAATACGCGGTTATTAGCGGAGCTGACGAGGTGGACATGGTGATCAGTCGTGGTAAATTTTTAATGGGTGAATACAATTATGTGTTTGACGAAATTGCTGCCATTAAAGAAGCATGCGGAGAGGCAAGACTAAAGGTAATTTTAGAAACCGGTGAATTGGGTTCTTATGATAAAGTAAGAAAAGCCAGTGATATAGCTATGTATGCCGGCGCTGATTTTATTAAAACATCTACCGGCAAAATTTCTCCGGCAGCTACTTTACCGGTAACATTAGTAATGTTAGAAGCTATCCGTGATTTCTATTATGCAACAGGAAAGATGATTGCGATGAAACCAGCAGGTGGCATCAGTAAAGCAAAACTGGCACTTCACTATCTGGTGATGCTAAAAGAAATATTGGGTGAAGCATGGATGAATAATGAATGGTTTCGCTTTGGCGCCAGTAGTTTGGCAAATGATTTACTCATGCAGATAATGAAAGAAAAAACAGGGTCGTACCAATCAAAAGACTATTTCTCGATAGATTAGGTTGAAGAGTTTAAAGGTTTAATAGTCCATTTAAACTATTATAATCAAAACCTTTAAATCCTTAAACCCTTACACTTTTAAACGATTTATAATGGCAAAAACAAAGAAGAATACGCTCAAATTAAATTTCGAAACTACCTGGAATTATGCTCCGGCTCCTGAGAGCAAAAGTATAGCTTCCATCAAGCCTCGTTATGAATTGTTTATCAATGGTGAGTTTGTAAAACCCTCCTCTAAAAAGTATTTTGATAGCATCAATCCTGCTAATGAAGAAAAATTAAGCGAAGTGGCTGAAGCAAACCATGTGGATGTTGATAAAGCAGTGAAAGCGGCCCGTACAGCTTATAATAAAGTGTGGAGCAAAATGCCGGCAAAAGAAAGAGCAAAGTATATCTATCGCATTGCCCGCATGATGCAGGAAAGAGCCAGGGAGTTTGCAGTTATTGAGTCATCAGATGGTGGTAAACCCATTCGTGAAAGCCGCGACTTTGATATACCCATTGCCGCCAATCATTTTTTCTATTATGCCGGATGGGCCGATAAATTGGAATATGCATTCCCCAATCGAACTGCTACTCCAATTGGTGTAGCCGGACAAATTATTCCATGGAACTTTCCATTGTTGATGGCTGCCTGGAAAATTGCTCCGGCATTAGCAACCGGAAATACAGTTGTACTAAAGCCGGCAGAAACAACTTCTCTAACAGCATTGAAACTGGCAGAGATTATACAGGAAGCTGATTTACCACCGGGTGTGGTAAATATTATCACTGGAGCTGGCGCTACCGGTGCTGCTATTGTAAACCATCCGGATATTGATAAAATTGCTTTCACCGGCTCAACTGAAGTTGGTAAAATTATTCAACGAGCTATTGCTGGTACTAACAAAAAAGCCACCCTGGAACTGGGAGGCAAAGCCGCCAATATCATTTTTGATGATGCACCGCTCGACCAGGCTGTGGAAGGTGTTATCAATGGTATTTTCTTCAACCAGGGTCATGTATGCTGTGCCGGTTCAAGGTTATATGTGCAGGAAAGTATTTATAAAACAGTGGTAAGAAAATTAAAAGACAGAATTGAAACTTTAATTATAGGTGACCCATTAGATAAAAATACGGATGTGGGGGCCATTAATTCTATACAACAATTAGAAACGATTCATAAATACATTAAAATAGGTCAGCAGGAAGGTGCAGAAATGTTTCAAAGTAGCTGTGCCCTGCCCGGCAAGGGCTTTTTCTGCAAACCAACTTTATTTACCAATGTAGCTCAAAGCAGCCGCATTGCACAAGAAGAAATTTTTGGACCGGTATTAACCATTCAAACTTTCCGTACGGAAGATGAAGTAATTGAAAAAGCAAATAATACTCCGTATGGCTTATCAGCGGGTGTGTGGACAGACAAAGGATCAAAGATTTTTAATATGACAACAAAAATGAGATCTGGCGTGGTTTGGGCAAACACCTATAACAAATTCGATCCCACTTCTCCTTTCGGCGGTTATAAAGAAAGTGGTTATGGAAGAGAAGGAGGATTGCATGGGTTGACGCCTTATGTGAATTTGGTGTGAGTTGCTTTCGTTTAATGGTTGAATGGTTCAAGGGTTGAAAGGTTTTTTTATGATGACCTAATCTTTTAATCAAACCATTAAACGATTTAAACCCTTAAACTTTTAAACCTTAATATATGGCAACCATTAAACACTTTGAAGATATTGAGGCATGGAAATTAGCGAGAGAACTTTGTAAGGATATTGGAATGGTGATTGATAATGGCTCTTTTAAGAAAAGTTTCAGGTTGATTCACCAGATAGAAGGTTCTTCAGGTTCGATAATGGATAATATAGCAGAAGGCTTTGAAAGAGGTTCAAGAAATGAGTTTATCCAGTTTCTTGGTTATTCAAAAGGTTCCTGTGGTGAGTTCCGTTCTCAGCTATACAGAGCATTGGACAGGGAATATTTGACAAAAGAAGCTTTTGATAACTTTTATATAAAAGCAGTTCGCATTAGTGCGATGCTGCAAAAACTGATTGATTATTTATTAAAAACAGAAGTTAAGGGTGTAAGAGTTAAAGGCAAATCGTAACCAACCTTTCAACCATTAAACCCTTAAACTTTTAAACGATAAAACATGGCAAAGACAACAACAATCAAAAAAACTTCAGGCACCTTTAGTGAAAATGGGCAAGGAAATGGTAACGGTGTTGAACCCAAACGTCTGGAAGTTTTAAAAACTTATAAAATCTACATCGGTGGACAATTCCCCAGAACGGAAAGCGGTCGTTATTATATTGCCACTAATAAAAAAGGAAAGAAACTTGCCAATGTATGTTTAAGCTCACGCAAGGATTTTAGAGATGCTGTTGAAAAAGCCCGTGGTGCTTTTACCGAATGGAGTAGCAGGGCCGCTTTTAATCGTGGTCAAATCCTCTACCGTATGGCTGAAATGCTGGAAGGAAGAAAAGTGCAATTCATTGACGAACTGGTTCAGCAGGATTCAACTTCAGCACAAGCGGAAACAGAGATAAGCTTAGCTATAGATCGTTTAATTTACTATGCCGGCTGGTGCGATAAGTATCAACAAATATTCAGTTCGGTAAACCCCGTTGCCAGTTCACATTTCAATTTCTCTGTTCCTGAACCTACGGGTGTAGTGGCTGTTATTGCTCCTCAAAACGATTCTTTATTAGGAATAGTTTCTGTAATTGCACCTGTTATTGCCGGTGGTAATACCTGTGTAGTACTGGGTTCATACAACAAACCGCTTTGCTGTGTAACTTTTGCCGAAGTATTAAATTCATCCGACTTACCCGGGGGTGTTGTAAATATTCTTACCGGCAAACCATCCGAACTGAACTCCTGGTTTGCTGAACACATGGACGTAAATGCAGTTATTTATTGTGAGAAAGACGAGGCTACCAAAAAGATGTTTAAAGAAAAATCTGCATTAAATGTAAAACGGGCTGTATTTTACGATGACGTAAATTGGTATGGGGACGAGGGACAATCGCCTTATTTTATTAATGATACACAGGAAATTAAAACAACCTGGCATCCTATTGAAAATATTGGCGGCGGCGGAAGTAAGTACTGATAGCCCGCTAAACTTAAAAGGATAAGCCAATTTTTTTATTACTCTTTTGGTACGATATATGCTACAGTTATATAGAAAATAAAAAATGATAAATGAAACGGCTAATTTTTTTATATGGCATATTGATAACAGTTACCGGATTTTCTCAAACAATAACCGATACACTCGCAAATAAAATTGAAATTACTAAGGATGCCCGTTTAGATTTACTGGTAAAAAAACAATTTGAAATAAACGAAAAAGCAAATAAACTAAAAGATAATAAAGGATTCCGCATCATGGTGCTTAATACCAATAATCGTAGCGAGGTATTGAGTGCAAAATCAACACTGCTTAAAAATTTTCCTGAACAGAAACACTACTTATCTTATCAATCTCCTTACTTTAGATTAAAGTTTGGTGATTTTAAAACGAAAGAAGAAGCACTTGATTACAGGAAAAAATTACAGTTTTATTTTCCCAATGCCGACTTATTTATTATTCCAGATAAAATAGAAGTAAAACTAAACAAGGACGATAAGTTAAACGCCCCAAAACCAATTAACAGCCTCGACTTATAACCAGCAAACAAAAGACACCTTTTGGGTGAGGTGTTTTCAGCCCATCCTTATAGATAAGTTATACCATTTTTTGCTCAACTGAAATCAAGGTTATTACTATTAGTAGTATTTTTGAATTATGTTGAAAGAAAAAATCAAATCATTAGCTAAACAATATTCCAAAGAATTTATTGATATACGTCATTATTTGCATGCCAACCCGGAATTAAGTTACCAGGAGTTTGAAACATCTAAGTTTATTCAAAAAAAATTAGAGGAGTGGAAGATACCTTTTGAAATAAAGGCTACCACCGGCGTGGTTGGAATAATTAAAGGAAAGAATGCTGAAAAAAAAGTAATTGCGCTTCGTGCCGATATGGATGCGCTTCCAATTAAAGAGGAAAATATTATTCCGTATAAATCAACAAAGGATGGTGTTATGCATGCCTGCGGACACGATGTTCATACTACCTGCTTATTGGGTGCTGCAAAAATTTTAAATGAAACAAAGACGGAATGGGAAGGAACGGTGAAGTTGATTTTTCAGCCCGGAGAAGAAAAAAATCCCGGGGGGGCCAGTTTGATGATTAAAGATGGTGTATTAGAAAATCCTAAACCACAAGCCATTTTTGGTATGCATGTACATCCTGGGTTGGCCATTGGCAAACTATCATTTCGCGGAGGAATGGTAATGGCCAGCGCTGATGAAATTTATATTACTATCAAAGCAAAAGGTGGTCACGCTGCATCACCGCATTTAACGGCTGACACCATTTTGATTGGTTCGCAACTGGTACTGGCTTTTCAGCAAATTGTAAGTAGAAATAACAACCCTTTCAATCCAACAGTTTTATCCATCACTTCTTTCCAGGGAGGGCACACAACTAATGTTATTCCCAGCGAAGTAAAACTGATGGGCACTTTGCGTTGCATGAATGAAGAATGGCGCTTTAAAGCACATCAACTCATTAAACAAACCGCTGAAAATATAGTGAATGGAACCGGTGCAGAATTAAATCTACACATTGATATTGGCTACCCTTGCGTTTATAATAACGAACAACTCAGCAATAAAGCAAAAGCTCTGGCAAGCGAATTGATTGATGCTGCTAACGTAGAAGAAACGGAAATGCGAATGGGAGCTGAAGATTTTGGTTATTATGCCCAGCAGATTCCTGCTTGTTTTTACCGGGTGGGTGTAATGAATGAAGCCAAGGGAATTACTTCCGGTGTACATACCCCCACTTTTAATATTGATGAAGATGCTATTGAAACTGGTATGGCATTAATGGCATGGTTGGGAGCAAAGACAGAATAATCATCCTCTTTCCTTCCGGTATCGCATATCTAAAAAACCTATTGTGGTAAAGACAATAAAGTATCCAATTGCATTCCATTCATGATTTTGAAGAAATCCCCTTTTTACTTCATGAAACTGCATGGTTAAAAATGGCTGGGCATAAGGAATTTTAAATATATGTCTCCAACTCACGGCCATCAGTGTAGCTATCAGAAGGGCCAGCCCAATTCCAATGGGGGCAATAAAATTTTTAAATCGCATACTCAGCCAGTACTGGATCGCAATAATACCGAGCGTGGCAATAAACGTGCGGATATTAAGAGTAAAGAAATGTTTCCAGTCAAAGCTATGCTCAAAAAAACCGTATTTGCTGTAAAACAAGTTCGGCACAATGGCCGCCCCAATGGTAAACAAATCAAACAATACAAACAATAATAGTATCATGGAAACGATTCCTGTATATTTTGAAAAGAAAATATTGGCATAGCTCTGGGGAGAAGCATACACCTGTTTCCAGGTATTGTTTTTATACTCAATCTGTGTGATTAAGCTGCAAAGGATGATGATAAACATAGGTAACAGGAAAACAGAAAAAGCCTGCCACACATTACCAATATGAAAC
>DASSYR010000078.1:0-49768 GCA_035703165.1 Chitinophagaceae bacterium
CCCCAAGCTTATCATTTGAATTGATAAATAATTGCTTATTTTTCCAGAACGAATTAATCAGTCTGAATGTTCTGGGCAAATTTTTTTTTCTGGGTTTCTTTTCTCTTACTCTTTTATTGTTTCTGCGGATATCCGCTGATACTTTGGGTATTGATACAAATAAAGAAGGTTTTTGGTATTAAAAAACAAGTTGTTCAAAGCAAACAGGAGCCGGAAATTACCTTTATTGTTGCAGCTTATAATGAAAAAGATTGCATCGAAAATAAAATACTCAATTCTCTTGCCCTTAATTATCCAAAAGAAAAACTCAGTTATATTTTTGTTACCGATGGCTCGGATGACGGAACAAACGCAATTGTAGCAAAATATCCGCAGATTACTTTATTGCACCAGGCTGAAAGAAAAGGAAAATCAGCAGCGCTGAACCGGGCCATGCAGATAACAAAAAGCCCGATAACTGTTTTTAGCGATGCGAATACGTTTTTAAATAAAAATGCGCTTACTTATTTAGTAAAACATTACACAGATCCCGTTATTGGCGGCGTATCCGGTGAAAAAAAGATTAAAACCGGAACCATTCTGAATAATACCGGAATCGGCGAAAATGCATATTGGAAATATGAATCCTTATTAAAGCAACTTGAAACCTCCTTTCATTCACTGGCAGGTTCGGCTGGTGAATTGTTTTCTATTCGCACAGCCCTGTATAAACCCTTTCCGGAACAAATAATTTTAGATGATTTTTATACGGCGTTAAAAATAAATGAACAAGGATTTAAAATTGTTTATGAACCTATGGCCGTGGCCATTGAGTCCCCTTCCTCTTCATTAAAAGAAGAAAAGAAAAGGAAAGTACGTATTGCAGCCGGAGCTTTTCAATTGCTATTTACCTTTACCAACTTGCTTAATATTTTTAAATACCCTGCTTTCGCTTTTCAGTTTATCTCACATAAATTACTGCGGTGGACACTGGCTCCCGTTTGTATTGTGACATTATTTGGCACAAACTTTTTTTTGAAAAACGAAAGAATAGTTTATGATTACTTTTTCTACGTACAGGTATTTTTTTATCTTTTTTCCTTCATTGGCTGGATTTTATATAAACTAAAAAAAATAACCACTATTTTTTATTATCCCTTCTATTTTCTGTTTATGAATTATTGTAATGTTGCAGGGCTGTACAATTATGTAACCGGTAAACAAAAAGTGTTGTGGGAAAAATCTAAACGTCAGTCAGCCATATTTAATATAGACGGCGAATAATGTCATTATGTATTTTATTATGGTATTGTTAGCCTTAACTAACGAACTTGCGGATTATATTTGTATAAAAAGAAATTATTACAACGCTCCCATCCATATTAAGCAATCCTATAGAATATTTGAAAGGAGTAGGACCGCAAAGAGCCGACCTTTTAAAAAAGGAACTGAGCATTTTTACTTTTAATGATTTACTCAATCATTTTCCTTACCGGCATATTGACAAAACGCAAATTGCAAAGATTAAAGACATTACTCTTCAGACAGAATTTATACAAATATCAGGTACAATAACCAGTATAGAGCTATTAGGAGATAAGCGAAAAAGACGCCTGGTGGCATACTTAAAAGATGAGACGGGTGAAATAGAACTCACTTGGTTTCAGGGCGTAAACTGGGCTCAAAAAATGTTAAAAGAAGGAGAACATTACCTGGTTTTTGGAAGAGTAAGCTTTTACCAGGGACGGCCACAAATATCTCATCCCGAAATTGAAATCACGGATGTTGAATTAGCAAAAGGAAAAAGTTTTCTTGAGCCGGTTTATCCCAGTACAGAAAAATTAAAAATAAGAGGGCTTAGTGGAAGGGCTATTGGCAAACTAACCATCAAATTGTTTGAATTACTGTCTGAAAAGGATATACCCGAAATTTTACCGAATGTAATTTTAAGCAAATACAAGCTGACAAACCGTTATCAATCATACCGCCAAATTCACTTTCCGGCAAACATGGATATGTATGATAAAGCAGTAAGACGGTTAAAATTTGAAGAATTATTTCTTTCTCAATTAAGATTAGGGATGCTTCGTTCGCAACGGCATCAATTTTCCAAAGGCATTATTTTTGAAAAAGTTGGCGCTTTATTCAATGATTTTTACAACCAGCACCTGCCTTTTTCGTTAACAAATGCACAAAAAAAAGTTTTAAAAGAAATCAGGAAAGATACAGGCAGCGGCCGTCAAATGAACCGTCTCTTACAGGGAGATGTGGGCAGCGGCAAAACAATCGTAGCATTGCTTGCCATGCTTTTAGCAGTTGACAATGGATATCAATGCTGCATGATGGCCCCAACGGAAATTTTAGCACAGCAGCATTACGAAAGTTTATGTTCTTTATTAGATGGGTTGCCCGTACAGGTAAAATTGCTGACGGGGTCATCGAAAAATACAGAAAGAAAAAAAATATTAGCCGGACTGGAAGAAGGTGAAATACACATTTTAACCGGTACCCATGCATTGATAGAAGAAGAAGTACAATTTAAAAATCTTGGTTTGGCAATTATAGATGAGCAACACCGGTTTGGTGTGGAACAGCGGAGTAAACTTTGGAAAAAAAGCAACATACTTCCTCACGTACTTGTTATGACAGCCACACCAATTCCGCGAACGCTTGCCATGACGGTTTATGGTGATTTGGATTATAGTGTAATGGATGAAATGCCACCGGGCCGAAAACCAATTCAAACTGTGCATAGATACGACAGACAAAGACCACAGGTAATGGATTTTATAAAACAGGAGATTGAGAAAGGGAGACAAGCTTACATTATTTTCCCCCTGATAGAAGAATCGGAGAAAATGAATTACGAAAACCTTATGAAGGGCTATGAAGAAGTAAAGGCCTTTTTTCCGGAGCCCCGTTACTGGATAAGTATGGTTCATGGCAGACAGACCCAGCAGGTTAAAGAAGAAAATATGAGGCGGTTTGTTACCGGCGACACACAAATTATGGTTTCCACAACCGTAATTGAAGTAGGGGTAAATGTTCCCAACGCTTCAGTTATGGTTATTGAAAGCGCCGAAAAATTTGGCTTATCCCAATTACATCAATTAAGAGGAAGAGTGGGAAGAGGAAATTTTCAAAGTTTTTGCATACTATTAACATCACCTAAATTAACCAACGACGCCAGGGAACGTTTAAAAATAATGACAGCGACCAATAACGGGTTTGAGATAGCAGATAAGGATTTGGAACTACGCGGCCCCGGTGAGATTGAAGGTACCAGGCAGAGTGGTATGTTAAATTTTAGATTAGCCAATGTAGTACAAGACAAGGCAATTCTGGAGGTCGCAAGAAATGAGGCAGAAAATCTCTTAAATAAAGACCCTCAAATTAATTCGGCCGAAAATTTGCTATTAAAAAACTGGCTATTGTTGCAAAAAGATAAAACTTTGTGGAGTAAAGTCTCATGACAGGCTAAATCAGTTAAAAGCCGGCAAAATTTATTATATTGAGAAAAAAGATATACTTGGGTATCCAAAAGAAAATATTGTCCCTTTTTTTTGTTTTGTTTTCTTTTCAGCTCTTTGCACAGAACACAACCCCCGTTCAATTTGTGGAAAATAAAGGCCAGTGGGATCCCGCTATTTTGTTTAAAGGCAATGTAGGCAATGGTAGTTTTTTTATTCAGCCATCAGGCTTTTCCGTATTAATTCATCAACCGCAGGATTATGAGCAATTACTGCAAATGGCTCACGGGCATTCAGTAGCCGCTAACGATCCTTTATCAAGGAACAAACCAGGCAGGTTACGTTCACATGTATATAAAGTAACCTTTGCCGGAGGAGCCGATAACATGCAACTGGTGCCCGATAAAGAATTAGCCTCGCATAACAATTACTTTATTGGAAATGATCCTGCAAAATGGGCCTCAAATTGTAAAGTGTACCTGGGTATAAGCGGCAAAAATATTTATCCCGGAGTGGACGTACGTTACTATTCTCAAAAAGGGCAGTTGAAATATGATTTAATTGTATCCCCTGGTGCAGATGTAAAAAAAATAAAATTAAAATACGAAGGAGTTAATAATATTTCTGTAAAGCAAAAACAGCTTATGATACCAACTTCAGTTGGTGATGCGATGGAATTATCTCCGTATTCATATCAGTATGTTAACAATGTTCGTAAAGAAGTAGATTGCCGGTTTATAGTAAAAGGCAATGAAGTAAGCTTTGATGTTAAAAACTATTCCCCTAATGAAACACTAATTATAGATCCAACCGTAGTTTTTGCCACGCTGAGCGGGAGTGGGGCCGATAATTGGGGTATGTCGGCAACCTATGGTCCTGATGGTTCTTTTTACGGCGGCAGTATTGCGTTATCCGATAAATTTATAAATATAATTACCCCGGGAGCTTACGACCAGACGTATGGAGGCGGCACCCCCAATATTCCCACAGATATGGCAATTATGAAATTTTCTTCTAATGGAAGAAATTTAATTTATGCCACTTTTATCGGAGGTTCGGGTAATGAGCAACCCCATAGTTTAATTGTTGATAACCAGGGAAATTTAATTATAGCAGGAAGAACAACCTCTCCAACTGATCCTACCAATGGCTATCCCGTTACCAATACGCTTGGCGCTTTAGGCTCTGCTGATATTGTAGTAACCAAGTTAAATGCGGCCGGCTCTGCACTTATTGGATCAACACGTATCGGAGGCGATGGTTTGGATGGAGCTAATATTAGTTTAACAGGTCAAAATACCAATTCCCTTAAACAAAATTATGGCGATGATGCAAGAAGTGAGGTTATTTTGGATCGCAACGGAGATATATTACTTGCTTCATGTACTCAATCAGGAGGCGTGAATGGTTTTCCCGTTAAAGGAGGCTTTCAGGCTAATTTGCGGGGCAGGCAGGATGGGGTTATTATAAAGCTTAATGCATCTGCTAATACTGTGATATGGTCAACTTTAATTGGAGGTGATGATGATGATGCTTCCTATGTTTTATCGGTTGACCCGATAAGTAATAAAATTTATGTAGCGGGAGGCACCTCCAGTAATAATTTTCCGGGAACAATAGCAGGTGTATTACAAAATACAAACAGGGGTTTAATTGATGGGTATGTGGCCGTTGTTACAGATAATGTTAACAGTGTAACTCTTGATAGATCTACGTATGCAGGCACTAATGGAATTGACCAGGTATATGGCATTCAATTTGATCAAAAAGGATTTCCTTATATAATGGGTCAAACAACCGGTTTGTGGCCTGTTCAAAATGCTGCATACAGCGTAAATAATTCAAGGCAATTTATTGCCAAATTACAACCTGATTTATCTGCTTTTGTGTATTCTACCTCTTTTGGTACAGCAAATGCTGCCGCTCCCAATATTTCGCCGGTTGCCTTTTTAGTAGATAATTGTGAAAATGTGTATGTATCCGGATGGGGTGGTGCAGCAGCAGTAAAGGAGGGATTTCAAAGTGCCGGTACAACAGGATTACCCATAACAAGCGATGCTTTTCAGACAAGAACAGACGGAAGCGACTTTTACTTTTTTGTGCTTCAAAAAAATGCGGCTGCCCAGCTCTTTGGAAGTTTTTTTGGAGAGTTTAGTAGCGGGGGTAGTTTTGGAGAACATGTGGATGGCGGCACCAGCCGGTTCGATAGGCAGGGCGTAATATACCAGGGTATGTGTGCCAATTGCGGAATAAGACCCAAAGGTGTTTTTCCTACCACTGCCGGCGCATGGTCAGCAGTTAATGGTTCCGGGGATGGCTGTAATTTCGGAGCCGTAAAAATTGAAATGAATTTTGCGGGAGTAGTAGTAGGTATAAAACCAGTGGGAGCCAAACAGCTTACTTTTTGTTTTCCCGCTACTGTTGAACTTACTGACACGTTGAAAGTAGCCAAACTTTATATTTGGGATTTTGGAGATGGCACCATTGATACCACCACGAATTCCACCGTTCAGCATTTATACAATCAAACGGGTTATTTTAATATTAAACTTATTGGCATAGATTCCAACACCTGTAATGAAAAAGACTCTGCTTTTTTAAGAATAAGGGTTACTACAGACTCTGCCCAGTTAAGTTTTGATTACATGAGAAGACAACCCTGCACCAGTTTAACATTCGATTTTACAAATACCAGTATAGGCCCTCCGGGTAAACCTTTTAATAATAAATCTTTTGTTTGGGTTTGGAATGATGGATCACAGCCCGATACTTCGATTAACGCAACACACACTTTCCCGGGTCCGGGTACTTATGACGTACAACTTATTTTAATTGATACCGCTTATTGTAATGCTTTTGATACCGTTAGAGCAATTAATTTTACGGTTGCCTCTATTATCAAAGCAGATTTTAGTATTTCCAATGCATGCGTAACCCAGGATATTGCCATAACCGATAAATCGGTTGGCGCAGTTACCTATTTATGGGATTTTGGAGATGGCACTACCTCCACCAGTAACAAGCCCCTTCACTCTTACCCGTTAGTAGGTACTTATACCATTACCTTAATTATTACAAATCCAAACTCTTGTAATTTAGCTGATACAATATCGAAACAGGTTACTATAAATCCTGTGCCAATTGCAGCTTTTACTTATACACCCAATCCATCCTTAGACAATACACCCACTTCTTTTGTTAATAACTCATCTCCCGATGCTGTTCAGTTTGAATGGGATTTTGGCGATGGAACTAAATCAACAGAAGAAAATCCCGTGCATCAATATACAGCCTCCGGCATTTTTAATGTTTGTTTAACTGCTATTAATTCATTTGGTTGTATGGATACTGTATGTTTACCTGTAGAAGCAAAAGTGATACCCGCTGTGGTAGTGCCCAATGCATTTACGCCGAACAATGATGGGAAAAATGATGTTTTGTTTTTAAAAGCATTTGGAGTAAGTAAAATGATGTTTAAGATTTATAATCGCCTTGGCCAGGTTGTTTTTGAATCCACAGGAATACAGTTTGGTTGGGATGGACGATATAAAGGGCAATTGCAACCCACAGAAGTATATGCTTACACGTTGGATATTGAATTTTTTGATGGTAAAAAAGAGCGGTTGAAAGGTGACATTACTTTAATTCGCTAATTATGAAAAAATGGACAATCATAATAAGTATGTTATGTGGCTTTACGAAAATGGCCAATGGCCAGGATTTTCATTTTTCTCAATTTATCAATGCGCCACTACTCACCAATCCGGCAAATACGGGTTTTATTCCTGATGCAGATTATAGGATAGGTGCTAATTTTCGTAACCAATGGGCATCTATTCCGGTACCATATAAAACTTATAGCATCTTTGGCGATGCGCAGTTGTTTCGCAATAAATTAGAAAGCGGATGGGTTGGGTTAGGAGGTGTGTTATTACGCGATGTAGCAGGCAGCGGTAATCTTACTTCCACAAAAGGTTACGCATCGGTAGCCTATCATCAAACGCTTGGTCTGAGTAGTTTAATAAGTGCCGGTTTTAATATTGGTTTTGCAAATAAAACGGTTGATCCTGCAAGTTTACATTTCGGAGACCAGTATGTGTGGAATGGTAAATTTTTTGAAGCCAGCATCCCCACTTTTGAAAATTTTAACCGATCTACCGCCACTTATTTCGACTTACAGGCAGGAATAAATTATGCCTATTTCCCCACAGAAAATTCTTATTTCAATGCGGGTTTCTCAGTCCATCACATTAACAGACCCAATGAAACCTTTTTTGCCGATGGCCATAATGAAATTCCCCGTCGTTATTCTGCGTTTGTTAACGGCAGTTTTAAAATAAACCCGGATATTATTTTTAATCCTAACGCTTATTTTTCAATTCAGGCAAAAGCAAGAGAATGGATTGCGGGAGGAACTATAAATTATAATTTAAGCGGCGATGGAGAAAAACAGCTAATTGGCGGCGCTTACTACAGGGTTAATGACGCAGCTATTGTTATGACGGGTTTTCAGCTTAAAACTATGCGATTTACCTTCTCGTACGATGCCACGGTTTCCTCCCTCCGGAGTTTTAATGGTTCAAAAGGAGCAGTAGAATTCTCATTCATTAAACATGGCTTTTACAACGAATATTTTGGAAACAGACGCCAGTCTCTTTGCCCCTCTTTCGGCAATTAATATAGAGTGATACATCCTTTCATGCATTAATGAAATACATCAAGAGTACATGCAGGTATTAGATTAACATAAAATTTAAAAGCTCTGCAAAGGATTATTTAAAAAGTTCCGTTTTTATAAATGAGTTGCTTTAACGATTTTTACACAAAAATAAGGCATGGGCACAGGCGCACAACGGCTTACCTCCAGTCATGTAGAAGCATTTAAAAAAATTGTAGGAGACGTTTTTGTATTAGTAGATGAAGAAAGCTTACATCACTATGGACATGATGAAACGGAACATCTTAACTATCTCCCTGAAGTAGTTATTAAGCCACGTACTGCAGAAGAAATAAGCGAAATAATGAAAATTTGTAACCGGGAATTATTACCAGTTACCCCCAGGGGAGCAGGAACCGGGTTAAGTGGCGGCGCCTTACCCTATTTAGGCGGAGTGTTAATAAGTACGGAAAGAATGAACTCAATTCTTTCTATTGACGAAAAAAATTTTCAAGTAACAACTGAGCCGGGAGTAATTACTGAAGTATTAATGAATGCCGTAAAAGAAAAAGGATTGTTTTACCCACCCGATCCCAGCAGCAGAGGTAGTTGTTTTATTGGAGGTAATATTGCTGAAAACAGTGGGGGGCCTAAAGCTGTAAAATATGGTGTGGTAAGAGATTTTGTTATGAATCTGCAAATGGTTTTACCAAGTGGGGAGATTATTTGGACAGGGGCAAATGTTCGTAAAAACTCCACGGGATATAATTTAACACAATTGGTTGTAGGTAGTGAAGGAACCCTGGGTATCGTTACTAAAATTGTTTTAAAATTATTACCCCTGCCTAAATACGATTTGTTAATGCTGGTCCCTTTCCGTAAATTGGAGCAGGCAGGCGAGGCCGTTAGTGCTATTTTCCATGCCGGCTTTATTCCCAGCGCATTGGAATTGATGGAAATTGATTCTTTGAAAATAGTAAGTAAAATGGTTGATAGTACGGCCATTCCTATTACCGATGATACAGAGGCCCATTTAATTATTGAAGTGGATGGCAATAACATGGATGTGTTAATACAGGAAATGGAAGCAATTGGTAACCTGCTGACGAAATACAATATTGGTGAAATTTATTTTGCCGATGATGCTCAGCAAAAAGCTGAGCTTTGGAAGCTGAGAAGAAGAGTAGCCGAGGCGGTGAAATTAGCAGGCTACACGATAGAAGAAGATACAGTGGTACCCAGGGCCGAATTGCCCGCTTTAATACGAGGTGTAAAAGAACTTGGCAAGCAATATGGATACCAGGCTGTTTGCTATGGACACGCCGGAGATGGCAACCTTCATATCCGTATTAAAAAAGAAGGAGTACAAAACAGTCTGGACGATCCGGATATGATTGAAAGTTTAAGAGCTTTGTTTACATTAGTACATGAATTAGGTGGTACCATAAGCGGCGAGCATGGTATAGGATTGGTACAGAAAGGCTATATGGATATTGTGTTTAATAAAACACAATTAAGATTAATGAAAGAAATTAAAAAAGTGTTTGACCCAAATAATATTTTAAATGCAGGAAAAATTTTTGATTTAAATTAAAAAACCATGAAAAAAAATCTGTTTGTAATTATCCTGGTAACTTCTTTTTTTGTTGCTCAGGCCCAGGACGAAAAAGGATTTAAAAAAGAAAATCTTTTTACAGGTGGGAATATTTCTCTTTCTTTTGGTGGTGATTTCTTTGTAATAGGAGGTAGCCCCATATTTGGGTACAAACTTTCTGAGTGGGCAGATGCAGGCGTAGTAGCTAATATTACTTATACAAGCCAAAGAGATTATTTTACTTTCGATGACAAACTAAGACAAACCACCTATGGAGGTGGCATATTTACCCGCTTGTTTCCTGTAAATTTTTTGTTTGCACAAGCCCAATTTGAGCACAATTTTACTACAGCTAAATACATTCCTTCTGATAATAGCTATTTACCTTTTAGAGAAACAGTGGATGCAAATTCATTGTTGGTTGGCGCCGGATATACGCAAGGCAGACAACCCGGCTCAAATACTTTTTTCTATGTGGCTATTTTATGGGATGTGATTAAAGACGAAAACTCACCTTACGTAAGTATTGTCAATAATGGTGTGATAACAAGTGTGAGAAGTTATCCTATTATTCGCGCCGGATTTAATATTGGTTTGTTCGAAGGCCGTAACCGCCGGTAATGATAATTTTTTTAGCCGTTGTATTTAATTTGTCCTGTTAAGCTTTAACTAAAAACACAGGATAGTTTTATTGCTTTGTTGCAGAGGTGTAAATACTGTATTTATCTCATTATCCTTTTATTTATGAAACGCAAATTTCAAAAACACAATGTATTGAAATTTGTAAGTTGAACAATCCCGGGAAGGCAGAGGACTAAATATCCTGTAGCCCCGCTGCGAAATAAGTTTCCAAAACTTGTTTTGGTTTTATACCCGTAATTTTTAGTTATCTTCATTTTTTATTAATGCGTTTACTATGAACCCCGGTATTCTTTTCTCTTTTGTAATAGGTTATTTTATCTTGCTTTTAGTAGTAGCTTGGTACACATCCCGAAATTCTAACAACGAATCTTTTTTTATTGGCAACCGTAGCTCTAACTGGATGTTAGTCTCATTTGGAATGATTGGTACCTCTTTGTCCGGGGTAACATTTGTTTCCGTACCCGGCACAGTAGGTAATTTTACAGCAGCAGGTAATACATACAAAGCTTTTTCTTATTTCCAAGTGGTATTAGGCTATTTAGTAGGCTATTTTATTATTGCTTATGTACTGTTACCCCTTTATTATAAACGCAATCTTACTTCCATTTATAACTACCTTCAGCAGCGGTTTGGCAACTTTTCGTATAAAACAGGAGCCTTGTTTTTTATTATTTCCAGAACAGTGGGAGCTACAGCCAGGTTATTCCTGGTAATTAATGTTTTACAAATTTTTATTCTGGATAAGATGGGTGTTCCTTTTATTGTTACTGCACTTATCATTTTATTGATGATCTTACTATATACTTTTGAAGGCGGAGTAAAAACCATTGTATATACCGATACTTTGCAAACGACCTTTATGCTTCTGGGTCTGGTAGTATGTGTGGTATATATATTAAATCATATGGACATGAGTTTTAGCTCTGCTCTGCAGGTATTAAACGAAAAAGGGTATGCCAGGATATTTGATACAAATGTTAACAGTAAATCTTTCTTTGTAAAAGATTTTATCGGAGGAATATTCATCGCTGTAGCCATGACGGGGCTCGACCAGGAGATGATGCAAAAAAATATTAGCGTAAAAACATTACGCGGCTCTCAAAAGAACATTATTACGTTTAGCGCTATCATTGCTATTGTAAACTTTTTGTTTTTATTATTAGGCGGGTTACTTTATCTTTTTATGATAAATAAAGGATATGGATATGAGGGAAAACAGTTTTTGGTAAATGGTAGTAATATGATAGGAGATGATTTATTTCCAACAGTTGCTCTTAATTTTTTGCCACAAGCAGTTAGTGTAATTTTTATTATTGCTTTAATCTCTGCTCTTTTCCCCAGTGCAGACGGAGCCCTGACAGCGCTTACTTCCTCTTTTTGTATTGATATGTTAGGCTTAAAAAGAAGAAGTGATTGGGACGAAAAAACAAAAAAACGAATAAGGATGACCGTGCATCTTACTTTGGCAATCATATTTCTTATTTGTATTTTAATTTTTAAATGGATTAATCAAAAATCAATTATAGGAATCATACTTGATTTGGCCGGATATACTTATGGCCCGCTGCTGGGACTGTTTTCCTTTGGTATTTTAACAAAAAGGCAGATAAATGATGGATTTGCAGTAACCCTTATTTGTTTGGCAGCTCCCTGCATAAGTTATTTTATTAGCAAATTTTCAGGCAGTTTTTTAGGTGGATACAAAATTGGTATTGAGTTATTACTCATAAACGGATTTTTTACATTTATTGGATTGTGGATGATTTCAAAAAATCAAAATAAAATAGCTCAGTAATGCTTTATTCTGCAAAAGTATAACTGTCAAGTGCCCCTGATACATGCTATAATAACGGGGTGATATTTCTTCTTTCCATTTGCATGAACTATCTTTGCTAAAATTAATTCCATTGGAGATTATTCATCCGCTGGCTAATTTGTATGCGGAAAAATTTACTTCAGCTGAAGATGAGATTGTAAAGTACATTAGCGAGCAAACGCACCGGTTGCACCAACAGCATACACACATGCTTAGTGGTCACGTACAGGGAAAATTTTTGGAATTAATTAGCAAAATCGCTCAGCCAAGGCGGATACTTGAAATCGGGACTTTTACAGGATACAGCGCTGTTTGCCTTGCAAAAGGATTAGCGCAAGATGGAATTCTGCATACCATTGAGCTGAGAAAAGAGGATGCAGAACAGAGTAGAAACAATTTTATAAAGGCCGGGTTTGCAGATAAAATAATTTCTCACACAGGAAATGCGTTGGATATAATACCGACGCTTGCTGAAGAATGGGACCTGGTGTTTATAGATGCAGACAAGCCGGGATATATTGAGTATTTTAAGCTCGTTTTACCCAGGCTTAAAAAAGGAGGAATTATTTTGGCAGATAATGTGTTGTTTCATGGTGAAGTGTTGCAGGAAAAGTTAAAAGGTAAAAATGCCCTTGCCATTCATGCTTTTAATCAGTATATAAAAAATATTGATGAAATTGAAATAGTTTTGTTAACCGTCCGTGACGGACTCATGCTTATTCGTAAAAAATAAGTAAAATCCAATGAAGCATTTGAAATTATTTTTTATTCCGGTACTATTGTTTATATCCGCTATGGTGAATGCACAGCGTATTTCTATAGAGGAATATGTAGGTATGTATAAAGAGTTGGCTATAGAGGAAATGAAGCGTACCGGAGTACCAGCCTCCATAACCCTTGCCCAGGGAATTTTAGAAACGGAAAATGGAAACAGCCAACTTGTTAAAGAATCTAATAATCATTTTGGTATAAAATGTAAGGAAGATTGGAAAGGCCCAACAGTAAGGCATACGGACGATGCACCCTGGGAGTGCTTCCGTAAATACAGCTCAGCCGAAGAATCTTACAAGGATCACTCTGATTTTCTTCGTTCCCGAAAACATTATTCCTCTTTGTTTAACCTTGATCCTTCTGATTATAAAGCATGGGCATATGGCTTGAAAAAGGCCGGCTATGCCACTAATCCTCAATATGCACAGCAACTTATAAAATATATTGAAACATACAATTTGCAACAATATTCATTAATAGCTTTAGGACGATTACCGAAACAGGAAGTTGCTTTTTCTGAAACAAAAGACTCTGTTGCAGCAACAGTCGGTTCAGAACAAGTTGCGCAATTGTCAAAAAGCGATGTGGAGCAGAATAAAACAGAAGCTATTCCACAAAACGAGTCCAATGCTGTTGTTTATCCCTT
Source organism: Chitinophagaceae bacterium (assembly GCA_035703165.1). Taxonomy (GTDB): domain Bacteria; phylum Bacteroidota; class Bacteroidia; order Chitinophagales; family Chitinophagaceae; genus AWTP1-9. Next base: position 13,576 of record DASSYR010000078.1, read on the forward strand.
TGGAGAATTTAAAATTAATAATGCAAAAGTAATATTTGTGAGAGCCGGCATATCATTGCTTGCCATTGCAGAAAGATATAAAATTTCACTGGCAGATTTACTTGATTTTAATGATTTAAAAGATAGTGATGTATTAGAGAAAGATCAATTGATTTTTCTTCAGCGCAAACGTCGCCGGGGCGTAAACCGGGTACATATTGTAAAAGCCAATGAAAATTTATATGAAATTGCACAAATGGAAGGCATACAACTGAAGGCCTTACTTCAGTATAACTTGCTTTCCGATTCTTTTAAGCAACCGGAAATTGGCGAATCTTTAAATTTGCAGAGTGTGGCTGTTCAAATGCCAAAGTTGAAAGAAGTTGAAGACAATATCAGTTCAGAAGATTTATCAAATTCAACTATAAAGACTAAAGTGCATGTGGTAGCAGCAAAGGAGACTCTTTACAGTATTTCAAAAAAATATAATGTGCCGGTAAATCAACTGATAAACTGGAACAGAATGAAAGGTTATACTGTAAAAACAGGACAGGAATTAATTATTTCCAAATAATAAATTTAATGAGTAAAACAATTCGTGTTCACGGCAAAGATTTTAAGCCCTATTTATCTGTAGCAGAAATTGATAAAGAAATAAAGAGAATTGCGGCTTGTTTAAATAATGATTATGCTAATAGGCATCCATTATTTATAGCCATTTTAAATGGCTCCTTCATGTTTGCCTCGGATATTTTTAAAAACCTTACTATTGATGCCGAAATTTGTTTTATTAAATTAGCTTCATATAAAGGAACAAAATCAAGCGGGCAGGTTATTACGGCCATTGGGTTAGACATGGATTTGTTTGGCAGAGATATAGTAATATTAGAAGATATTATTGATACAGGTAAAACACTAAATACTTTTTTACCACAACTACTTCATCATCATCCTAATTCTTTAAAAATATGCGCCCTGATGCATAAACCCGAAGCGACGGAATACCCCTTAACTATTGATTATTTAGGATTTACAGTTCCCAATAAATTTTTGCTTGGTTACGGATTAGATTTTGATGGGCTCGGAAGAAATCTCCCTGAAATTTATGTTTTAGCGGAAGAATAAATACTGTACTTCCAGCACAAGTAATCAGCAGAGGCTGTGATTAAAGTCACTCTTTTCCAGAGAAATTTGTTAGAAATTTGAACAGTAATTTAATTGTTCAAATTTAAAATAATTGTAATGGATCCTGTACATTATTACGAAGTAAAAGTAAATTGGGAAAAGGACCGGATGGGTACGATGAGTTCTCCAGTGTTAAAAACAAATATAGAAGTGGCTACACCACCGGAGTTTCCCAAAGGAATGCCAGGAATATGGTCACCGGAGCACCTGTTAGTTGCTGCTGTTGATAGTTGCCTGATGACTACTTTTCTTGCTATTGCCGAAAATTCAAATTTCTCTTTCGTAAATTTTGAAAGTAAGGCAACGGGCAAATTGGAAAAAGTAGATAATAAATACATGATTAGTGAAGTTCTGCTTACGCCTGTTTTAACAATTCTTGCAGAAGTCGACAGGGAAAAAGCATTACATATTTTACAAAAGTCGGAAGCAGCATGCCTGATATCAAATTCTCTGAAAGCAAAAACTGTTTTTCAACCAGAGATAAGAGTTGTTATATAAAATAATAATTTTTGATATTTATTGCCTCTTGTAAAAATTAGCTAATTACAACCTATTTTTACCAATAAATTTAATTGTTATGGCATTAATTGAGGCCGAACTAACGCACCCTGATTTTGGATTTACAGTCACTGATGTTTCCGGTAATCACATGAAAATTGATATACCTGTTGATCAAGGTGGAAATGGTAAAGGGATGCGCCCTATGCAAACAGTGTTAGCTGCTTTGTGTGGCTGCAGTGGTGTAGATGTAATAAGTATTTTAAAAAAGCAACGACAGGAGTATAGCAGTTTTAAAATACTGGTAGATGGGGAGAGGGAAAAAGATAAGGAGCCGTCTCTATGGCAAAAGGTACAAGTTCAGTTTGAATTCACAGGCCCGGTGGACGCCGCCAAAGCGTACCGTGCAGCCGAACTATCTATGAACAAATACTGTTCGGTAGCCGAAACACTAAGAAGAGCCGGGGCCGATATAAAATTTAGCGTTGTGGTAAACGGTGAAGAATTCAAAGCCTGATTCCAAACCATTCCCTTTTTTGAGAGTGGTGAAACCGGTTGTCAGGAAACTGGCATCAGCATTATTTTAATAATGGCCTTAAGTATTCAATTTGCTTATTAATTTCATCTGAAGCATTTTTTTCGTAAATCTCTTCCTTTTTCTTCATAATATTTTTCAAGAGCTCAAGCACCAGTTCCCTGGCCTGAGTTCCGGGCTGAATGCTTTTTTTAAAGCTATTAATACCAGTTATACCCTTTTTAAATTTAGTAAAATCGTTTACGTGATAAAGAAAACGGGAAAAAGGTTCAGCAAATTCAAATTTTTCTAATCCAAAAGGTAAATTATCAAATAGCGTGTACAATGAATCAAATTTACTTTCATCGGCAGAAGCTATTTCAAAGTTGCCAATAATTTTCAGGAACTCGCCCTTAGCCTCTTTTTTAATTTCCGGTAATTTTAATTTTACATAAGCCATGTCCTTATCCTGCAGCGCAAGCATGCTGGAAATAGCTACCGAAAAAGAAGAATCTGTTAAGCCCTTTTTGAATAGCGGGAGATGTTCATCTTTATTCAAATAGGATAACAGAGTAATAGCAAGTGCCCGGTTAGGCCGGTGTTCATCCTTTTCGGCAATAAATTTTAGTTGAGACTCTGTATCTCTGTATTCTAAGCTATCCCTTAGTTCAGCCATTATTGCCAGTGTTTGAAAGCGTATGCCCTTAAACTTGTCTGTTAGCCCCCAAAATAAATTTTTATTTTTATTTGCAGCAAAATATTCAATAGCCTCTTTACGATCAATAAAATTTCCGGCGTATTTAAACTGGTGCTCGTAATTGCTGGCAGATTTATTATCTTCTTTTACACATAACAACACTTTATCACCATCCACGTTGATTAAGTCAGGCTTTTGAGTATAAGAAAAATCAAAAACCTCGCTTTGTTTTTCAAGCCACACTTTATGACGTTCTCTTTTGGCGCCATAGTAAATATCAATTGCAATAGGTAATCGAAAAATTTTATCAGTAAGTTGTTGAATAATTACTTTTACTTTATCATTCATATACACGTAATCAATTTTTATATGAGGATGACCACTCCCGTAATACCATTGATTCCAAAACCAGTTTAAATCTTCTCCCGTAACCTCCTCAAATGCCAAACGAAGCTGGGTGGCCTCAGCGCTTTTAAACTTGTTGGTTGTGAGATAAAGATTCAGCGCTTTAAAAAAAGCACTATCGCCAACATAATTACGCAACATATGTAGGATGGCTCCGCCCTTTTGATAACTTACCAGGTCAAAAACATCCTCCTTATCTGCGTAATTAAATCTAACCAGGTTGAGCTTTTCACTTCTGGGAGAACTTAAATAGTACGTTATATCTTCTGAAAACTTAGCATCACCTGCATCTCTCCCGTATTTATAGCCAAACCAAAGTATTTCGCTGTAGTTAGCTAAAGATTCATTTACCGTAATATTGCTCCAGCTTTCCGTAGTAACTAAATCACCAAACCACTGATGAAATAATTCATGCGCAATATAGTCTTCCTGGTCGCCATCCAATAATTCACGGGAGGTTCGTTGTACTGATTCATTGTGAACAGTGGCAGTAGTATTTTCTTCAGCGCCGCTTACAAAATCTCTTACAACTATTTGCGAATATTTTTGCCAGGGGAAATCCACACCCAGAATTTTGGAATAGAAATCCATTATTTCAGGAGTATTTCCAAATATTTGTTTGGCATAGGGAGCATAAGCCGGCTCTAAATAATAATTAACCTCCTTATTGCGCCACCTGTCTTTGTAAATTTTAAAATCACCTACTGCCATCATCATTAAATAGGGCGCATGCGGCATATCCATTTTCCAACTATCTGTTCTTGTACCATCCGTATTTTTTTTCTGTTGAGATAATAGACCATTGGAAAGTGTTACATATTTATCAGGAACTGTTATGCTAATTTCATGTGTTTGGCGTTGGTTAGGTTTATCAATTGTTGGGCACCAAACCGAGTTTGATTCCGTTTCTCCCTGAGTCCATATTTGGATAGGTTTATCCTTTTCTTCACCTTTAGGATTAATAAAGTATAATCCCTTAGCATCCTTAATGGCCTCACTTCCCCTGGCCTGATATTCATTTGGCTTGGAAACGTAGTCAATATAAACAGTAAATACCTCCTTCCCTTTATACTCCTTATCCAATGTTATATTTAAATTGCTTTTATCGTTATAGTCATAGGTCAGCTTTATTTTTTGTGTACCCTTAAGCAAGCTTACTTCGTTAATATCCATGCCTTTCGCGTCCAAATGCAATTTACTGGCCGGGTAAAAATGAGGCATTAACGTTATTTGCGCTTTACCATATAAATAAGCTTTGTCATAGTCAAATCGTACGTCTAATTTAGTATGAATGAGATCGAATTCTTTAGCAGGAGTGGCCCTGTATATTTTTACCCAACTACTATCTTCAACCCCGTCAGATTCAATTTGGGCAAATAAATGATAGGGTAATAAAAGACCAAAAGCAAACAATAATTTAAGGATAAACAGATTTATTGGTTTCATTTAAAAAATTTAAAGAGTAAAGTTATTAGTTCAATTGTTACAAATTTCAGAAATTGATAAAGGGTTTAAAAAAGATGAATAAAAAAATTAGCTTTGTAGATAAACTTTACTTTTTTTAAAAATGTTTAAAAAACTTTTAGCCCTTATATCCCTTCTTGTTTTAGTTGCTGTTATTGTACACGCCCAGCAACAAATTCGGTTTGCCTATATTCAGTTGGAGGACCAGCGGGGCTTTTATGTAAAATGGAATGGTAAAATCTTAAGCTCCTCAAACGGATATCTTATCATTCCTCAAATAAAAGAGCCTCAGATAAACATTATAATAGGCTTTTCTAAAGGCTTTTATCCTGAACAATTGTTTACTATCTCATTTGAAGGCAGTACTGATGCCGGGTTTATGTTAAAAAATTTTGGAGAAAAAGGTTGGGGTTTATATAACCTTCAATCATTAAACGTAATATACGCAACCAATAATTCTTCCAAACCAGGCATAAAAGAAAATGTTAATGCAGCTCCATCCAAAACTATTACCAGGGAGCAAGAAACCAAAAATACTTTTGGAGATTTACTGGTGCAAGTAACCAGGGATTCGACAATAAAGAACACAGTTGTAGGAAAGCCCGCCAATGATCAACAAACCAGAGCAAACAATTCTATAGAAGTTGTTGATAATTTGAATAAAAAGCCATTTAAAGAAGATGAAAAACAAATAAATTTTAAGACTGAAACTAACGATACGTCAAAAGAATCCCAAACGAAACAAGTTCCTTTTACTAAAATAAGCAGTATAAGTAAAGAATCCGACATAAAAGCTTCACCCAATAATCCTGTGAAAGAAAATATAAAACAGCAAAATCTGCCTGTAAATAATTTAGAAGAGAAAAAATCCACGATTAACTTGTATGCGGCCATAGAAAAGGTTGATGGTTGGGATTATATTTATATTGATGAAGGAAAAGCCGGGAAAAAAGATACCATTCGCATTTTTATTGAGAAAGGAAAAGAAGAGATTATTCCTGCTGTTGGCATAAAACCTGCAGGGAGGGATGTTGTAAAACAAGAAACAAACCTGGCTAAACCCATAATTCTCGTTTCGGATACGGAAAAAAATAAAGTAGCCAAGCAAGGTGAGGGTATAAGTAAGTCAATTGTAAATGATTCGTTGAACATGCCCCTGTTTCAAAAAAAATCTTCTGATACTGTAAATCAAAAAGAATCTGCTAAAACATATTCAACAGTTTTAATGGTTAATACAGACTGTAAGACAGTAGCTACTGATAAAGATTTTATCAGTCTTCGTAAGAGGATGGTTGCAGAAGGAAATGATGATAATATGATTACTTTAGCCAGAAAAGTATTTAAAACAAAATGTTTTACAAGCGAGCAGGTAAAGAATTTATGTGTTTTATTCTTAAACGATGAAGGTAAATATAGATTTCTTGACGCAGCCTACCCCTTTGTTTATGATACCGATAGCTTTAAGCAATTAGTGTCACTCTTAACGGATAATTATTATATTGACAGATTTAAAGTAATGGTAAAAAAATAAATTAATTTTTATAATAAATGATTCAATCTCCTGCATGAATCGCTACTTTCTTGAATTGGCATATCATGGTAAAAACTATGCCGGGTTTCAAACCCAGAAAAATGCACATACCGTTCAGGCCGAAGTTGAAAAAGCACTTGAGGTATTTTTTAAACAAAAGTTTCAATTAACCGGATCTTCCAGAACAGACGCAGGTGTTCATGCCTTACAGAATTTTTTCCATTTTGATACAGACATTGAAATAGATTCAAAACTGGTATATAATCTCAATTCAATATTGCCAAACGATGTGGTAATAAAAAGAATATATCCTGTTAGCGCAAATTCGCATTGCCGGTTTGATGCCATTGGTCGTGAGTATAAATACTTCATCTATAAGTTTAAAAATCCGTTTCTTGAGGACCGGGCATATTATTTTCCGTATTCAATGAATATTGAGTTATTAAATGAAGCCGCATCAGTTATTCCATATTATCATGATTTCACATCCTTTTCTAAACGCAATACCCAGGTTAAAACATTTGACTGTGCAGTTTCGTTGAGCCAATGGGTAAATGAAGGAGAATGTCTTGTATATAATGTAAAAGCAAACCGTTTTTTAAGGGGAATGGTAAGAGGTCTTGTTGGAACAATGCTTCAGGTAGGCAGAGGAAAAATAAGTATTCCGGATTTTAAAAAAATTATTGAAGCAAAAGATTGTTCAAAAGTAAATTTTTCTGTTCCCGGGCATGCTTTATTTTTAGTTAAAGTAGAGATATGAAATCAAAAAAATAAGTTTCCCCCTATTTTTCTCATATAAACATAAAAAAAATATTTTGTCAAATCCTTTACAGCAAAGAGTTTGACGAACTCGTTTAAATATTTCTGAAAAAACATTTGGTAGCAAATATTACCTTCCTATCTTTGCCGCCCGATTTACAAAAAACGGATTTGTTCTTTCAAAAGGATTGCAAATGAAGATGAGGGATTCGGTAATAAAAACATGGTTAAAAAGTTTGTAGGAAAATGTTACTACCGTATCTTTGCAGTCCGCTAAAAAAATAGCAAAAGCTCTTCAAAATATTTTTCCTTCGACGGATAAAAATTTTCGAAAAAGGCAACAAAAATTTTGATTGAATTATACAGACCCTTACCTTTGCACTCCATTTTAAAAAATGGTTGCAAAATAACGGCAAAGATCTTTGAAAGTTTGGAAGCAATAACACGTCTCGTTTATAACGAGACGGTAAGGTTCAATAGCAACAAATACATTCGATTTGACACGTTAATTTCCAATGAAATTAATTAGTCAGTATCAAAACTCATTTACAATGGAGAGTTTGATCCTGGCTCAGGATGAACGCTAGCGGCAGGCTTAATACATGCAAGTCGTGGGGCAGCAGGTTTGTAGCAATACAGATGCTGGCGACCGGCAAACGGGTGCGGAACACGTACACAACCTTCCTTTTAGTGGAGAATAGCCCAGGGAAACTTGGATTAATACTCCGTAACATGTAAGAGTGGCATCGCTTTTATATTATAGCTCCGGCGCTAAAAGATGGGTGTGCGGCTGATTAGATAGTTGGCGGGGTAACGGCCCACCAAGTCTACGATCAGTAACTGGTGTGAGAGCACGACCAGTCACACGGGCACTGAGACACGGGCCCGACTCCTACGGGAGGCAGCAGTAAGGAATATTGGTCAATGGACGCAAGTCTGAACCAGCCATGCCGCGTGAAGGATGAAGGTCCTCTGGATTGTAAACTTCTTTTATCTGGGACGAAAAAAGGGAATTCTTTCTCACTTGACGGTACCAGAGGAATAAGCACCGGCTAACTCCGTGCCAGCAGCCGCGGTAATACGGAGGGTGCAAGCGTTATCCGGATTCACTGGGTTTAAAGGGAGCGTAGGCGGGCAGGTAAGTCAGTGGTGAAATCCCCAAGCTTAACTTGGGAACTGCCATTGATACTATCTGTCTTGAATGTCCTGGAGGTAAGCGGAATATGTCATGTAGCGGTGAAATGCTTAGATATGACATAGAACACCCATTGCGAAGGCAGCTTACTACGGGATGATTGACGCTGAGGCTCGAAAGCGTGGGGATCAAACAGGATTAGATACCCTGGTAGTCCACGCCCTAAACGATGGATACTCGACATCAGCGATACACTGTTGGTGTCTGAGCGAAAGCATTAAGTATCCCACCTGGGAAGTACGACCGCAAGGTTGAAACTCAAAGGAATTGGCGGGGGTCCGCACAAGCGGTGGAGCATGTGGTTTAATTCGATGATACGCGAGGAACCTTACCTGGGCTAGAATGCTGGGAGACCGTGGGTGAAAGCTCACTTTGTAGCAATACACTGCCAGTAAGGTGCTGCATGGCTGTCGTCAGCTCGTGCCGTGAGGTGTTGGGTTAAGTCCCGCAACGAGCGCAACCCCCATCACTAGTTGCCATCAGGTAACGCTGGGAACTCTAGTGAAACTGCCGTCGTAAGACGTGAGGAAGGAGGGGATGATGTCAAGTCATCATGGCCTTTATGCCCTGGGCTACACACGTGCTACAATGGGAAGGACAAAGGGCTGCAACACAGTGATGTGAAGCTAATCCCAAAAACCTTCTCTCAGTTCAGATTGAAGTCTGCAACTCGACTTCATGAAGCTGGAATCGCTAGTAATCGTATATCAGCAATGATACGGTGAATACGTTCCCGGACCTTGCACACACCGCCCGTCAAGCCATGGAAGCCGGGTGTACCTAAAGTCGGTAACCGTAAGGAGCCGCCTAGGGTAAAACTGGTGACTGGGGCTAAGTCGTAACAAGGTAGCCGTATCGGAAGGTGCGGCTGGAATACCTCCTTTTTAGAGATTTGCTACATCCTTTTTGGTTGTTGCTTCCAAAAACTTTCATTTTTATGTTCTTTATTTTCTAGTAACCCGATATCCCGGTTTAAATCGGGAGGGGCTACAATCATAGATCCGTAGCTCAGCCTGGTTAGAGCACTACACTGATAATGTAGGGGTCACCAGTTCAAATCTGGTCGGGTCTACTTATAAAGCAGAAAGCCAATCGCTGAATACTCAAGGCTTATTAGTGTTATGCGTTGAGTATAAGGCATTAAGCATAACAGGGGGATTAGCTCAGTTGGCTAGAGCATTAGCTTTGCAAGCTAAGGGTCATCGGTTCGACTCCGATATCCTCCACAAATGCTGAACGCAAAAAACAAAGCATCTAAAAAGTGTCAGCAGATAAAAGTTCTTAAAATACTTGATGTGACATAATGGTCTATTGGTTCGTAACCGTAACATCAGCAAAAGTCTTCAGCCTATCGCGTTAAGCGATAAGTATGTAGCAAGTTCTTTGACATATTGGGATAAACTAAATCAATTAGTTGTAAAAATTGTAAATGACGAGTAACGGCAAACTCTTTTAAAGCAAATAAGGGCGTATGGTGGATGCCTTGGCTCTGAGAGGCGAAGAAGGACGTGGTAAGCTGCGATAAGCTGCGGGGAGCTGCACACAAGCATTATATCCGCAGATTTCCGAATGGGACAACCCATCACGCTGAAGGCGTGATATCCCGACGGTTACCGTCGGGAAGCCAACCCCGGGAACTGAAACATCTAAGTACCGGGAGGAAAAGAAAACAAATAGTGATTCCCTGAGTAGTGGCGAGCGAAAAGGGAACAGCCTAAACTTATCTTGCGTGCAGGATAAGGGTTGTAGGACTGCATTTAGAAATTCTCATCAAACTGAATCTTCTGGAAAGTTGAGCCATAGCGGGTGATAGCCCCGTAAGTACAAATTGAGAAGGACGAGCAGTATCCTGAGTAAGGCGGGACCGGAGGAATCCTGCCTGAATCTGCCAGCACCATCTGGTAAGGCTAAATACTCCTCAGAGACCGATAGTGAACCAGTACCGTAAGGGAAAGGTGAAAAGCACCCTAAACAAGGGAGTGAAATAGTACCTGAAACCGTACGCCTACAAGCGGTCGGAGTCCCCAACTTGTTGGGGATGACGGCGTGCCTTTTGCATAATGAGCCTACGAGTTGCTCCTCACTAGCGAGGTTAAGTTCTTAAGTAACGGAGCCGTAGCGAAAGCGAGTCCAAATAGGGCGTTTAGTTAGTGGGGGCAGACGCGAAACTTTGTGATCTATCCATGGGCAGGTTGAAGGTGTGGTAACACACACTGGAGGACCGAACTCATTAACGTTGAAAAGTTATGGGATGACCTGTGGATAGGGGTGAAAGGCCAATCAAACTGAGAGATAGCTCGTTCTCCCCGAAATGTTTTTAGGAACAGCCTCGGATATAAGAAGTGTGTTAGAGGTAGAGCTACTGATTGGGCTAGGGGGCTTCACCGCCTACCAAACCCTGACAAACTCCGAATGCTAGCAAATTTCTCCGGGAGTGAGGCTGCGGGTGCTAAGATCCGTGGCCGAGAGGGAAATAACCCAGATTAGCAGCTAAGGTCCCTAAACGTATGTTAAGTTGGTCAAACGAGGTGGGGCTTCTATAACAGCCAGGATGTTGGCTTGGAAGCAGCCATTCATTTAAAGAGTGCGTAACAGCTCACTGGTCGAGAGGCCCTGCACGGAAAATGATCGGGCATCAAACATACTACCGAAGCTCTAAGATTGTCCCGCTTTGCGGGATATATCGGTAGGGGAGCATTGAAATCTGCATTGAAGGTGTGCGGCGACGCATGCTGGAGCGGTTTCAAAAGAAAATGTAGGCATAAGTAACGATAAATAGAGTGAAAAACTCTATCGCCGTAAGTCCAAGGTTTCCTGATCAATGTTAATCAGATCAGGGTTAGTCGGGTCCTTAGGCAAACCCGAAAGGGGTAGCTGATGGAAAACTGGTTAATATTCCAGTACCCGCTTTAGTTTCGATGGGGTGACGGGGTAGTGAAAGATCCGCCTGGTTACGGAATACCAGGTTAAAGCGTGTAGATATATCTTTTGCAGGTAAATCCGCAAGAGGTGTCGAACGTGATAGTACTACAAAGCTTCGGCAGCGTAGATAGTGATTCTAATCAAACCTCCAAGAAAAACCTCTAAGGTTAGGCTAAAGCGGCCCGTACCGTAAACCGACACAGGTGGACGGGAAGAATATTCTAAGGCGCTCGGGTGAGCCGTGGAGAAGGAACTAGGCAAATTGACGCTGTAACTTCGGGATAAAGCGTTCCCGACGGTCACCGTCGGGACTCAGTAAAATGGTTCAACCAACTGTTTAGCAAAAACACAGGGCCCTGCAAAATCGAAAGATGACGTATAGAGCCTGATACCTGCCCGGTGCTGGAAGGTTAAGGAAGGATGTTCGGCGCAAGCCAAAGCTTCTGACTGAAGCCCCAGTAAACGGCGGCCGTAACTATAACGGTCCTAAGGTAGCGAAATTCCTTGTCGGGTAAGTTCCGACCTGCACGAATGGTCTAATGAGTTGAACACTGTCTCCTCCACGAGCCCGGTGAAATTGTAGTATCGGTGAAGATGCCGGTTACCCGTCACGGGACGGAAAGACCCCGTGAACCTTCACTACAACTTTGCATTGATTTCGAGTCACAGATGTGTAGTATAGTTGGGACGCTATGAAGCGGTGCCGCCAGGTGCCGTGGAGCGGTCGGTGAAATACCAACCTTCTGTTACTTGGAACCTAACCCCTTACGGGGGACAGTGCATGGTGGGTAGTTTGACTGGGGTGGTCGCCTCCTAAAATGTAACGGAGGCTTGCAAAGGTACCCTCAGTACGGTTGGTAATCGTACGAAGAGCGCATTAGTATAAGGGTGCTTGACTGTGAGGCATACAAGCCGAGCAGGAGCGAAAGCTGGCTAAAGTGATCCGGCGGTTCTGCATGGAAGGGCCGTCGCTCAAAGGATAAAAGGTACTCCGGGGATAACAGGCTGATCTCCCCCAAGAGCTCATATCGACGGGGAGGTTTGGCACCTCGATGTCGGTTCGTCACATCCTGGGGCTGGAGAAGGTCCCAAGGGTTCGGCTGTTCGCCGATTAAAGTGGCACGTGAACTGGGTTCAGAACGTCGCAAGACAGTTCGGTCCCTATCTGTGATGGGCGTTAGTAAATTGAGTGGACATGACCTTAGTACGAGAGGACCGGGTCGTACGTACCGCTGGTGTATCTGTTGTGCCGCCAGGTGCAGTGCAGAGTAGCTATGTACGGGCAGGATAAACGCTGAAAGCATCTAAGCGTGAAACCTTCCACAAGATGAGTTTACTTTTAAGGGTCGTCAAAGACGATGACGTTGATAGGCTACAGATGTAAAACTGGTAACAGTAAAGTCGAGTAGTACTAATTACCCGTTAGCTTTAATTTTATTTTTTATTGTTGGTTCTCATTACCTCAATAAAATTCATCTTCTTAGAAGATTTACCCGTTACTCTTCATTTACAATTCCCCAATATGTAATATTATTTACGCCAAAAACGTAACGCATAACGTAAAACGCAATCAGCGTTTGGCAGTAAGCCTTCAACGTTCAGCGTTTATTTTCTTATGGTGCTTATACCGGGGGCGTTCACCTCTTCCCATTCCGAACAGAGAAGTTAAGTCCCCCATGGCCGATGGTACTAGCGTAACAGCCGGGAGAGTAGGTAGGTGCCATATTTATTTAAAAGCCCTTTTGATATAATTCAAAGGGGCTTTTTGTTTTAGAATTATTCACTCTTTCACCCAATCATTTGGCCGTTTATATATGTGCTGATGCAATTTTTTGCAATTCTTTTGGTTCTAATTTCTTTATAAGGAGCGGTTTTCTTACTGCTTAGAATATTTTCTTTGTTTAAAAAATACCACTTTCAGGGTATTTTTCTAGTAATGGGGCCTTGTTACTTTTATGAAATAAATTGAAAACATCTTCTCCTGTTGAAATTCTCTTTTCTGCTGCCATTAAAAAACACAAGGGGAATAAAAGATTCGTGTTTTGTTTACAATCTAAGACAAAATTATTAAAGTTGAAGATTTCGAAGCATGTCGCAAAAGGGATATTCTTCTTACAGGAGAATTAATATAGAGAAATATTTAAGTATCCAATTATGTTAAATAAAATAAACACTATTCATTCACTTAATTAAACTTTACATTATGGCAAGCGAAGTAACAGTACATTCAAGAGACGGTAATTGGAAAATTGAGGTAGAGGCATGGAAAAACAATTTTTTATTTTATTCAAGTATTGGCACGGAGGTAACAGTTTATCATCGGGAGAGAACAACAAATGTTTGGGGATCCACAGTGACTGATTGGGTTAAGAAAAATGCGGTATCTATCAGCATTACAAATGTTTATAGTGGCCCGGTTGCATCGGGATCGGGAGGTTCGATAACAAGATCTGGTACCTGGAATAACCGAAGCTATGCAGAATTAAAAGAATGGGCTGTGGGTGCCAAAATAAGTATTCCTGATGGAGGGGTTTCTGGTAATGCTATTTTAGACATTGATAAAGTGGATGGATCGGTGTCTGTAAATATTGGTCAGGAAATATTAAATGCAACAGTTTCAGCCAGCAGTATTATTTCAGACAGCAGCATTTGGTAAATTATGCAGTGGTTAAGGAAACGGCTTGGATGTTCCGGTAAAGGAAGATTGGAGGTGATTGAATGTTTAAAAACTCAATTAACATCTTTAACGCAAAACGATTTAAAATTATCTATCGGATTAAACGATGAGGATTTAGAACAACTGGCTACCAGGTATGATTTTAGTTTTATTGCTAAACACATACCGCATAGGGGGGATAGTGATAATTTAAAACTTATTGCCTGGTTTGGCTCGGCTATTACAGATTTGGCATGTTGGGATTTGAATGAAAACAAAGAAGACATATTAGTTGAGGGAGCTTTATTTAATTTAGGCATTTCTTTATTTGATTCTGTTATAGATGAAATACCTAATAAAAAACTTGAATTGTTGCATGCTATTAACGTGAGTGGGATTGAGAAAAGGATAATAAAACCCAATGATGAGGAAAGCAGGTTGGCCAGTAATGATAATGTAATAAATCATATTGCTATTATTTTTGACGGTGTTTTTTCAAGCCTTGGGAAACGAATGCCATACTCCCCAAATGAACCATTTATCAGCGAGTTAATCAGGCTGATAAGGTTGATGTATAATAGTGAGGTGAGGGTAGATGAAAATCCCTTTAATGCGAAAAGTTTGCCTATAATATTTCTGGGCAAACTTGGTATAACAAATTCTTTTCGGCCGGAAACAGAGGTATTTTATAATAAACTTGGGCAATTTATTCAGATATACGATGATTGGATGGATATGGCTGACGATTTTTTAAAAGGGAAACCTAATTATTTTTTTAATAATCGTATTTTTTATCCATCATTTTTAAAATATGTTGTTTATTATTTCAATTTTTTTAAAAGAATAATTTCCGGTTCTATTTATCATTCACAGACAGCGGCTATTGTAGGTTATTTTTTTAGAGAAGTGATGCATGCGTCTGCGGCCACTAATAATGTTCTTTATAAAAAGAATATTGTGTTATGTCAAAAAATTATTTTTCACTGAGAACATTAAAGGCGTTATTTACTTTAAAAATAAATTATTTAAAGGATGCCATATTAGTATTTCCGTATAGGGTTTTAAGACCTTCGCTGGCTTATGATAACATTTTTGTTACGGCAAATACTATAGAAAATGCTTTTTTAAAAGGATTAGAATATTTGCAAAGGCAACAGTTTCAAGATGGTTCGCTGAAAGGATTTTTATTATATCCAGGAGCATCTACTTCCTGGATTTCTTCGCATGTTGCATTTGTGTTGGAGAATTGTACACCTGCAAACAATTTATGTTTACGAATTGCTAAGTATTTAACAATGAGTGGTGCTGATGATGGTGGATGGGGGTATAACAGGTTTGTTTCGATAGATAATGATAGCACAGCACAGGCATTAATGGTTTTGGATAATTGTAAAATTAATTATCACTATTTCATACTCGAAAATTTAGTAAAAAGACAGCACAATAACGGTGGCTTTACCACTTATGCTTACGAATCTAATACCACTAATGCCTGGCAGATTCCGCATCCGGATGTAACACTTGTTGTTTTGGAGTTATTGAAAAGGCAGGGGGGATTTAAAAAAGAAGTTGAAAGGGGTGAGAGATGGTTAATGACGATGCGAAGTAATGGGGTTGTTAAAAATTATTGGTGGGGAAATAATTCATATAGTATTTGGGCACAGGCAAAATGTAATTATTTGTATGAATTGGATAAAGATAATTTTGCTGAATTTGTGAATACATTTACATCTATTCCGGAGTTGGCAATGATTACCCGTATGGGTGTGTTAATAGGAATGGGCTATGATGTTGCTCTGGATATAGTTAACATTCTTTTGTCCAGTCAGCTTAGGGATGGTTCTTGGCCGTGTTCGCCTATTTTAAGGGTTACCAGTCAGAAGAGCTATTTTAATTCGGAAGATCATCTGACTGGTAAACTATTTTCTGATTATTACCGATCTTTTTCTACTGCGCATTGCATAAATGCATTGGATATACTAAAGAAATACTTAAGTTCCTTTTAATTTAGGATTATTTGTTTTGCTAAACACAATTTACTTTGAAACACTAATGCTTAAGGTGCCGGAAGCACTTAGTCCTGCATAATTAGTTGCCTTCAAATTAGCTCCTGCAGATCCGCTGGAAAAACTAAAGCCAGAAGAACAGCCAAACGTTAGGTTCATGTTCATAAACACGCAGAATTTTTTCCAGGCTTTACCGTTTTTATCTAATCCAAGAGTTGTAGTGGTAGGTACAACTAACCCGGGTCCAGTTTGTTGAGCAATGTCTCCGGCCCTGCAAGTATAAGAGGAGTTTGAGTAATTCACTAATTCCTGTAAGCCTCCATCGTCTTCGGCACAAGCTGTAATTAGTAAATCGTCTCCGTATTTTGCGTTATAGCTGGCATTACCAGTTAAATTTGTTTGTGTGCTTTGGGTTCTGTTCTGAATCGTCCAGGTAATTGCAGGTGGCGTATTATCATTCTTGTTAGGAGTTGTTTTACAAGAATCACAACCAGTAATCATAAAAGCAATTAGAGTAATAAAGTATAATACAGGTTTCATAAAACAATAATTTAATTATTTGACAAGTAATTTCTGTTAAATATATCCTTCCCACACACGATGATTGTCTTCGAGCCATCGGTTAATGCTTTGATTATTGTAAACAACAATGTCATTTACAATAAGCTTTACACCTTTTAATTTCCATCCTCCGGCAATTCCGTCAGAAGATTTACTGATTCTTATGGAATGTATATCGCTTACATAAAAGGAAGTGCGTGGGTCTAATCTAAAAGTATTGGTATCCCCTCTTTCAAAATCATTACTTCCGGGGTTATCTAAATTCCAACTTCTACCTGCTAATGTTAAGGTTACATCATCATCTGTTCCCGCCCACGAAACGTCGGCTGTTGTTATTTTCACTTCAAGTTTATTTACGATGTCTGTATTAAAAATACAGCCTACGTACCAGCGATGGTCATCTTCCAGCCATACGTGGGGAGATTTATCACAAATCATTTCACCTCTAAAAAATACTCTTACCCGTTTTAATTTCCACCCTCCGGCGAATCCGTCACTACTTTTTCTAATCAAAATTCGTTTGATATTTGCTTTTTCAATGTCTTTGTCCCAAATGGCATATCCTTCTCTATTCCCATTTTCTCTGTCATCATGCCCTATGGTATCTAGTACATATGTTTTGTCTCCTATATCAAGCCATACATCATCGTTGGTGCCACTCCATAAATCTGCATCTGTCCAGAGTTCTACAAACAAATCAGACCAACCTATTTGCCCTCTTGTATAGTGACAAATTTTATGTTGATTTTCGGCCATAATACATCCCTGGTGGGGATGGGCGCAAGTGCCACAGTTGCCATTGGGAATTTTATCACAGCCAAATTGTGTGTCACAATCATTACATGGAGTTCCGCTGCCAGTATATTCATCAGCAGCTCCAAATAAATGAGATGTTTCGTGTGCGGTAATAATGTCTATTGTACATCTTCCCCAACCACCCCAATTGTTATGTTTGGCAAGTGTTACTCTGCGGCTGCCTGCATAGGCATGCCAGTTATTTCGATAAGGAGTAATAAATATTACAAAAGCATGTGCTGAGCGGTTATGTGTACGCATATCCTCTCTATAATCGGATACTCCGGTCATATTGCCTGAATAGGTATTACCGTTATAATTAACCAGTTGCATTGCAGGATTTCTCCAATGTGCTTCTATTCCGTCAGAAGGCCCGTTTTCATTTACAGTTTGATTATCGGGGGTATTGATTTTACAGAACTGGAAATCTAATACCCAGGTAAGGTTATTGGTAGGATGCTCGTCCGTTAAATAATTTAATCCATCAATTATTTCATTACATATATCGTTTCTTTCACTGTCGCTAAATTTAGGGCCGTCTTTGAGGCTTGATTCTACAAATACCAGACCTACTGAAACTTCTCCACTCATTTTCCAACAGACATCTTCTGTGTCTTCTTCAATTGCTTCAAGGATTTTTATGATGATGGCCCAGGGAATTGTTAGCAGTGCATAAATATAAGAGGGGTCAAGATGGTATTTGAGATTTTTGAGATGATAAGCAAATTCTTTTGTTTTAATATTTTTTTCAAACAGCTCATCAAAACGCCTCAGTAACTCCTTGTTAGTTTTTATTCTTCGCCATTCTTTTTTTAAATACGGGTCTAATAATTTTTTTAATTTTTCTGTGTCTATTCTCGAATATGGTTTGGGTGGGTAAAGGTTTTTTCCCTCCCAGGGTTTGCCATAATTTGTAATATCTTTTTTTAGTTCTATATATTTTTTACTATGCCGGTCATTCCACAAATTGATAATCTTTTTTTGTTCGGGGGTGTATTTATCCAAACTGGATTTTGATACAGCACCTTTTTGCATGGAATGAAACAAGCCTTGTTTGAAAAGCATTTCCACCTTTTCTGCAGGTGCCATTACTTCTATGGCTTGATTTCCGTACTTTGTTGTTACAATTACGCCTAATTCTTTTGCTAGTTTAACGGCTGTTGCAGAGGATTCAACAGAAGGCCTATTTAGTAAAAGAAGGTAATGTTTGAATTTTGGAGGTTTCATATTGATTTTTCTATTTTAAAAACGATTATGAATGGTATGTTTTAGTATAGAATTTTAGTGATAGGATTATTTAGAATTATACTTCATATTAATTTATGCGGATATGCTTTTATGAGGTAAGATTGTGAACTTTATTAGAATATAGAAAACCCGGATTTATTAAAATTAAGATATCATAAAAGCAAAATCAATACCCCTAAAGTGGTATTTTAGGGTATAATAAATTAGAATAAATGAAATGCTTGCTTTTGAAGTAATTTTAATAGTACGTTTCTGTACTTTATATGAGTTATCGAAAAATTGCTTTAGTAGTTAATCCCATAGCTGGTAAAGGAAGAGCTAATGCTATTGCCGATCTTCTTGCCGGGCATTTGTATAATTATGCAATTGAGTATTCTTTATTTATAAATGAATGGCCTGCTAGTTTTTCGGGATTCAGTGATGTATGGATTATAGGCGGGGATGGCACACTCAACTATTTTATTAATCATTATCCTGATATAAAAATACCTTTAGTAATTTTTAAAGGTGGTACAGGAAATGATTTTGCATGGAAATTATATGGTAATATAGATTGGAAAGAACAATTGCAATTAGTTTTGCACACAGAGGCAAAACCTGTTGATGCTGGCATTTGTAACAATAAACTTTTTTTAAATGGAGTAGGTATTGGATTTGATGGGGAGGTCTTGAATTCGATGGACACGATACGTTTTATGGGAGGGCATTTGGGATATTTTTTAGTTGTGATTAAAAAAATATTTTCTTTTAAAGAAAGTCGGTTTATAATTTCTGTTAACGAAGAAATAATTGCAGATGAAAGATTATTATTAGTAATGATTAATAATTCGTCTCGTACCGGTGGTGGTTTTCATGTATCTCCCCGGGCTAGCGTGAAGGATGGGCTGCTTGACCTGGTGACAAGCCAACCTTTATCTGTTCTCAAAAGGCTAAAATATTTGCCTAAAATCGAAAAAGGAAAACATCTTGATTTACCTTTTATAAGCCATTGTGCAAATACTTGCTTTACGGTGACGTGTGAGAAGGCATTGCCGGCACAATTAGACGGGGAATTAGTTGTGGCGGATAAGTTTGAATGCCGTGTATTGCCGGAAAAGTTCTTGTTTCTATATTAGAACGTATCGTATCGAAATTCTATCCCAGGCATATTCTAAGAGATATTTAGGCAATTTTTCGTTTCATAATAGAGCTTTTTTCATAATTAAAACAACGGCTGAGTTGTTATTTTTCTCATTTGAATCGGCTATGCAAAGGATTTTTCATTGTAATAAGGGGAGAAAATGGAGGATGTAACTAAGGTAGGCAGGTATTAAGGGGCTTACTTGTGTTAATTATAGGGGTTCTTTTAAACTTCTTTTCTGAATATTTTCAGGGCAAATTTTCTTTAAATCCGGGAGTAAAATGATGCACGGGAAGAAAAGAGACGTTTTTTTGACTTTGTTGATGTCTTTTCCTATGGCGGATTTTCAGAGATAGCATGTAGGCAGTAGTGCTGCTAATATGCAGATTTTATTTTATGCTGGTACGTTGTTGACCGGGTAGGCAGGCTATGAAACTCTTGTGTTTTATTAGGAGATTATAACATTTACATAAGGAAATGTGGAAATTTTCTCTATATTGTGTTCGGGAATAATGCTATTTTTAATTTTGATAGTAACTGATTACCCAATTAAATTCTAAAACAAATCAAAATGGCAACTAAAAAGAAAGCGGCAAAAAAGGCAGCTCCTAAGAAGGCAGCTAAGAAGCCAGCTAAAAAAGCAACAAAAAAACCAGCTAAAAAAGCTGCTCCTAAGAAAAAAGTTAAACGCAAACCAAATGCAGCCTTTATGAAACCCCTCACACCAAGTGCAGAACTTGGAGCAGTAATAGGCAGCAAACCTTTGCCTCGTACTGAAGCAGTTAAAAAAATCTGGGTTTACATCAGGGCCAACAAACTGCAGGATTCAAAAAACAAACGCATGATTAATGCTGATGCTAAATTGAAGCCTGTATTTGCTGGTAAAGGCCAGGTATCAATGTTTGATATGGCAAAACATCTTTCTAAGCATTTGAAATAAGTGATTATTTCTTTTTAAAGAAAAATAGGGCTACCGTCTTAATATGCTAGGAGGTGGCCCTTTTTATTTTAGTAGTGTATTATCTGCTCTCCCATACAATGAAGTGTATTCTGTACGTGTATCGTTTTGCTAACAAGCGTTATAAACTGATTTTAAGGTTTTCTTATTCCTCAATTGATAACTCTCATTAATGATGCTGAAGATAATCAGTACAAATTATTATAAAAGATTGCAAATTAGAAAGGATTTTTTCCCTAAAACTTATAATAGTTATGTATGAAGTCAGATTATGAAATTGCTCAGGAAACACCCATTCAATCAATCACAACAATTGCGGAAAATATGGGATTACCTGCTAAAATGCTTGTGCCTTACGGTCACTATAAGGCGAAAATAGACATTAAGCAGTTTGATGAGGAAAGAATTGCGGCTTCTAAACTTATACTAGTTACGGCGATTACCCCTACCAAGGCTGGAATTGGTAAAACAACCACTTCAATTGGCTTGGCTGATGGGTTAAGAAAATTAAAAAAAAGAGTAGTGCTTGCGTTACGTGAGCCTTCATTAGGTCCTTGTTTTGGAATGAAGGGAGGTGCAGCAGGAGGCGGATATTCTCAGGTGGTTCCCATGGAAGATATCAATCTTCACTTTACCGGCGATTTTCATGCTATTGCTGCGGCTAACAACACGCTTGCTGCTTTAATGGAGAACTTTCGCTTTTTTAACAGAGGTAAGCCGGAGGGGATAAAAACTGTATTACTTAAACGTTGTATTGATGTTAATGATCGGGTACTTCGTAAAATAGTTACGGCTCTTGACGGACCGAATAATGGAATACCTTCTGAAACCGGATTTGTTATTACTCCTGCCAGTGAGATGATGGCTGTTCTTTGTCTTGCCGAGGGGCTGGAAGATTTGCGTAAACGAATAGATGATATGTTGCTGGGATTTACTTTTGCCGGGGATCCGTTTACCACAAAGAAACTTGGAGTTACAGGTGCTATTACTGCTTTGTTAAAAGATGCGATACTTCCTAATTTGGTGCAAACAATGGAAGGTTGCCCGGCTATTATTCATGGCGGGCCGTTTGCAAATATTGCTCATGGATGTAATTCGATAATAGCTACCAAAACGGCCATGCAGTTTGGAGATTATGTAATAACTGAAGCGGGATTTGCCAGTGATTTAGGTGCAGAAAAGTTTTTTAATATTAAATGTCGCCAGGCCAGTTTGCAACCGGCTATGAGTGTTTTAGTTGCTACTTCACAGGCATTGAAACTGAGCGGGGGGATTGAGGAAAGCAAAATGATGTTACCGGATATGAAGGCTTTAGCCAGAGGGTTGAGAAACCTGGAAAAACATATTGGTATTCTTAAGTCGTTTAAGCAAAAAATACTGGTAGTATTAAATCAATATCATTTTGATACAACGGATGAGATAGAATTTATGCGTGATTGGTGTAATACAAAAGATGTCTTTTTTGCTGTTAACAATGCTTTCGCTAAGGGTGGAGAGGGTGCTTTGGAAATGGCAAAGACAGTTGTAGAAATATGTAAAAATCCTTCTCCTCCTTTACAATACACTTATAATCTTTCAGATGATATAGAAACGAAGATTAAAAAAATTGTA
Organism: Chitinophagaceae bacterium; assembly: GCA_035703165.1. Classification (GTDB taxonomy): domain Bacteria; phylum Bacteroidota; class Bacteroidia; order Chitinophagales; family Chitinophagaceae; genus AWTP1-9. The sequence goes on from DASSYR010000078.1 coordinate 35,680, forward strand.
ACTACCATTTATGGAGGTAAAGATGTTGTATTGTATAAAAAAGCCCAGGAAATGATAAAAAAGATAAAAAAGCTTGGGTTAGAGCGTCTTCCTGTGTGTATGGCAAAAACGCAATATTCGTTTACTGATCACCCGGAAAAGAGTGGATTGGATGGGGATTTTAAAATTGATGTAGATGATTTGATTATTAGCCGGGGAGCAGGTTTTATTGTGGCTGTATGCGGAGAAATGATGCGGATGCCGGGATTACCCAAAATACCCCAAGCCAATTTTATTGACGTTGTGAATGGGAAAATTGTAGGTGTAAGCTGATGAATAATTTAAAAGATTTAAATAAATCTTCAATTAGTTAAAGCGGGATATTTCCATGTTTTTTTCTGGGCCGTTTAACTACTTTATTTTCCAACATAGCAAAGGCTTTAATGAGTTTTTTCCTGGTTTCTTTGGGCTCAATTACTTCGTCTATAAAGCCTCTTTCAGCAGCCAGATAAGGGGTGGCAAATTTTTCGGCATATTCCTGTTCTTTTTCCAAATGTTTTTTAGCGGGGTCTGAGGCTTCTGTTATTTCTTTTTTGAAAATAATTTCGCTGGCGCCTTTGGCTCCCATTACAGCAATTTCTGCACTGGGCCACGCATAGTTCATATCAGCACCAATGTGTTTGGAATTCATTACGTCATAAGCACCCCCGTATGCTTTGCGGGTAATCACTGTTACTCTCGGTACGGTTGCTTCGCTCAATGCGTATAACAGTTTTGCACCATTGGTGATGATGCCATTCCATTCCTGATCGGTACCGGGCAGAAATCCGGGTACATCCACCAGTACTAATAATGGTATATTAAAGCAATCGCAAAAACGGGTAAATCTTGCTCCTTTTTTTGAACTGTCAATATCCAGTACACCGGCAAGGCTCATTGGCTGATTGGCAACAATACCGATACTTCGCCCGGCTAACCTGGCAAAGCCAACCACAATGTTTGTGGCGTATTCTTTATGTATTTCAAAGAAAGATTCAGTATCGCATATACCTTCAACTACTGCCCGCATGTCGTAAGGTTGGTTGGTATTATCGGGAACAATGGTTTCCAGAATTTCTCTTGTTTCATCTACGGGAACGTAAGGGAGTTTAGGTAACACATCTTCACAATTTTGCGGCATATAACTCAGTAGTTTTTTTACCTGGTTAATGCAGTCCATATCGTTTAATGCAGTTAAATGGGTAACGCCAGATTTTGTAGAGTGTGTGGAAGCACCGCCTAATTCTTCCGAACTTACTTCTTCATTCGTCACTGTCTTAACAACGTTTGGCCCGGTAACAAACATATAGCTTGTATTTTCTACCATTATGGTAAAATCCGTCATTGCGGGGGAATAAACGGCGCCTCCGGCACAAGGCCCCATAATAGCTGATATTTGGGGTATTACACCGGATGATTGAACATTTCGATAGAAAATATCTGCGTACCCGCCTAAGGAACGAACACCTTCCTGAATTCGGGCACCACCGGAATCATTTAATCCAATCATAGGGGCGCCACCTTTCATGGCCAGGTCCATGATGCGACAAATTTTTTCTGCATGAGTTTCTGATAAAGCGCCACCGAAGACGGTAAAATCCTGGGCAAACACATACACCATTCTTCCATTTACTGTTCCATAACCGGTAATAACGCCGTCGCCATAGTATTGCTGATTTTCCATACCAAAGTCTTTGGTTCGGTGCACTACTAAAGCTCCTATTTCTTCAAAAGAACCCGGGTCAAGCAATAATTGGATGCGTTCTCTTGCGGTAAGCTTACCTTTTTCGTGTTGTTTTTTATTTCTTTCTTTTCCACCTCCTGATTTTCCTTGTTCAATTTTTTCTCTTAATATTTTAATTTTTGATTTCATTACATTTTCTTTTTACCATTTACAAAAAATATTATGCCAGTCTGCGTTTCCAGCTTGTCGTTTTGTGTTCAACCGGTTTCAGAATATTTTGTTGGTCGAGCCAGTATTTAAGAGCAACCATGGCTGCTATTTCAGCATCGGCTTTTTGTTTTTCTTTTATTTTTTCAGGTGTATAATAATCTTTTACAAAATGGGTATCGAATTTTCCGGAAATAAAAGCACTGTGTTCAAAAACAAATGTTCCAAATGGCAGAGTAGTGGAGAGCCCTTCAATTTTGTAATTTTTAATAGCATCTTTCATTTTTTGAATAGCTTCAATCCTGTCTTTACCATGGGTAACCAGTTTAGCAATCATAGGATCATAGTAAATAGGAATAGCCATTCCTTCTCTATAGCCATCATCTACTCTTATACCCTCGCCGGAAGGTTTTACGTATTTTTCTAAAGTACCAATGGAAGGAAGAAAGTTATTTAATGGGTCTTCTGCATAAACTCTCAGTTCAAGCGCATGGCCATTAATTTTTAAATCATCCTGTGTAAAACTTAATTTTTCGCCGCGGGCAATTTTTATTTGTTCTTCTACTAAATCTATACCTGTGATCATTTCTGTAACCGGATGTTCCACCTGGAGGCGGGTATTCATTTCAAGGAAATAGAAGTTCAATTTATCATCCATCAAAAATTCAACCGTGCCCGTACTGGTATAGTTACATGATTTAGCTACCACTACCGCCGCTTCGCCCATTTTCTTTCTCAGTTCAGGAGTTAAAATTGAAGATGGAGATTCTTCCACTACTTTCTGGTGTCTCCTTTGAATACTACATTCTCTTTCGAATAAGTGAATTGCATTACCATGCTTATCGGCCAATACCTGTATCTCAATATGACGAGGGGAGCTGACATATTTCTCAATGAACACGGAGCCGTCACCAAAAGACGATTTTGCTTCGCTGATAGCTCTTTGCATTTGTTCTTCCAAATCGGCCTCTTTATACACAATTCGCATTCCTTTACCACCACCTCCGGCTGATGCTTTAATAAGAATGGGATAACCGATTTTTGTAGCAATCTCTTTGGCAATTCTTACTTCTTCAATGGCTTTGTCTATTCCGGGAACCATGGGGATATTATATTTTTTCACACATTCTTTAGCAGCAAGTTTAGAGCCCATAATACGCATAGCGTCAGCGCCGGGGCCGATAAAGGTAATGCCAGATGCTTCTACCAGTTGAGCAAAGTCGGCATTCTCGCTTAAAAAGCCATACCCGGGATGAATGCCATCTACCCCCAGTTTTTTTGCGAATGCAATAATTTTTTCAGCATTGAGATAGGATTGTGAGGAAGGCGCTGCACCCAGGCAGACAGCCTCATCTGCGTACAGCACGTGTGGCGAATAGCGATCGGCTTCTGAATAAACAGCTACCGATTTAATTCCCATTTTGTGGATGGTATGCATGATGCGTAATGCAATTTCTCCACGATTAGCCACTAATATTTTTTGCATAGATTATAATTCAAAAGTCAAAAATTAAAATTCAAAATGTGAGTTGTGAATAGCAAGCGGTAGGTATCGGTTGCATAATTAGTAAATGATAAGTAATTAATAAATCTCATTTACTTTGTACCATCACCATTCACTCCTTACTCCAATTCAACCAGCAGTTGTCCTTTTTCTACTGCCTGTCCTGCTTTAACAGCAATGTGTTTTATTACAGCATTTGCATTGATCATAATACTGTTTTCCATTTTCATTGCTTCCAGTATTAAGATTTTATCGCCTTCCTTAACTTCTTGCCCGTTTTTTACACTAATTTCTAATACCATACCAGGCATAGGCGCCTTTATCTCTTTTATATGTTTGCCGGAAGAAGACCCAAATCCCATTTTTTCCACCACCTGGTCAAGCTCATCTTTTATATTAACCTGAAATATTTCACCTTCAATTTCTATGACTTGTTTTTTATATGAATTATCAGTGTTAACCAGTTTTCCATTGATGGAACGATAATTTTTTATAAGATTAAATTCAGCAGCATTTTTTTTCATCAAATCAATTGCTTCAATATCTGCTTTTGAAAAAGAAAACTCAAACTCGTTGACTTTTACAATATACACCGGCTTGTTATCAGACATTTTATGAAATTTTGAAGTAATTTAATTTTTTCCGGGGAGTCCATCTTTTGTTAATAGAATGACAAGTTATGAAATAGCCTGTGCCCTGTTAAAGATTACAAGCAAGGTTGTTAGTTTTACAAATATACATTATGATATTCATCAAGCCAGAAAGGGATTAATGTTATGCTACTTTTAGTAGATCAGAAAGCCGAGAGGCCTTTTTAAAGGAATAGAAACCTTTACCTTTTTCTTATAATTGTATCGGGTGTTTGATAGATGCTTGATTCTTTAGTGGTCTTATATAATAGGTTTCCCAGCTTTATAGGATCTTCAGTTATATATACAGGATAGACATCTTCGTACGAATATCTTGTTGGCACAAAGTAATTATACCTATTTGTTTTAAGCCATTTTGCCATTGCATCACTTTGAGGCATTTGCACGATTATTGTGTCACGAGTTAACTTGTTTATTTTTAAATATGTTTTTACCGGAAGCATAAAGCTGTGCTTGGAATTGCTTTCGAGTACGTTCCCTATTTCGATAAACGGTTGGCCTTCTATAGTAATAAACAGAAGGCGATAAACTGTTGTATCTGGTTTTGATTCTTTTGAGTAAGGAACTGTATCCATTAACTCTACGATAAAACTTACATTTCTTCGGAGATCGATAGAATCAGGTATTAAAAAAGTAACAGATGTATCTGATGATATACCAATTAAGTGTTCAAATCCAATCCATTCACCTGTAATATTTTTTACAGGGAAAAGCTTTACAGAAGCTGTAGCATCGCTATCTGATAATAAGCGCCGGAAGCCGTTTACTGAAAAAACCTGTGGAAATTTATCGCATGATGACCCTGTTGCAGCTAACAGGATAAATGTAAAAATCCACCATGACGATTTTTTTCTCATATTTATTTGATTTGGAGATGTTTCTTTTAATTACTAAGGTTTCGTTATTGTAGTAGTGATGTTATCATTTTTTTAAATGCAGATAAAGCACCTCTATTTTTTAGAGATGCTTTATTAACAGGAAAACCATGCCGACATAGCTATCAAAAAAATTATGCAAAGGCATCAGCAATTTCATCGTTAACTTTTTCTACTTCTTTTTCCAGTTTTTCTTTACCCAGTCTCAGTTTACGAGTAAATTCATCTTTTAACTTTTTACTGCCTTCTGCAATTTTATGACGGGTTTCTATGCCTTTATCTGGTGCAAATAAAATGCCCAATACGCCACCAATGGCTACACCGGTTCCCAATGCAATTAGGATTTTTGATGTATTTTTCATACCCGCTTTTTAAAAAGTGAATAATATTTTATCGTTTCGAATATACCCTATTATTACAGGTGGAAATAATGATGACTTTCATCTTTAATGATGATAGTGGTCACTGCTAAAAGTGTTAAAGGAAACAAGCGGTAACAAAAATTACGTGAAGGTCTTACTTAGTAATACTTTGTTCTATTCTAAACAGTTTGAAGTTGGAATTTTAATTTGGCAACAATTAGGTCTATAAAAACTCTAATACGAATATTTGGAAAAATAAACCGGTTATTTTTTTGATAACCGGTTTGTTCTTATTTGATTTTTATTTTATTGTACTATTTTAATGATTCCCCCTCCGTTATAGCTATGGTATTCGCCATTGTACATAGCATCAGCGCTTACCGGCCCCATTTTATAAGTACCTGGCGATACAGCTCGTACGGCGTAATAATAAGTTTGCTTTTTGTAATATAAGTCAACAAACAAATTTATTCGGTCATCCCTCACATCAAGCGCAGTGGGGGAAGATGCATCTTTAATCCACTCCATGCCTGGTAGCTCTTTTGTGCGTGGGTTTTCAATTTCAAAACCCGCTGGTAATAAATCCGTAATTACAATATTATTTACAGCCGTATTATAAGAGCCCTCTAATGAAATTGCAACAATCACCAAATCATTTTGTTTGAAGGTATTGTTGGATATTAATCGCCCATACCGATCGTAAAACAGTTTCCGCACTTTGATAAAATTATCTTCTTGCTTATAGTTTCCGCTACTGCTAATGCCCTCAGCCTCCCAGAAATAATATAAAGAGCCAGTTCCACGTGTGCTGATTTCGATGTTTGTGCCTCCCAATTCTTTAGAGTTAATGGCAAGATCGCTGCCTTTAGTTTCTTTTACCACTTTGCCGTTTACTTTAACAACTGCTGTTACATCACTCTTGTTAGCTGCTTTTGCCATTTTGCCCAATGCAAGAAAGGAGAAAGCTCGTTCCTGTGTACTTAACCAATAACGTTGTTTTAGTTTATCCGTTAAATGTTTTGCCATTACACCAGTTTGATTATTACCCGGGTCAACATCTAATAAACAGTTCAATGCTATTGCTTCATCTCTCACATCGCTGTAAAAACTTCCGCCGGTTTGCGCCACACTTTCTTCACCGGTAAAGCTGGTGGGTAATAACTCACGGAATTTATTTTTATCACCGGCTAACGCAAATGCCACACTCAGCAAATACTTGCTGTCAAGGCTTAGTATATCAGGATTGCTCTTGTAATAGTTCATAGCACTTACCTGCGGCTGACCGGCTAATGCCAGTACATACAAACTATACGCCACTTCTTTTGGAGCAATCTTCTTTTGCTGATTACGGTTGTAATAATAACTGATGGTTTCTTTATTCTTCAGCTTACTGGTTAAATAATTAAGCATGTTGCTGAGCAAACTGTTATCCACATCAAAACCGGCTTTCTTGGCTTCGAGTAAGAAATGGGCTGCATATACAGTAGCCCACCAGTCCGCTTCCCCTTCATCCCACAGCGTAACAGCGCCATTGTATAACTGCCGCATCTTTATTTTTCGGATGGCTTCAATGATATGGTAATTCGCACTTGCTTTATTACCTTTAAATTTCTGAATCAAATCTGCCATATCAGAGTAATATAATTGCGGGAAGGCGGCACTCACTGTTTGTTCTGTGCATCCGTAAGGGTATTGCACTAAATAACTCATCTGTTCTGCAACCTGTAAAACGGGTGATTTACTTATGATGAGTTGATAGTTTATACTAGAAGGAATAAAATCATTCACTGCAAAATTGATGTTTTGTGAACTTCCTCCGTTGATGCTTCCATAGCCCGTTACCTTTTGTAAGGAGGAAGCCGGACGAACCGTGATGTCTGTTTCATCCGTAAACTTTTCACCAAGTCCATTTACTTCAACTTTTACTTTTCCAGCATTAACAGAGGGTAAGGCCAGTACTTTAAACGTAACACTATTCTCAGCATTGGCTGCTAAGCTCACGGTTTGTTTATTGTCGCCCACCACCTGCATTGGTCCTTCTACTTTTAATTCTGCGTTGGCTGTGGTTGCTTTCTTGGTAGTGTTGGTAATAGTTACCGGAACAGTTACTGTATCGCCAGGACTTAAAAATCTTGGCAGAGCTGTACTCAGCACGATCGGGTCTGCAACGGTCATGGCTGCATCCATTGAGCCGAAGTTTTCATCTTTATAGGCAACGGCCATTAATCTTACCTCTCCGCTGAACTGGGGTATGTCAAATTCAAAACTGGCATCACCGCTTCCGTTAGTAGTTTGAATGCCACTCCAATAACTTACTAATTTTATCCTGTCGTTACGAATGGGGTTTACTCTTTTCTCCAAATCATAACCATCGCCACCCGTACTGCTTAACCTTGCTTTTATTTCGGGTAACAACAAAGGATAAATATCGTAGCCATCCACATCCAATGCTTTCTTTTGATAATAGTAATCATAGGGGTTAGGCGGTTTAAAATCAGAAACCTGTAGTATCCCATTATCTACGGCGGCCAGAGTTACTTTACAGTTAGGTGTGGCTTTAACTGTTATTTTCTGATGCGTTTTGGATCGTACAGATTTTTCCGCTACAATCTGCACATCAATTTTCCGATTTTTATTATCTACTTTCAGGCTTTTATAACCATGAGCCACTGTTAAAGGGATATCACTTATACCGTGAGGCTTAATTAATGTTGCCGTAATGTAAACATTGGGTAGATGCTCATCGGTGAGGGTAAAGTTTAAGGACGCATCTCGTTTCTCAACGTTTAAATATTGGTAGGATACAACTTTGTCTGTTTCAAAAGTAACGAGCATTTTACCACTAAATGGCGTTTTAAAGTGAATGATTGCCGATTCGCCGGAATTGTATTTTTCTTTGTCCACATCAATGTCAATATTGCCTTCGTTATTTACTTCAAAGGAGTTGTTATCGCCACCCCACCAGCCGTAGCTGTAAAACGATTTGTGTACGTAAGTACCTGCACCGGGCTTCATAATACGAATTTCGTAGTCACCCGGTGTGCGGGGGGTAAATACAAAGTTGTTTTTATCTCCATTTAATATAATGAAAGAGTTATGCACTACTTTATCTTCTTTCTGAGATTCATATCGGAAATACGACCCGCTTTTACTTAATACGGTTCTGTATTCATGTTTAATAACCTGCACCTCTGCTTTTACGTTGCCGGCTAATTTTTCGTCCTTAGTTAAAGCCACAAGGGAAAATTGTATAGCCTGGTTTAATGGATAATAGCCGTAGCCATCATTTGAAATACCATAAAAAATATCCTGTGTATAAATGTCAGAATAAGTCGCACGGTTTACCGGTCTTCCTGTTTCATCAAATACGGTGGTAAAAAAACTTGCTTTTAACAGCCCCAGGTTTACATAAGTTTCAGGTACAACATAATTCTCTGTTGCATTACCTTCTACATCGGTAGTGCCTTGATTTACTTTATCATCAAAGAAAGTTTTTTGATTGGCTAGAGAGAAATCAAATTTTTCGTAACCTTTTGGGTTAAATTGTTTTTGACGAATCTGGATCTGGCATTCATAATTCCTGTTTGCGGCAGGTGGGCCGAAAAAATTTTGTGCGTTGATGGAGAGGCTGATGTTGTCGCCAGGTGCGCTAATAGGTTTGCTAACTTTTGTCGCCACTTTAATCCTGTCTGGTACAAATTCTTCAATCAGAAAGTTTTTGGTTGAAAGTAATACATCATTACTCGTGTAAACCTGTAGTGTGTAACTGCCGGTAATAGCAGCTTTATTAATATCTATCACGCCTTCGCAACTTCCCTGCTCGTTTAACGTTTTGCGCATTTGCATTAATTCCTTACCGTTGGGAAAAAGAAATTTGAGTTTCAATAGCATTTCTCCGGGACTTTTCCATTGTTTATCTCTTACAATTACAGAAAACCTTACTTTTTCTCCGGGACGGTAAATATCTCTTTCAGGGTAAATAAATGCATCCAATCCCGAAGGATTATTTCTTTTTCCACCCACATCAAAGCGGCTGGTTTCTACTTTGGTGCTGCTAAATGGCATATAATTAAAATCATCGGCTGTTTTGGCAATTACCATGGCTGGCTTAAAGCCGGAAAATTCTTTTTGAGTGTACTCAATTTCTGCTACACCATCATTGTTGGTATTACCCACACCAATTACCTGGTTATTATAGCCATATACAGTTATGGAAGTGGATGCAATGGGTTGCGCTGTTTTAATACTGTTGGTAAATACAAGAATTCTGTCTTTGCCTTTTTTTGCAATCAATCCAATATCACTAATGCTGATGAAGCGACTATCCCGAACCCAATAATCCTTGGCGCTACGAATCATAATGTGGTAAATACCTTTAAAATCTTGCAGTTTATCGCTAATATCAAAATGAAGCACACGGCTGTTATTATACAGTGGTAAACTTCTTGTTTCTATTTCCTTGCTGTAAATAATATCGCCCTTTTTTATTTCATTGTTTTCGTATTCATAATCATATCCATAGTCATCACCATCAGGATAATAGCCATTTTGCTGTGCATGCAGGATGTTGTTTTCATAAATTTTGGAAACGATTATTTTTACCGTTGGCACATTTACCATCTTTACCTCAATGTTTTTTAATCCCTGGCTGTTTAAATAAATGCCTTTGCCGTTTACAAAACTTATTTGGGGTTCCAGTTCACCAAATGCAATGTTGTTAACATAGTCGTCTTTCAGTGTGCCACCGATTCTTCCACGAAGACCTTTTAACAAACGTAAATCATAGGTTTGGACTACATCAAATTTATCACTGGTAATTAAGAAACCATCCTCTAAAACCTCTGCTGTAAATTTTATTGCCGGTTTGATGGAGATAAATTTTTCCAAATTTTCCTGCTTTACCTGCTGGCTGGTTAAAATTTTTACACTACCGTTTACACCATCGTGGGTGGTTTCTATATTTTGGATATTTAAGATAAAAGGAGAGGGTAATCCAATATTCTCGATGATATCTTCTTTTGTAACATTTTGCCCGTTTATAGGAACAGCTCCTTTGCTAACAGTAATGAGAGTGCTATAATCTTTATCCTCATTTTTTACGTTCAATATTTGTAGCAAAATTTTGCTGTCGCCAGAGGCTGTTTTCAATATATAATCCTTGTTTTCGCCATCTATCTTTATATTCAGGTGTTCTTTTAAAATATCAGGGTCAACAGGGAAATTAAAGTCTAATGTTATTTGTGGGCTGGCTTGACTTTTTGTTTCATCCTGTACTATCCACATTACATTAACATGATCTAATTGTAAGGATGGCGTAAAGAAACTTAACTCACTCCCTTCAATGTTTTTGTATTTTGTTCCTTTCAACAATTCCCTGCTGATGGTAGCTTTAAAAGAAGTAGCGGGTGGCAATGGTTTGGATGGCGAAAATACCAGTTCGTTGTTTTGCTCCCATCGAAAATTGCCCTCAATTTTTGGCTCAAATTTTACAAGGTCACTTGTCTGCCAATTGTTGAGCATTGAATCTGCAACAAGTGAATGGTTAAACGAGAAGCGAAAGTTGCCTAAAACCGGTACCTCATTTTTGCAATTTGTGTTTACAAGTTTAATAGTATTGCTATTGCAGGAAACAAGCAGAAGTACAAGTGCTAAGGTTGCCAGTATTAGTTTGGGATGATAATTCATAAAAAAGAATTTGTGATTTGGTTTTTAAAAGGTAGAAATTTGTATAGTAAGATAAAGCATCTGCTTTTTATTTTTCATATAAACTTCATTAAAACCCGGGTAAAACAAAAATTCTTTTTTCAACAACATGGTAAATGCAGTAATTTCAAATTGTATTTACAACGTTTATGACAATAACTGAAAACAGATATTTTCAACGGCCATCCTTTTCATATATTAAAAATAAATTATACAAAGGAACTAAGCGCCTGGCTATGATAATAGTGGGTTTGGTTGTTATTTTTCTTTTACTCAATCTTTTCTTTCCTCTGCCAGGTAAAATAGAATATTCTACCATCGTTACCGATAATAAAGGCGAAGTAATCCATGCTTTTTTAACCAAAAATGAAAAGTGGCGGATGAAAGCAGAACTGGCTGAAATATCTCCGTTATTAAAAAAGACCATTGTGGCGAAAGAAGATAGGTATTTTTATTATCATCCGGGTGTGAACCCCGTTGCTGTTGCCAGGGCACTGGTTAAAAACATTCTGCGGATGAAAAGAACTTCCGGGGCCAGTACCATTACTATGCAAGTAGCTAAATTACTAGAGCCCAAAAAGAGAAGTTACGGTTCTAAACTGATTGAGGTGTTTCGTGCTTTTCAGCTGGAGTGGAAATACAGTAAAGATGAAATTCTTCAGCTATATTTCAATCTTGTTCCATACGGTGGTAATATAGAAGGGGTGAAAGCGGCTTCATTACTTTATTTTAAGAAATCTCCTGACCACCTGAGTTTGGCAGAAATAACAGCGTTAAGTATTATACCCAACCGCCCATCCACCCTGATAATAGGAAGAAATAATGATTTGATAATAAAAGAAAGAAACCGGTGGCTTGCATATTTTGCTAAAGAGAAAGTATTCACAAAAAAAGAAATCAAGGATGCATTAAGTGAGCCATTGACAGCGTACCGTATGGAAGTGCCTAAGCTGATGCCTCAATTTAGCTATGAAATGAAAAAGCTGGGTGGCGATATCATTAAAAGCAATATTGATTTAAATACACAGTTTAAGACTGAAAAATTGGTAAAAGATTATGTAAAAGCGCTATATAGTCAGAATATTCGCAATGCTGCAGTAATGATAATTGATAATCGTTCGCATAAAGTAGTCAGTTATGTTGGCTCGGCTGATTATAGGGATACTGTTGATTATGGGCAGGTAAATGGAGTAAAAGCAGTTCGTGAACCGGGTAGCACTTTAAAGCCTTTGTTATATGGATTGTGTGTAGATGCCGGGTTGATGACACCAAAGACCATTATTACCGACGTGGCAGTAAACTACAATGGCTATGCGCCAGAGAATTATGATAAAAAGTTTAATGGTAATGTTACAATGGAATTTTCGCTGGAACATTCGTTAAACATTCCGGCAGTAAAAGCATTACGCCAACTGGGTACAGAAAAGATGATTGGGACATTAACGGAATGTAATTTTAAGAGCATTCAAAAAAAGCAAAAGGGGTTGGGATTGTCGTTGATACTCGGTGGTTGCGGAACAAATTTGGAAGAATTAACTAGTCTGTTTGCTGCTTTTGCCAACGATGGAGTGTATTGTAAGCCATTGTTAGTGCAGGGCGATACTATATATGATAAAGTGCGGATACTCTCGGAAGCTTCTGATTTCATGATTACAGACATATTAAGCCATGTAAACCGGCCTGATTTTCCTGTTAGCTGGCAAAGCACGGCACATTTGCCAAAAATTGCCTGGAAAACAGGTACCAGCTATGGTCGCAGGGATGCGTGGAGCATTGGTTATAATAAAAATTATACAGTAGGGGTGTGGGTAGGTAATTTTAGCGGACAGGGAATACCTGAACTTAGCGGTGCGGGTATCGCTACCCCGTTACTTTTTAAAATTTTTAATACGATTGATTACGATAGCGATGAAGAATGGTTTGCACAACCAAAGAGCTGCGAAACGAGAATTGTATGTTCGGAAACAGGGATGACACGGGGTGAATATTGTACCCATGCGGTGACGGATTATTTTATTCCGCTGGTGAGTTCTTCTATGGTTTGTAATGATACACGGGAGGTGTTGGTAAGCCCGGATGAGAAAATAAGTTATTGTCATTACTGTGCTCCGGAAACAGGATACAAAAAGAAGCTATTTAAAATCATAGCCCCCGATTTGCAGAATTATTTTAAAGAAAACGGGATTGCTTTTGAGATGATTCCCTTGCACAACCCTAACTGCGAAAAGATATTTAAAGAAGGGGCACCCGTGATAACCAGTCCGACAAATGGGACTGAATATTATTTAGATACTAAAGACCCCGAGCCGATTGCTTTGACTTGTGAAACTGCGATTGATGTAACTAAAGTTTATTGGTACATTAACAATAAATTTTACAAAGCAACCGATGCCAAAAGCAAGCAATTTTTTATACCCGAAGAAGGCACTGTAAAAATTTCCTGCACCGATGATTTGGGGAGAAACAGGGATATACGGATTAACGTGAAGAAGGTGGATTTGTGATTATTATTTTCTTAAAAATACTTTTTTCTCTTCTATTCACAATCGTTCTCAACACTTTTCGTCCCACATATCTTCTGGCTTTACAGGGTCTGCCTGTAAATATGAAATCCGCGCCTGTGGCAGATTTATGAAAAAGTAATAAATGAAAAACCCCCGACAATGAAACAAAACGTAATCAAAGTAGGTCTGTTGCACTCACTTTCAAAATTATTGTACCTCTGTTACTTAGAACTCCCCCAGTAGATTGCACCTACGCGGCCTCTTAACATAACTTGTAGCTGTAAGCTACAAAAAAATTACGGCGTTGGTAAAACCAACTCCGAGTGCCACTTTACAAGCTACCACCAGTTGGGGGTTGTTCAGACTTATTACAAGACCAATACAGCCCGTAAAATTTTTGCATCTGTTGCTGTGCGAAGTAAAAAACTAAAAATAGCTGCCCGGCAGAAAGCCTACAATGCTTTTACTGCTAACCTACAGAAGCAATTTTTTTTTATTTGGGGTTGTGCAACAGTGACCCATGTTAGCTGTTTTGCTATTATTCTTTTTCAACTTTAGTGAGTTTGTTAATAAGGCCTCTGA
>DASSYR010000098.1:0-27575 GCA_035703165.1 Chitinophagaceae bacterium
AGTAAAAGCAAAAGGCAAAGCAGAAGTTAAAGATGAGGCATGGAGAAATGCTTCTGTGGAAGAAAGATTGAAACATGCATTGGTGAATGGTATTACTGAATATATAGATGCAGATACAGAAGAAGCCAGGCAAAAATATTCTAAACCATTAGATGTAATTGAAGGTCCGCTCATGGATGGAATGAATGTGGTGGGTGATTTATTTGGCGCTGGTAAAATGTTTTTACCACAGGTGGTAAAGAGTGCAAGGGTGATGAAGAAAAGTGTGGCCATATTAACACCATACATTGAATTAGAAAAAGAAGAACGTAAACAAGCACATCTTGCAGCCGGTACCATTAATGAAGAATCAACTGGTGCCGCTAAAATTTTATTAGCTACTGTTAAAGGTGATGTGCATGATATTGGTAAAAATATTGTAGGCGTAGTGTTGGGTTGTAATGGGTATGATGTAATTGATTTGGGAGTAATGGTTCCGGCTGATAAAATCCTGGAAACTGCTCAAAAAGAAAATGTAGATATTATCGGTCTTTCCGGGTTAATTACCCCTTCATTAGATGAAATGGTACACGTGGCACATGAAATGAAACGCAGGGGAATGAAACAGCCTTTGCTAATTGGAGGTGCTACTACTTCCCGTATGCATACCGCCGTTAAAATTGCTCCGCAATATGATAATGGTGTGGTGCATGTACTGGATGCCTCAAGAAGTGTTACTGTTGTGGGAAGTTTGTTGAACAAAGAACAAAAACAATCCTTTCTCGATTTACTTGCCAAAGAATATAATAATTTAAGAGACAATTTCAATAAAAAGAAAACATCTAAAGCGTATTTACCTTATTCAGAAGCGGTGATTACCAAAAATTATGTTGACTATAAAAAATATAAACCGGTAAAGCCATCTTTTGAAGGAGTAAAAGTTTTTAAATCATTTGACTTGGCCGCTCTTGTAAAATATATTGACTGGGGGCCCTTCTTTATTGCCTGGGAAATGCCGGGACAATATCCTGCCGTATTAGAGGATAAAATATTTGGCACCGAAGCAAAGAAACTTTTTAATGATGCAAATGCATTGCTGAAGAAAGTAGTGGCAGAAAAGTGGTTAACGGCTAATGGTGTCATTGGTTTCTGGCCGGCTTACAGTAATAATGCTGATACTGTCGTACTCCCCTCTCCTGCAGGAGAGGGGCAAGGGGTGAAGTTGGAATTCCTCCGACAGCAAATGAAAAAAGCAGTTGGACAACCTAATTTTTCCTTAGCCGATTTTATTGCGCCGAAAGAAACCAATGTGCAGGATTATATCGGAGGTTTCGCAGTCACCATTACCGGGTTGGAACCATACCTGAAAAAGTTTGCCAACCAGCATGATGAATACAACAAAATTATGTTGCAGGTTTTAGCTGATCGTTTGGTTGAAGCTTTTGCCGAATGCTTACATGAACAAGTAAGAAAAAAATATTGGGGTTATGCAAAAGATGAGACATTAAGTAATGAACAATTAATTAAAGAAGAATATAAAGGCATCCGTCCGGCACCGGGTTATCCTGCTTGTCCTGATCATACAGAGAAACTAAAGTTGTTTGATTTATTAAAGGCAACTGAAAACACAGGCATTACATTAACTGAATCGTTGGCAATGTATCCTGCCGCTTCAATTTGTGGCTGGTACTTCTCTCATCCGGAAAGCAATTATTTTGGCATTGGAAAAATTATGCAAGACCAACTAGAAGATTATGCCAAACGAAAAGGAATAAGCATTGAAGAAGCCACTAAATGGTTACGACCTGTTTTAGAGTAAATGAATTTTTAAATAAGTTTCCTACCCATAAAATCTGTATTATAGATAGGAAACGTAAGTATTATTTTTATTAATGCTGTGCTTATTGGGTGATAGTAAAAAGCAAACGAAATAAAAACTAAACGTATTTCTTAATTTCTGCTACCAGTTCGCCTTTTGTAATAGGAGTACCTTTTATTTTATGATAACCTTTTGCATCAACAAAATAAACGTCCCTGATAATTCTTATCAATTGCCCGTTATTAATTTCGGGGATAAGAACCTGATCATAATTTTTTAAAATTTCTCCCAGGTTTTTAGGGAATGGGCGCAGATGGCGAAGGTGTGCATGCGCTACAGAATATCCCTGATCCAGGCATTCTGCCACGGCACTCTTAATAGAACCATAAGTGCTTCCCCATCCCAATACAAGTAATTTCCCTTTAGCAGGGCCGTTATCAATTTTTTGTAGAGGAATGTGGTCTGCAATTTTATCTACTTTAGCTTGTCTTGTTTTAACCATGTGCTGATGGTTATCGGGGTCATAGCTTACGTTGCCAGTTATATCTTGCTTCTCTAAGCCACCGATGCGATGTTCCAATCCTTCTGTGCCAGGTATAGCCCAGGGGCGAACTAAATTTTCATCCCGTTTGTATGGTTGAAATTTTTCTTCCCCGGCATCTAATTTTTGTTTGGATTTTACTTCAATTGGTTTTAAATCTCCACTTTGCGGATATTTCCAGGGCTCGGCCCCATTAGCAATATAACCATCACTTAAGAAGATTACCGGAGTCATGTGTTGAATGGAAATTCGCACAGCTTCATATATCGCATCAAAACAATCACTTGGTGTGGACGCAGAAATTACAGGCATGGGACATTCACCATTTCTTCCATAATATGCCTGCATTAAATCACTTTGTTCCGTTTTGGTTGGTAAACCTGTTGAAGGACCTCCACGCTGTATATCCACAATTATGAGAGGAATTTCCAGCATAACAGCCAGCCCCATTGCTTCGGCTTTTAACGCCATGCCGGGACCTGATGTTGTTGTTACCCCCAGCACACCACCATAGGACGCCCCGATGGCTGATGTAATGGCTGCAATTTCATCTTCAGCCTGAAAAGTTTTTACTCCAAAATTTTTATACTTACTTAATTCATGTAAAATATCTGAAGCCGGGGTAATGGGATAGGTTCCCAAAAACAAAGGCAACCCGCTTTTTTCCGCAGCTGCAATTAAACCCAGGGCCACGGCCTGATTACCCATAATAGACCGATAAATACCGGGTTCCATTTTCGCCTTTTCTACTTTATAAGTAGTAGTAAAAGTTTCCGTAGTATCACCAAAATTGTATCCGGCCTGCAATGCCTTAATATTACTTTCCAAGATGTCTGCTTTTTTCCCAAACTTGTCTTTTAAAAACTGGATGGTAGTCTGCATATCACGATTAAACATCCAATACAAAAATCCAAGTACAAACATATTTTTTGCCCGGTCTTTTTCCTTCATTCCCATTGGAATATCTTTTAATGCCTCCCGGGTCATTTTGGTAACATCCATTTTAATAACATCATAGCTGCTCAGGCTGTCATTTTCCAAAGGGTTTTCTCCTTCGGGGTAACTTGCCAAACGAAGATTTTTGCTATCAAACCCATCCACATTAGCAATAATTTTACCTCCCCTTTTTAAGGCTGTTAAATTCGCTTTTAGTGCGGCAGCATTCATAGCAACCAGCACATCCACAGCATCACCGGGAGTATATACATTATCGCTGCTAAAACGCAACTGGAAACCACTCACACCAGGCAATGTTCCCTGAGGGGCACGAATCTCTGCCGGAAAATCGGGAAAAGTTGCCAAATCAATTCCCATCAACGCTGTATTATTAGTAAACTGGCTGCCGGTTAATTGCATACCATCACCAGAGTCGCCGGCAAATTTTATCACTACATCCTGTAGTAGTTCTTCTTTTCTTTGCATAGTCCGCAAAATTACGTCAAGATATGTGTTTTTCAATTTTTTACTTTAATATCTCTTTGTTTTATCAGGCTTTGGCTATATGGGTTTTTAAGAATAATATAACCACAACGGTTTATCAGGAGGTATGGGTTATTAATAATTCCGTAATATGTTTTCCAAGGGTAAAAAATATAGCAAAAACTAAAAAATTGAATTAGAGATGCCATTATTATAAGAATAAATTATAAAAAAATAAATTTATAACGGCGTCATATAATTTTGCTTTAGAGAAATAAAATCAGGTTGTTTTCCTTATTACTGTAATGCTTTAACTTATGTACGGGCTAACAAAATAACTATGGGTATAGTTAGAAAAGAAAGAGGGGTTGAAACAAAAATTAATGCAATTATATAAAATATCTACAGTAAAAGCTTTTCGTACTTTTGAATCTTTAGTCATCACATTATGAAAAAAATAAAATCAATTATTACCCTTTTAGTGGGTACTCTGTTTATATCCGTATTTTTTTATAACTGTAACAGGAGCCCATATGCAGCTACCAACAAAGTGTATAAGAAGCAGGTTAAAAAAATTTCTAAAATAATCAAACAATATCCTTTAAAAGATTCAATTAGTAATGCTCCTTTTTTTGCAGGCACTACCAATTTGTCCATTCGCCGACCGAATTATGTAATTATTCATCATACTGCACAAAATACTTGTGACCAGACTTTGAAAACTTTTACTATACCACGTACCCAGGTAAGTGCGCATTACGTTATTTGCAGAGATGGAACGGTTTTTCATATGCTTAACGATTATCTGAGAGCACATCATGCCGGTGTGAGTAAATGGGGAAACAACACAGACATTAATTCGTCCAGTATTGGAATTGAATTAGATAATAATGGTTTTGAGAATTTTGATGAGCGGCAGATAAACAGTTTGTTAACTTTGCTGGACAGATTGAAAAAAGCTTTCAATATTCCATCAGCAAATTTTATAGGACATGGAGATATTGCGCCCACAAGAAAAAATGATCCTAACTGGCGTTTTCCCTGGAAACAATTGAGCGAGAAGGGATTCGGTTTGTGGTGGGGAGATACAACAGGGCTTGCAATTCCTGCAGGTTTTGATCATTTAGCAGCATTAAGAATAGTGGGGTATGATATAAAAGATACTTCTGCAGCTATCTTTGGGTTTAAAAGACATTGGCTGCAGGACACCATTCCTGTTATGGACGACATATCTCTTAAAGTATTATACAGTTTATATAAAAATTACCGATAAGTATTCGGGAAATTTTGGCACTATTTTTTAATACTAACAATTAAACTTTAAAATTATGAAAAAATTTTTCTTTCTATTAGTACTTGCTTTACCACTTGCAATGTTTGCACAAGGTAACTCACAAGGAAAAGGAAAAGGTAAAGAAAAAGAAAAAACAGAGCGGGTAAAAGGAAATAAGGAAAAGGAAGATAAATACGGGAAGAGTCATGAAAATGTTATTTGGGAAGGAACGGTTGATAAAAATGGCAGAGGTCCTAAACCCTCTAAAAACCAGCCGGCTAAAGTAAGAAGTGCATTTCGGGCAGATTATCCCAACGCAACCAATGTTCGTTGGAGTAAATATCGTGGTGATTGGACTGCAACATTTGGCAATGGATTGTTTGTTTCCACAGCCGTGTACCACGCTAATGGACAACGGAGAGATACCCGAACTCCGATACCACGTACCCAGGTTCCGGGAGTTATTTTAGATGATATTTTAAAAAGAAAGCCCCAAACAAAATTGGGTGATATTATTAAAATTGAAATTCCACAGTCTGTAAAAGATGTTTTTCGGGTGAAAACAATTTTGGATGGCGTTACTAAATTTGTTTTTTATAATATAGACGGGAAAGAAGTAAAATACGATTATTAAGCTAATTAATTATCCGGTTTATATAGCTGTATCTATGATGGGTACAGCTATTTTATTATCTTTTCCTTAAAATTATTTGTATGGAATTTGGAAGAGTAGAAGAACACCAATTAAATGATATTGATTTCAGCTTACCTGAAGAACCGGTTGAAAATAAAATGATATTAGGTGGAGAAAAGAAATCAGCTAAGGTTTACGTTGGGTGTGCCAAATGGGGCAGAACAGAATG
Organism: Chitinophagaceae bacterium; assembly: GCA_035703165.1. Taxonomy (GTDB): domain Bacteria; phylum Bacteroidota; class Bacteroidia; order Chitinophagales; family Chitinophagaceae; genus AWTP1-9. The sequence goes on from DASSYR010000098.1 coordinate 5,895, forward strand.
GATTGGAAAAATATATCCTCCAAAAACAAAAGAAAAAGATTTTTTACCACATTATGTGGAGCATTATAATTGTATTGAGCTCAATGCTACTCACTATAAAATTTATGGTGCAGCAGGGATAACTAAATGGGCTGAGAAAGCGAAAGGCAAAGACTTTTTATTTTGTCCTAAAATGTACCAGGGTGTAACACATCGCGGATCACTAAGAGGTAAAGAGTTTATCAATACAGAATTTTTGAGGGGAGTAGCAGCATTTGGTGAACATTTGGGCCCCATCTTCGTACAGGTAAGTGATACGTTTTCTCCCAAGCGCAAAAACGAATTATTTGATTACCTGGGCACATTACCTAAAAACATGCAATTCTTTTTAGAAGTTCGTCATCCCGAGTGGTTTTCCAATGAAGCGATCCGTAAAGAATTGTTTCAATCCCTCACTTCTTTAAACATGGGTGCAGTAATAACAGATACCGCTGGTAGAAGAGATTGTGCACACATGCATCTTACTATTCCTAAAACCTTTATTCGTTATGTGGGCAATAGTTTGCATGCTACTGATTACATACGAATAGACAGATGGGTGGAAAGGATAAAAGGGTGGTTAGATAAAGGGATAGAAGACATTTATTTCTTTATGCACATGCACGATGAAGCCTATTCTCCCGAATTAACCGTGTATTTAGCTGATAAAATGAATAGGCTTTGCAACTTAACGATACAAAAGCCAAAGTTTGTTCAGCAGCAAGCACTTTTTGGCTAATGTAAATTGTTGGATAGGAAAAACTTTTTCAAAAAATAAGACGTTATTAAATTAATGTACTTCAAACAATTCTTCCCAACGGGTGGTATATCTACCGCTGCGCATTTCCTGGCGCATTTTCCAATTTCGGGTTAAGCCACTGGCTGCATATTTTACCACATCATCCCGCTGGCTGAAATTGATATTGTCCACTGCCTCCATTAAGGTACGTTGCGTATTTTTAGTAGAAGATAAAAATAAATTTCCCTGTATAGATTTATCCGGCACAATTCCACCCAGCATCACACCGGCTTTTAAATAATGGGAGCCTGGTTTATATAATTTCTCTACCAGTGGCACTGCATAATGCAGTAGTTCATTAGTGAAAGAAGTAGCATAAGGAAGAGTAATATACTGGTGCTTGCTTTGGGGGTTATATTGGTATTGTTTCCCCGGGTAGTCGTTTGTTACCACAAATACATCAATAAATTTTGCAGCAGAAAACTGGCGACGTAATTTTTCAGCAGCCCTTGAAATGTAGGTTGCAACAGCCTCTTTTAAAAACTGTAATTCGGTAACCGGTTTGCCAAACATACGGGTAGTGGCAATCATCTTTTTTTTCTCCAGTGGGTTTTTCATTTCAATGCAGGGAATAGCATTTAGTTCCTTTATCAAACGTTCGCCCACCACGCCACCTAAGTTTTTTCTTCCCCATTCCACCGGCATATTGCGCAACTGCCAGGCATCATAAATAGCATATTGTTCTTTTAGCTTGTAAGCATAACGGTATCCAACCCCCCAAATATCGTTTACCGGTGTTTTTAGTAGTGCCTTTTGTATTTTTTCTTCTGTGTCTAATATCATTACGCAGTTAGTAAGGGCTTTATTTTTTTTCGACAGACGATTTGCTACCTTGCTCAACACTTTAGATAGCGCCACACCTACCGATACTTTAATGCCTGTCCATTGTTCTACAGTTTCTCTTATGTACAAAGCTGTTTTTTCCAATTGATCACCGGAAATATTTCCCAATCGTACAAATGCTTCGTCAACCGAATATACTTCTACATTTTCTTCCCCCGCCACACAGCGTAAAGTATCCATTACCCGCATGCTTAAGTCGCCGTACAAGTTGTAATTGGAAGAAAAAACTGCCACATCATTCTTTTCAATCAATTCTTTGTTTTGGTAATAAGGAGCAGCCATACCAATGCCCAACTGTTTTGCTTCATCCGTGCGGGACACAATACAGCCATCATTGTTACTCAATACTACAACAGGCCTGTTCCAAAGAGCGGGTTTAAATAACCGTTCGCAGGAACAATAAAAACTATTACAATCTACAATAGCATAAAACCCTCCCCGCTCCCTGAAGGGAGAGCCTGAACCCTCTGATAATTTAATTTTTGTTTCAATCATGTAACAGGAAGTTTATCTGGGTTATTACTTTTTCTAATGCAGTTTTAACTTCTTCGTTGGTAAAGCGAACAACTTTGATTCCATCTGCTTCAATAAACGATTGCCGTTCTTTATCGTGTTCTTCAATTTCTTTTTTGTTATGAATTGGCCCGTCAACTTAAATAATTAATTTTAAGTGGTGACAATAAAAATCAGCAATGTAATTACCAATCGGATGCTGCCTGCGAAATTTATATTCTGATGGCTTCATTTTTAGATAATTCCATAAAATCATTTCGGCATGAGTAAGGCTCTTACGTAGCGCTTTAGCATTTTCAAATAAAATTGATCCGGCACCAAAAATCATTTTTCTCTTTCCCATTCGTGGTAATTAAAAATGGAAGAAAATGATTGAATCTGGTTCCCCCTTCAGGGGATCAGGGGGTGAATAGAATAAACAACCACACCCCACACCGCAAAATCGCTAAACTCCGCCAGGTTAATAGGTTTGTAACGATTGTTCTCAGGAATTAAATAGGCCGACGAAAAATTCTTCAAAAACCTCCGTACTAATAATTCTCCATTTAAAACCGCCACAATAATTTTTCCGTTGGCAATCTTGAGGCTTCTGTCCACAATCAAAATATCATTCTCAAAAATGCCTGCCTCAACCATCGCATCACCTTTCATCCGAAAGAAAAAGGTAGCCGGTTTGTTTTTGATTAATTGTTCATTTAAATCAATCCCCCGTTCAGCATAATCATCAGCGGCGGCGCCAAAACCGGTGGCATTGGCGGTGCGCACCTGTTTTTGTGTAAAATCTTTAGAGCCTTTATAGGCAGAACCATAAAAAATTTCCCCATCCATAAAAATAATTTTTAGCCCCTCCCGGCCTCCCCAAGAGGGAGGAGAAGAGTGTTGATAAAAAATGACAGAATAAAGATGAGAAATATTTTCGGAATTACTAAAATAATTAGTAAATTTATACTAATAAAATTGGTGATAATATTTTAAGCGGCAAACAAATGCTGATATGAAATTCTATTGTTGAAATGCTTAATTACTGAATATGAAATTAGATACAACGCATGGCCTCCCTCTCTTTTGGGGAGGGAAAGAGGGAGAGGCTGCCATTCCAGGCTACCGTATTTACGAGTACCTGCTCGTATTAAACCCGCATGAAGAATTGCGGAATAAAATCATGAAAGTAAAGCAGGAGTTTTATGATACGTACAAAGCTCCTGTGGGCGGCAAGCCACATGTAACACTGGTCAACTTTCTTCAGTATGAAATGATGGAAGAACGGGTAATTACCAGGCTCAAAACAATTGCCATGGGCTATCATCCCATTAAAGTGGAAATGAAAGATTATGGAAGCTTTCCTTCGCATACAATTTATATTAATATCACTTCGAAGGTTCCGATACAAAACCTGGTAAAAGAAATTCGCCATGAGTCGCAGCGGTTGATGAAACTGAATGATGATAACAAACCACACTTTATACTGGAACCACATATTACCATTGCCAGGAAACTTCAACCCTGGCAGTATGAAAAAGGCTGGCTTGAATATAGTCACCGTCATTTTACCGGACGATTTATTGCCGATGCCATGTTGTTGCTAAAACGACCGGTTGGCGAAAAGCGATATCAAATTGCAGCACGGTTTGATTTTGAAAATCTACCGGTGAATACGGTGCAGGGAGAATTGTTTACGTAAATAATTTAAACCACAGAGACAGTTATGGCACAAAGTATCACTGAGAGGAGTTATTTGCCGCTTAATGAAAGAGAAAAATGGCTGGCAAAACAAATAGTGGATATAGCAATCAACTTGCATAAAACATTAGGGCCGGGTTTGTTTGAAAGTGTGTATGAAAAATGTTTTTGTTATGAATTAGGGAAAAGACAGATTGCTTATTTAAGACAAAGTCCGGTGCGGATAATTTATGATGGACTAGTTATAGATGAAGGATTAAGAGTTGATATATTGATTGACGATTTAATTATAGTTGAGTTAAAAGCACAGGAGAATTATCATCCGGTATGGGAGGCTCAATTATTAAGTTACCTGCGACTGACAGAGAAACGCCTCGGATATATTTTAAACTTTCATGTGCCGTTAATGAAAGATGGCATTAAACGAATGATACATTAATAGCATTTTTAAACACCTCTGTGACACTTTGTGTCTTTGTGTCACCGGGGTTCAAAAAAACACCAATGAGCAACCAACTAAAGCAAGACCATTATAAAGTAAAACCAAAAGAGCATATTTCCGAAGAAGAAGAAAAAACCTCCTCCTATCTGCAGGGAAGAGGAGCGCAGTTCAATACGAAAAACAGGTTCTTAAAAAATGAAAAAACAAAAGAACATATTGAAGGTATTGATGACTGGAACGAAGAAAATATTCCTACTCAATATTTAGAACAGGAAAGTAAAACCATTGTCAATAAGGTAGAAAGCCCCGATGTGGGTATGAGTTACAGTATGAATCCCTACGCAGGCTGTGAACATGGTTGTATTTATTGCTATGCCAGAAATGTACACGAATACTGGGGCTACAGTGCGGGGTTAGACTTTGAACGGAAAATTATTGTAAAGAAAAACGCACCGCAACTGCTGCGTAAATTTTTAATGAAACCAAAATGGGATGCTACACCTATTATGCTCAGTGGCAATACCGATTGCTATCAACCAGCCGAACAAACCTATCGTTTAACAAGGGGATTACTGGAAGTGTGTAATGAATTTAATCAGCCGGTAGGCATACTCACTAAAAATTCCTGGATACTGAAAGACAAAGATGTGTTACAGGAAATGGGAAAGAAGAATATTGTATCGGCGATGGTTTCTATTACTTCTTTTAATGAAGATTTACGAAGAGTGATGGAACCACGAACCACTACTGCCAAACAAAAACTGAAAGTAATTAATGAGTTGAGCAAGGCTGGTGTAAGAATGGGAATTATGATGGGGCCGATGATACCGGGATTAAATGAACACGAAATGCAGCGCATCATGAAAGAGGCAAGAGACAACGGCGCCACTTTTACGGCATATACTTTTATCCGGCTGAATGGTGCGATTAAATTTTTATTCCACGACTGGTTGTATAAAAACTTCCCCGACAGGGCCGATAAAGTATGGCATTTGGTAGAACAAAGTCATGATGGAAAAGTAAATGATACAAGATGGGGCGTAAGAATGCGGGGCGAAGGAAATATTGCCAAACTGGTGGCACAGCAATATAAAAAGTATGGAAAGTTGTATGGTATGAACGCTGAAGACTGGAGTTTGGACAGAACAAAATTCAGAGTACCGGGAGGGCAGGGGAGGTTGTTTTTGTGACAAAGTATATTTTATCTTTGGCTAAACTAAAACTTCATCATATGAATCAATTTGGCGGAGAATGGACTGAAAAGAAAATTGAGATGGTAGTTAAATATGCTAAGGCCTATTTAACTATAATGAACAAATATCCACAATTCAAAACACTATATTTTGATGGGTTTGCAGGCTCAGGAGATATATATAAAGATGATGTAGTAGATGTTGATGTAGTTAAAGGAACGGCAATTCGAGTTTTAGAAATTTCAGATCCCAAGTCTTTTGATATGTATTATTTCGTTGAGAAAAACGAAGAAAATAAGAATATTTTAGAAGAAACAATAAGTAAAAGATTTGCTTCGAAGAATCCCCACATAGTTTGTGAAGACTGTAATAATAAACTAAAAAGCATGTCCGAGTTTTTAAAATTACATCCAAAATTTAGAGTGCTGGCTTTTATCGACCCGTATGGAATGGCTTTGGATTGGTCTTCAATTGAGGCTTTGAAAGGTTACGGTATTGATATGTGGATATTAGTACCAACAGGAATTGGCGTTAACAGGTTGCTCAAAAATAACGGAGATATATCGGAAGCATGGTTGTTAAAATTGGAAAGATTTCTTGGTTTAACTCGAGACAAAATTATTACCTATTTCTATAAAGAAAAGAAATCTTTAACCTTATTTGGGGAAGAAACAGTAATTGAAAAAGAAAATCATGCAATTGAAAAAGCAGGTGAACTATATAAAATCAGATTGAATGAGATTTTTGAATTCGTTTCAACTCCGTTCCCTTTGACAAATTCAACCGACTCAATTATGTATCATTTCATGATGGCAACAAATAATAAAAGTGCATTGAGAATTGCAAACGATATTATAAAAAACCAATAATTATGGCACAATCATCAATCGAATGGACTGAGATGACCTGGAATCCTACAACAGGTTGCAATAAAATTTCTGCTGGTTGTAAATATTGTTATGCAGAAGTAATGGCTCGCCGTTTACAAGCCATGGGCATTGAGAAATATAAAGATGGTTTTTCTTTACGTATTCATGAAGAAGCCTTGAATATTCCCTATACATGGAAACATCCCAAAATTGTTTTTGTAAACTCTATGAGTGATTTATTTCACAAAGATGTTCCCCTGCCTTTCATCAAAAAGGTTTTCAAAGTAATGAATGAAAACCCGCAGCATACTTTCCAGATTCTCACCAAGCGTTCAGATATTTTATTACAGTATCATAAAGAACTTACGTGGACGCATAATATCTGGATGGGCGTTTCAGTGGAAGACAATAGGGTAAAAAACCGTATTGATGATTTGCGTAAAACAAATGCCAAAACGAAATTTCTTTCATGCGAGCCACTAATCGGGTCATTACCTGAAATGAATTTGAAGAAAATTGATTGGGTAATTGTTGGCGGAGAAAGTGGCCGCAAACCAAGACCTATGGATGTGGACTGGGTATTAGATATTCAGCAACAATGTGAAAAAGCGGGTGTTGCCTTCTTCTTTAAACAATGGGGCGGCACTAATAAAAAGAAAACAGGAAGACTGCTTAACGGCAGAACTTATGATGAAATGCCCGCAAACACAATTATTGAATCAATGGAATCAGTAAATTTTTAATTGTCGCCCGTAATACACAATATATCCCCATATAGTAATGACAATGACACAAAAATATGCCACCAGATTATAAAAATTTTTTCCCTTTTCAATTACAACGTTCTCTTATTATTTTGCTTGTTGTTAATATTTTACCAGGTTGTTAAGAATAAAGAACAAATTTTTAAAGAGCTGTATAAAACCAACCAACCGTTTGGCAAATTTTCTGTACCTTCAATCTGAAATTATAGGATAAAGAATTACTAACTCAAAAAATAAAATTTATGTCGGACATAACACTTACAGCATATAATGTAAAAACAAAAGAAAAAGGGGTACCCATTCAGGATGCTGTAATTACAAAAACAGCTAAAGGAGCTTACATGGCCCAAGGTCATGATGGTAAAGGAAATAAATTAACTACCCTGTTAAACGAAGCAAAAGCATTAGCCGCTATTGAAGCCGGTATAGCCAAAAAAGGGTGGTAAAAAACCAGTAAGCATTGTTATCTTTCCACTGGAAAAACGTTGTAACAAATTTTATTTTTTGTGAGCAAGCATTTGTTGCAAAAATTTGTGCATTGTCTTCATAGATTTTACATCTTCTACTACCAGCATAAATAATTTGCTTACCTGTTTTAGTTTGGCTTTATTAGTTTGTGTTTGAATAAAGTTTAAAATGTTATTAAAAGCAGCAGATTCAAAATAGGGTGAATCAGGATTGTTGATGAAATAGCAACGGAGTGTTTCTTCTTTTAAAATTAACCTCTCAAAACCTAATTCAACAGCCAGTTTTCTGCACCTGATGGTAGTAAATAAATCTTCTACTTGTGGAGGAACAGGCCCAAAGCGATCAACCATTTCGGCATGAAAATTTTGCAGTTCCTCTTCCGTATCGCAATTATCCAATCTTGTGTAAAGTGATAATCTTTCCGTAATGCTTTCTACATACGCATCGGGAATTAAAATTTCCAAATCGGTATCAATAGTACAATCCTGTACATAATCATCCTGTTTTTGTATTTCCTCTTTAAATAGTTCTTTAAACCGCGTACGTTTTAATTCCTTAATCGCTTCATCTAATACTTTTTGATACATTTCAAAACCAATCTCTGCCATAAAACCACTTTGTTCGCCCCCCAGTAAATTACCTGCCCCTCTTATATCCAAATCACGCATGGCAATTTGAAAACCACTACCCAACTCACTGTGTTGCTCTAATGTTTGCAGGCGTTTCCTGGAGTCGTTAGGCAAAGTGGACATTGACGGTGCTAACAAATAACAAAAAGCTTTTTTATTACTCCGTCCAACCCTTCCGCGGAGCTGATGTAAATCACTTAATCCAAATTGATGCGCATTATTAATAATGATGGTATTAACATTAGCAATGTCCACTCCGCTTTCTACAATATTTGTACATACCAATACATCATATTTCCGGTCAATGAAATCCATAATTCGTTCCTCCAAATCATGTCCCTCCATTTGTCCGTGTGCATAACCAATGCTTAAGTCGGGACACAAACCCTGGATAAGAGATGCCATTTCCGGAAGACTTTGTACACGATTATGGATAAAGAAAACCTGCCCGCCGCGTTCTGTTTCAAAATAAATAGCATCGCGGATAAAATCTTCGTTGAAAATTTGAATTTCCGTTTGTATCGGTTGCCTGTTGGGAGGTGGTGTATTAATAATGCTCAAATCCCTGGCCCCCATTAAGCTAAACTGTAATGTTCTGGGAATAGGGGTTGCCGTTAGTGTAAGACAATCCACTGTAGTACGCAGTGTTTTTATTTTTTCTTTATGACCAACGCCAAACTTTTGCTCCTCATCTACAACCATTAGTCCCAGATCCTTAAACTTTACTTCCTTGCCAAGCATGGCATGTGTACCAATGATAATATCTATTTTACCTTCTTCTAATTTCTTCAGGGTTTCTTTCTTTTCCTTTGATGATTTAAAACGGTTAATATAATCTACCGTAACCGGAAAATCCTTTAATCTTTCACGAAAGGTTTTGTAATGTTGAAAAGCAAGAATGGTGGTTGGTACCAATACCACAGCTTGTTTACCATCCACACAGCTTTTAAACGCAGCCCGAATAGCAATTTCTGTTTTGCCAAAACCCACATCACCGCAAACAAGCCGATCCATTGGTGAGGGAGATTCCATATCCTTTTTTACATCAGCAGTAGCCTTACTTTGATCCGGGGTGTCTTCATAAATAAAAGAGGCTTCCAACTCTGTTTGCATGTAATTATCAGGAGTGTGTTGAAACCCCTGCTGGGCTTTTCGTTGTGCATATAGCTTAATCAAATCAAAAGCAATTTCTTTAACACGAGCCTTGGTTTTTTCTTTTAGTCTTGCCCACGCATCACTTCCCAGTTTATTAATTTTAGGTACGGCGCCTTCTTTACCGGTATATTTTGAAATTTTATGAAGTGAGTTGATGTTTACATAAAGAATATCTTTATCCTTATAAATAATTCTGACAGCCTCTTGTAATTTTCCGTTTACCTCTATTTTTTGTAAACCACTGTAGGTGCCCACGCCGTGATCTATATGTGTTACATAATCGCCCGGCTGCAGCTCTCTCAGAGATCGGAGGGTTAGTGCCTTATTTTTATTATATGCCTGCTTTACTTTGTATTTATGGTAGCGCTGAAAAATCTGGTGGTCTGTGTAACAAACTATTTTCAAATCATCATCAATAAATCCTTCATGTATGGCTATGGGTACAGGGGTAAATTTTATTTCAGATTTTAAATCGGTGAAAATGCTATAAAGCCTTTCAAGTTGTTTGGGATTTTCGGCAAACAAGTAAATAGCATATTTTTTTGTCTCCCACAATCCCAGGTCATTTATCAGTAAATCAAACCGGCGGTTAAAGGCAGGCTGTTCCCTTGTGTGAAACGATAGAAGAGTAGTGTTGTCAGTTTTGCCCTCAACGGAACTTTTGCTAGGGGTAAAAGAATCCGGGTTTATTAATTCTTCTGATGCAGAAGTTAATATGGGAGAATAACCAAACTCTATAATGTGCCTTTGTAAAACCTGGCTTTCTAATAGAGTAGTTTCTACAAAATCGTTTAAACTAAAGTCTTTCTTCTCAAATTTACGTTCATCCTCTTCGGTAAGTGTTTGAGAAACGTTGATTACAGGAAGAGATAAAAAGGCATCTAATTCATCCCGCTGTTCCTTAATTTTTTCTTTTATAACATCCCAATCCTGCAACCACACTACTGTATTTTCGGGTATAAATTCAAACAAAGAGATTTTTTCTCCCGTGGTGAATTGCGTTTCTACATTAGGGATTATAGTTACTTGTAGAAGCTTTCGTTCACTTAATTGGGTTTCGGGTTCAAAAATTCTTATGGAATCTATATCGTTACCAAAGAGTTCAATTCGATAAGGCTTTTCATTACCAAATGAATAAATGTCTAAAATGCCGCCTCGCAGCGCAAACTGTCCGGGTTCATACACAAAATCTGTTCTTTCAAAGCCATAGCTAACTAATTTTTCCATTAATCCGTCAACATCCAACACATCCCCCGTTTTTAAGAAAATGATATTGCCGGATAATTTTTGGGGAAGAACTACCTTTTCGGATATGGCTTCGGGATAAGTAACAATTACTTTTTTTGCTATATCCCGGTTTTCAGTAACCGGGGTGGAAAATTTTGTCAACGTTTCCGTACGCAGCATTACATGCGAGGGATTGAGCAAACTAAAGTTCTTTTTGCTTTTAAAGGAAGAAGGAAAATAGAAAATATCCAGGGCTTGTGTAAGACTCTCAAGGGTATTATGAAAATAGGCTGCATCCTCGGCATCATTAAGTACAATTACATGGTTCAATTGCTCACAGAGTTCGTGACTGAAAACGTTTGCTACTATAAATTGAGAAGAACTTCCTTGTAGATTTTTTAGGTAAATTTTTTGAGGGTGGGAAAAAGAAAGCCTGTCCGCAATGGAAAAAATGCGGGGATCTTTTTTGTACATCTGCTGCAACAAATCCAGATTCATCGGGTCTGCAAAGTTAAAGCGAATGCAACAAACTATAAAACCTTTCTTATATGATAATTATTAAAAAGGAGAATAGATAATGATAAATATTAAAAAATTTGTTATATTTTATTATATTTACAAACAATATCCTGACGAAAAATTTTCATATGCTTTTTATCAAAATCCGTGGGATGAAAAATACGTATTTACCATCACCTTCGGTTAATATCCTCACTACGAGTTTTTGGAGAATAGTACCTTTTCTTTTATTGCTCATCTTTGCAGGGGTTTCGGGCAGGTCACAAAAAGCTTCGTTTATAAGGCTTAAGAACGGAACCTATACTGCTGAAAGTAGTTTACCCCCTCAAAAAATCAACACATATTTAAAAAGAGCGGTTTGGGGAAGCAAGGGCTTTTTTATTATTCAGTTTACAAAACTACCGGATGCCAATAGGGTTGCGGCACTTAACCAGGCAGGCCTGAAACTGTTTCAATATATACCTGATAATGCTTATTGGGCTGCTGTTCCCGGAGAGCTGGAATTAGAGAGGTTAAAAAACTTTGGAATATCCGGAATCTATAATCCACAACCGCAGGATAAGCTATCCCCTGCCTTGTTCGACAGGTGGAAAAAAAATAACTTAGAAAGCACACAAACCGTTTTAGTAAACATTAGTTGTTTTGATAGAGAAGGTTTGGAACAATGTAAAAAAGAAATTACGGTAGCAGGCGGGATCGTTACCAGTTCTCAATTTGAAGAACAAAATATTGTACAGGCGAATATTACTGAAAACAAGATCCTAACTATTTGCAATTTTCCTTTTGTTTACTATGTTAATAAAACTTCCGGTAAAGATGAACCTTTAAACGATTTTACAAGAGCCACACATGGTATATCCTCTCTTGTAAACAACTCTATTTCCGGGAGAAATTTAACAGGCAATAATGTGGTAATGGGTGTGGGAGATGATGCAAACCCTACTACTCACATTGACCTTGTGGATAGAGTGATTAACAGAAATGGTGCGCCTGCTCTTTTTCACGGAACTCATGTATCTGGTACCGTTGGTGGAGCAGGGTTGGTAAATGAACGATTTACCGGAATTGCCCCCAAGTCAACTATTGTAAGCAGTTTTTTTAGCAATATCATTTCCAATACTCCCTTGTATAATACCGAGTATAATATGATTGCTACTAATAATTCTTATCGTTCGGTTGACGAAGGTTGTGGAAACAATGGACAATACGACGAATTAAGCAGTTATGTTGATAATCTTTCTAATGCCTATAAAAATACACTTCACGTATTTGCTGCCGGTAATGAGGGCGCAACAACCTGCTCACCGTATCCTAAAGGTTACGGTACTGTTAAAACAGGATGGCAAAGCGCTAAAAATACATTGAGTGTGGGGAATGGGATAGGAAGATCCAGCATGTTTTATCTGTCACTTAATTTATATTATAAAATAAATGACGGGTCGAGTAAAGGCCCCACTTCCGATGGGAGAATAAAACCGGAAATAGTGGCCGCCGGTTCAGATGTATGGTCAACCATTGTTAATAACGCATATAAAAATGGATTTGGAACCAGTATGGCTGCACCTGCCATAACGGGAGTAGCAGGCTTACTCGTTGAAAGGTATAGACAATTGCATAGCGGATTTGACCCGGATGCGGCATTAGTAAAGGCGTTATTGTGTAATAGCGCCAATGATTTGGGAAACCCCGGACCAGATTACATTTATGGTTTTGGTTGGTTAAATGCGAAAAAAGCAGTGGAAGATCTGGATTCCAATCGTTTTGTTTCCGGCACAATTGCCGGCAGCCAAACAAATCAACATGTAATAAATGTACCTTCTAATATTTACCAGGTAAAAATTATGCTCTATTGGCATGATGCGGCCGCCAGTCCCAATGTAGTAAGTAGTCTTGTAAACGATCTTGATCTTACCGTTACCAGTGGAGCAAATACGATTCAGCCATGGGTATTAAATGCCAATGGGCTGAATGTTGCTAATAACGCTACACGAGGAGCAGATCATGTTAACAATATTGAGCAGGTAACAATTGATAATCCTGCAGAAGGAAATATTACCGTTAATGTAAACGGATTTAATGTACCACAGGGCCCGCAAGAATACGTTATTGTATATGAGTTTATTAAAAAAGGAATTGAAATTATATATCCTAATGGTGGAGAAAAACTGATTCCCAACTTAGCAACGGGTACACCCGTAACGTTTATTACGTATGATGGAAATACCGATCCGTTAACATTAGAATACTCGCTGGATAGCGGGACTAACTGGACTGTTTTGTCAAACAATATAGCGTATAATGCAGTAGTTTATAACTGGAGCATACCCACTAACCTGGAAACAGGAAAGGCCTTATTAAGGCTTTCAAGAAATAATACAGCGTACAACGATTTGAGTGATGAAAACTTTACAATACTTGGTATTCCCGGATCCGTATCAGTAACTAATTTGTGTAATGGTTATGTACGATTAAGCTGGCCGGCAGTAGCCAATGCAACAGATTATGAAGTAATGATAAAAAAAGGAGCGGAAATGGTAAGCATAGGCAGCACTTCTACTACTACGTATGATTTGGATGGTCTGGAGCCGACGCAAGCATATTGGGTATCGGTAAGGGCAAGAAAAAATGGCCAGCCCGGGCTTCGTTCTCAAGCTGCATCGTTTATACCCAGCGGTGGGGTATGCGCTTTAAATGTGTTTGATAATGATTTAAAAATAACTTCTATAGTAAACCCATCTTCGGGTAGAAAAAACACATCCTCCGCTCTTAATTCTTCGCAGACGATTAGTATATCAATTAGAAACGAAGACAATGCCGCATCGTCCGACACTTTTACTGTATCGTACCGAGTTAATGGTGGCGCTATTATAACAGAAACACCAGGTGTTAGCATTGCTGCACAACAAACAATGATGTATAATTTTAGTGCAACGTATGATTTTTCGGCAGAAGGGAACTATAAAATTGAAGCATGGGTAAATCAAGTCGGCGATGTTAGAAATTACAATGACACCACTACTAAATTTATAAAACAACTAACTAACAATCCGGTAGCGCTTCCATTTACAGAAAGCTTTGAAACAGCAACAGCTGCTACATATACAGTTGCTGCAATGGGTTTGGAGGGGTTGGATCGATGTGATTTTTCAGGAAGTAATTTCAATAGCAGGGCCAGAACTTATGTAAACATAGGTTTTGCAAAAACAGGAACCAAGGCCATTACTCTGGATGCTTCCATTGACCTTTCTATTGCTAATAAAAATGATTTAGTAACTACTGTTAACCTCGCTAATTATACATCTACACCGGGTCTTCGTCTTACTTTTTATTATCGGTCGCACCAGCAATTCAATGCCGGTAATAATTATGTATGGATTAGAGGAAATGATACCCTCCCCTGGGTGCAGGCATATAATCTCAATCAGGCAGATGTGATAAACGGGAATTATATTTTTGTACGCAATATTGATATTAGTGAGATACTGGCAAACGCAGACCAGGCTGTCAGTTCGAGTTTTCAAATAAAATTTGGTCAGGAGGGAATGACTTCTGCCAATAACAGATATTATCAATATACTGACTATGATTCCGATGATGGATATACATTTGATGATATAAGTTTATCTGTTGCTGCTAACGACTTGGTATTACAGGCTGTTACATCACCCGCTAAAATAAATTGTGGACTCACAAATACTACGCCTGTTACAATTGCCATAAAAAACACAAGCAATACTGTATTTACTAATGTGCCTGTTTCTTATCGTATTAATGGCGGGACTGTCATTACGGAAAACGTTTCAACAATTGGGGCCAACGGTATAACCAATTATACTTTTACCACGCCGGCTAATTTAAGTACACCCGGCACATATTATGTTGATACCTGGGTGAAAAATCCATCCGATGATTTTCCTTTAAACGATAGTATAACCAACATTAAATTGGTTAATGATTATGTTGTAAAAACCTTTCCGTATTATGAAGGATTTGAAAGTAGCAGTGGTTATTGGCATACAGAACCCGGAACATCATCCTGGGAATGGGGGACTCCGGCTAATGTAATAATTAATAGCGCCGCTAACGGTACCAAGGCATGGGTCACTAACCTTGATTCAAAATACAATGACAACGAATTATCCTATCTATACTCACCGTGCTTTGATTTAAGCTCTTTAACACAACCGGTGCTGTCCTTTAGCCATATTTATAGGACGGAAGATGATTGTGATTGTGATTTTCACTGGATAGAATATTCAGAGGATGGCGTTACCTGGCAGAAAATGGGAATAGCCGGCGAGGGAACGAATTGGTTTGATAATTTTACTCTTAATAACTGGCAGGTTTCCCGTACTCATTGGATTGTATCGAGCCATGATGTACCGGTAAACAGTTCTTCCGTACGTTTTCGCTTTGTTTTTTCAAGTGATGCTGCTGTTAATTATGAAGGAGTGGGTATTGATGACATACATATTTTTGAAAAGGCGGTTATTTATACAGGGCCGGAAAATCCCAAAGAAGTTATTAAAAATGTATCGGGTACAGGATGGATTCATTTTAATGATTCATCAGGAAATAGAATTGCTTCAATAAATCCACAAGGACAAAACCTGGGTAGCACAAAGGTGAAAGTATTTATTAATGATACTGCTGCCGTTCGATTTAATAATAAACACTATTATTTAGACAGGAATCTTGTTATTCAACCTGCCAATGCACCTGCCGGAGTGGTTAAAGTGCGTTTTTATTTTACAGATCAGGAATCGGAATTTTTATTAAGTGCGGGTGATTGTGACACTTGCAGTAAGCCGGTCTCCGCTTATGGGTTGGGAGTTAACAAATATTCTCTTCTGTGGCAGGAAAACGGAACATTATCAGATAATACTTACAATAATTATTTATTTATCCCTCCGGACAGTGTTGACATTATTCCTTTTAATAACGGTTATTATGCGGAATACGAAGTAAGCAGCTTTTCTGAATTTTGGTTAAACGAAGGAGGTGTTTTCAAAGATACAGGTTTAATAACATCGGTTATTGATCCCGGGCTTTTTGCAAAAGGGTTTTCTCTATATCCCAATCCTGCAAAAAACACCTTATATCTTTCTTTTAGCACTCCCAATGTAAAAATTGATTATATAAAAATAATTGATGGCGTGGGTGGAGTTCGATATATAATAAAAAATCCGCAATTGCAAAATGGAATTGACATCAGAAAATTATCACCGGGAATTTATTACTTGCAGGTTTCGGATATGAGAACAAAAATGGTACTTACCAAAAAGTTTATAGTAAAGTAAACAATATAGAATCGTTTATAAAAGCTTACTATTTAAAGAAAACAGGAGTGTCTTTTATTGATGAATACAAACAATAAAGGCTCCGGTGACCTTAATTTTCCGCCTGCTGTTTTTTAGTACCGTAAGTTGACCACTAATTCTATTGTTGACAAAAAAAAAAGTTTTAAATTGCTATATTCTCAATTAGAAACTTTTATGAAACGGAACTTACCCAAGTCGGCCCTTTTTTTACTGCTACCAATGATTACGCTTGTTGCTGTACTTGCAATAAAAAAGTTAGCTCGTACAACCAAGGATGCAGAACAACTGGATACGGAATATTTTAATGATTGGGCCAGGAGAGAAGCTAAATTACTCGGCTGTCCGGGTACTTATATAATACCGAGAGATGCCAGAATGCTTGAAATGAAGGCATCTGAAAGAGTACCACTGAGAGGAATATTTGCTCGTGGAGAAAATGTAAACACATATATTTCAGCAGGGCCTGGTAATTTTGGTGGTCGCAGTCGTGTTGTAGAATATGATAAAAGATATAATGGCTCAACAAACCAGGTTGTATTAGCCGGTGGTGTTAACGGAGGCGTTTTTAAATCTACCGATGGAGGTAATACATGGGCATGGAAAGCAACCGTTGGCTATAATAGTGTTACAACACTTGCGCAAGATCCCAGAGGAAATAGTATTAATCCAATTACAAACAAGCCATATAGTGATACCTGGTATTTAGGTACAGGAGAATTTCAGCCATCGTCGTATGCCCCAGGGGCGCTTATTCCGGGTTATGGAATGTATATTTCAGACGATAACGGAGATACCTGGCAGCCAATGGCTTTTTCACAAGGAACAGCAGTAGGCTCGCCCCCGAACAATATCCACGATTTTGAGAGTTTATATGACATGATTAATAAAATTGTGGTTGATCCTGTTTCCGGTGTACTTTATGTTTCTCGTTATGGTCAGCTTTTAAAGATTACCCGTACAGCTGCAGATCCGTCTCTTAACACTTCCTTTTCCAGGTCTATAACATTTACGGCACCCAATGTTAATATCCTAAGCATAATAGATCAAATAAGTGATGTAGTAGTAAGGCAAATTAATAGCACCACTACTAAAGTATATCTTGCTTTTTATGGAACACCAACGGATACGGCTTCCTGGACATCTACCACTACTTTGTTAAAAGGTGTCTGGGAAAGTTCCACCGGCGATCAAAATACCTGGGTAAAAGTGGCAGATGCCAGCATTTATCCTGCATGGAGGAGTGCTTCTAAGCAAGGCCGAATGGTAATGGCTTTAACGCCAGATCAAAATGCCTTATACGTATTGGCAGAAAATCAAATTGATGTTACCAACAAGGTTAGCCCCGAAGCAGATTTATATAAAATTAATTTAGCGGTTGGTTCACCCGGCTCCTATCCTTTTACTAACCTTTCTGCAAATCTACCAACAGGTACAGGAGGGCAAAATTTTCGTGGATTACAGGTTCAGGGCGGCTATGACTTGGCTATTGCCATTAAACCAGATAACGCCAATTTTATTTTTATTGGTGGTACTAATGCATATCGTTCAACAGATGGTTTTTCAACCGTGGCCAATGTAAATTCCATTGGGGGGTATCAATATACAAATGTTGCCGGTTTTGCTTACCCAAATACACATCCCGATGTTCACTGGTTTTCCTTTCAGCCTGGCAATCCTAATATTATGCTTTTGGCAACAGATGGGGGTGTTAGTAAAACAACAGATGTTACGCTGTCTTCGCCATCTTACACGCAAAACAATACCAATTTCCAAACCTATCAATACTACTATGTAGCTATTGATCCCGTGATTGGTCAGAATACATTTATTGGTGGGGCGCAAGACAACAGTTGTACAATGCGCAATAATTTTAATGCAAGCCCTGATAATCATTTTTCTTTTCTCGAAATTATCGGAGGTGATGGAGGAGCTGTTGGTATTACTAATATTACCGGGGGGAAAAAATATTTATTCCTGGGGGTTAATAACGGGACATTAAGAAGGGCGGAAATTTCAACTACCGATAATAGTTATATTTCCAATGGAGCTATTAATAGTAACATTAAGCCATCGGGATCATCCAGTGATTTGATAACTTATTTTTATTTAAATCCCGATAATTCCGAACATTTATACTATACAGGTTACACAGGTTCTTCTCCAAGCCAGACTCCTAAGCTGTACAGAACCACCGCTGCTTCTACTGTTACATCGGCAGGATGGACAGATTTGACGGGTGTATCATCTGTTGTTGGTACAGGGCGTTTGATAAGTTCACTGGCAACAACAAGAGGGACATATAACGCAAATCATAATTTATTTATTGGTACCGATGACGGAAGAATTTTGCGAATAAAAGATCCTGCAAATGTAGCAGCCAGCGCATCACCCACTAATATTTCCCCTTCAAGTACATTTGGCGGTAATTTTATTGATATTAGTGTAAATCCAAGAAATGACGATACACTTATTGCTGTAGTATCTAATTATAAATATCAATCCGGGGTTGATATAAATGGAAATCCTATTTTTTCTGATATGCCCAGCATCTGGTTTACCGGTAATGCTAATGCGGTAACCCCTACATGGACTCAGATACAGGGAAACATTGCACCCTTTTCTATAAGAAGTTGCGAAATAGTAGTAAAACAAGCAGGAGTAGAATATTATGTTGGCACCTCCATTGGATTGTACAGTACTACCGCTATAAACGGAGTTGCTACGCTATGGGTAAAAGAAGGAGCAAGTACCCCCATGGAAAATGCTATTGTTTCTTCTCTTGCCCATCGCCCGGGAGATAACACATTTTTAGTAGGTACGCATGGTAATGGGATGTTTTATACAAATATTGGAAATGTAGCAACAGGTGTAGAGGATCCTATACGTAATGACAAGCGGTTTATTGAACTCATTTGGCCAACAGTTGTAAAAAATAATATTAATATTCGAAAAGGTAGTTTAACAGGCATCCGGAAATTGGATATACAAGTGTTTGCCGCTAACGGTCAGTTATTGCTTAAGCGGACAGAAGGCTATAGTGACTTAACTGTTGATGTTAGCAGGCTGGCTGCAGGCTCTTATTTTATCAGTATTGCCAGCAGCGATTATAAATACCAAACGGTGCAGCAATTTGTAAAGAATTAAAAACATGTCGGTAAAAAAAATATTTTTTATTGTTGTATTAATTGTTCAGATAGGGGGAGGTATTACTTTTGCTCAAAACCCGTTAGTTAAAACATACGGCTATTCCCGCCTGGTTATTCCCGGAAAAGCCAGGATAGAAATGAAGATTGGTGGAGTAAATCCCGAAAAAGAAAAAGTATTACCTAAAACAGAATATTATTTTTTTATAGAGATCAATGGGTTTACCGACTCTGTTATTTGTAATATGCTTTGGATAAAAGGTAAGAGGTATGCTTTGCAAAATCAGGTAACTGTTCAAACTCCTGTTAAATTATCGGTTCTTTTTTCAGCCGATCAAATAAAAGAATTGGTTCCTGCCACTAATAATAGAGTCATACAGTTTTGGCCGGGCTTAGTTTGGAAGAAGCAATTAATTAAAAACAAGTGCCTTAAAAAATTAGTACAATCCAATCAGGTAGTTATACAAGTTTTAATCAATAAAAAAATTTACTATGCCGTAATTAAGAAGATAAAACAGCTTCCTGAATTGGCAGAGGTTTAAATTTTATTAAAAGCGGGACAATTTGTTTCGCTTTTAATTTATTCTAAAAATGCTTTGTAAGGTTATTTAATAATTTTAAAACACAATATTATGCTTGAACCCTGGCGTACCGGAAAATTTATCCGTATTGAACACGCAGCCCCTGCAACCCGCCGCTTTTGGATACAAATACCGGAAGTTGAAAAATTTGATTTTGAACCCGGGCAATTTGTAACGCTTGAACTACCCATTCATGAAAAGAGAAACAAGCGCTGGCGTAGTTATTCAATTGCCTCAGCCCCTGATGGTACAAATATCATAGAGCTGGTAATCGTGTTGTTAGAAGGCGGGGCCGGAACTACTTATTTATTCAATCAGGTAAACCCCGGAACTGAGGTACTGTTAAGAGGACCCCAGGGAAAATTTACCTTGCCGGAAAATTTGGATAAAGATTTGTACCTCATTTGTACCGGTACCGGGATAGCTCCTTTTCGCAGTATGGCTACTTATTTAAAAGATCATCCAAGAGAGCATAAAAACATTTACATCATTTTTGGATGCAGAACCATAGAAGATATACTGTACTATGATGAATTGAAACAATTAGGAAGCAATTTTCCCGGCTTTACTTATATCCCGACCCTGTCAAGGCAACAATGGGAAGGAAGAAGCGGATATGTGCATGCTGTTTATGAGGATATACTAAAACAACGTGCTTCAGAGCTTACCGAAAAAACAGAGAATGGACTTGCTCCGGCCTATTTCTTTTTGTGTGGATGGAAAAACATGATAGATGAAGCCAGGCAACGAATTGTTAACCTGGGCTATGATAAAAAAGATATTCATCTTGAGCTATATGGTTAATAACAAAACGCGACATTGTTTTATTTTGTTACAGGTATAACTAGTAAGACTAAACTTTTTTATTGTTCTATTTCAACAAATTGTGGTAGAAGTTCCGGTGTATTGAACAAGAAATATTTTTTTACCGGGGGCGAAAAAAAATTTGGAATATTTACTTTTTATCGTATATTTGCGATAATGAATCGGTAAGACGGACCTTCGTCTTTTTTATTACCTATATTAATCGTAAAAAAACGATAAGAGATGGCAATTCATAAAAAAGAAGAATTTACTCAAAAAGAACAGGACCTGGCCACATTTGCTAAAGCTATAAGCCATCCTGCACGTATTTCTATTTTAAAAGTATTGGCTAATAAAAACGAATGTATTTGTGGTGAGATTGTGGAAATTTTACCCCTCGCACAATCTACCGTATCGCAACATTTAAAGGAATTAAAAAACGCAGGTTTAATTGACGGTTCTATTGATGGTCCTCGAAGTTGTTATTGCATTAACTGGAAAACGTTTGAGAAATTTAATAATGAATTTAACGGATTGTTTACTCAACTTAAAATTAAAAATGAAAAAGCTTGCTGTTAGATGTTTAGTAAAAGTATAAAAAGACCGGTGAAGTGGATATTGTAATGGATTTGGAGGTAAGTGTTGTTGCTAAAATAAAGCTATATTTTATGACGACTTTTTGAAATAAAACGATAAAAATATAAATATGAAAA
>DASSYR010000033.1:0-30244 GCA_035703165.1 Chitinophagaceae bacterium
CAATACAGGCTATAATTTATGCAGCGCTGATGATACCCGTTGGTATTTTACCATATATAATCGGGATGAGCGGAGTGGTGAGTTTTGGAGTTGTATTGGCTTCTAACCTGTTTATTGTATGGCAATGCGTTCGGTTGTATAGAGAAATGGATGTAAATGCAGCGAGAAGGGTAATGTTTAGCAGTTATATTTATTTGCCGATAGTTTTGCTGGCTTTATTAGCAGATAAAATGTGAATGAAAAGTAATTCTTGATTTTTTTGATGGAAAAGATAATGAGCGGACAACAAAAAAAAATTCATCCCCACAAATTTACTTTGTGGGTGGCCTTGGGTAGCATTATTATGATGTTTGCGGGGTTAACCAGCGCATTCATTGTAAAGCGAAGCCAAACCGGCTGGCAGGATGTTAAAGCGCCATCGGTGTTTATTTACTCAACACTGGCGCTTGTAATAAGCAGTATAACACTGCAGGCAGCGCTAAGGGCATTTAAACAAAAAGAAAAGGCAAAATATCAACTATACGTTGCCGTTACCTTTTTTCTGGGTTTGCTTTTTGTAGCCATGCAGTTCTTTGGGTTTAACAGGTTGTGGCAAACCGGGGTAACATTTAGAACCAGTATTTCCGGGTCTTTTCTTTTTGTAATACTCGGCTTGCATGCTTTGCATGTTATTGGCGGGATTATAGCATTATTGGTAATGTTTTTTAAAGCATTTAGCAGAAGAGTCAGAACATACAGCGCCGTGGGAATAGAGGTTGTAGCAACCTATTGGCATTTTGTGGATTTACTCTGGATATATTTAGTGGTGTTTTTTATATTGACAAAATAAAACGATATATTTTAAATTAAAACAATTTAGTACATGGCACAGGAAGCAATACCGCAGGGATATAAATGGTGGGGTGGTGGTAAAAGCCCCTTTAATGTGAGCTATGGTAAACTGATGATGTGGTATTTTTTAATGAGTGATGCATTTACGTTTGGTGCATTTTTAATTTCATACGGAACGATACGTTTTAGCCAGGAATACTGGCCTAATCCTAATGAAGTGTTCAACGCTTTTCCTGGTTTTGGTCATGCTAACCTGCCATTGGCTTTCGTAAGCTTAATGACGTTCATCCTTATTATTAGTTCTGTTACAATGGTATTGGCTGTACACGCCGGGCATAATATGGACAAAAAAGGTGTACAAAAATATATGTTGCTTACCATCTTGGGTGGTATTGCGTTTTTGTCTTGCCAGGCCTGGGAGTGGACACATTTAATTACCGGCTATCATGAAGTGTTAGTTGATGGAAAACTTACCTTGTTAAATACAACCGTAAGCCATAATCCCTGGGGTCCCCACGTTGAGTATAACGGGCAGCATGTAGGTACCCCCGGCCCCGTTGCTTTTGGCGGATACTTTTTTGGCATAACAGGTTTTCACGGGTTTCACGTTTTTTCTGGAGTGGTAATTAATATCATTATGTATATTATGACCACAAGAAACGTATTTCATAACAGGGGGCATTATGAAATGATTGAAAAAGCCGGCCTATACTGGCACTTTGTGGATTTGGTTTGGGTATTTGTGTTCTTGTGTTTTTATTTGATATAATTAAATTTTAAAAGAAAAGAGTATAATATGGAACATCAGGCTTCTTCACCGGAAATCAGTTTTCAACCAGCTCACAGAACGGATACGGTTAAAAGAATTTGGAAAACAACCATTGTTCTTTCTGTAATTACTCTTATTGAGTTAGCATTGGGTTTTGGCCTGGCAAAGGAATGGTATGGAAATTCGCACACAGCAATCTTAATTGTAAAAGGAATAATTTGCATTTTATCATTAGCTAAGGCGTTTTATATCGTTTCTATTTTCATGCATTTGGGCGATGAAATACGCAATTTAATAATGACAATAGTGGTACCTTTACTATTGTTTGTTTGGTTTATTGCTGCTTTTTTATGGGATGGCGACAGTTGGAAAAATCTTCGTAGAGAATACAATAAAGGTACTCCTGCAAAGCAGCATACTACTGTAACAAAACCGGAGGCAGAAGGGCCGTTGAAATAAATCTAACTTATTTTTATAGTCAACCATCGTTCTGTAAAACCGGAACGATGGTTTTTTTTAAACAGCATTTTGTAACATAAACACTTTGACCCGTGGGAAAGAAAGGATTTTTAGGATTAGCCCTGGCGGCGCTTTTTCCCTTAATTGCTTTTTTTATTTTTAAGTTTTACGGAGACCAGGTGCAAATAATGCCCCGCCGTTACTACGCTGATTCCACAAGAGTATATACGGAAGATGGTAAATTAATAACGGACACTGTTTGGCACAGGGTAGCTAATATTGATGTTATTAATCAATTAGGACAAAAAGTTTCTTTGGATACAATAAAAGGAAAAATAATAGTAGCAGATTTCTTTTTTACCCGTTGCCCGTCTATTTGTCCAACACTTACCAAAAATATGCGGAAACTGCAACAATCTTTTATGAAGACTCCTGATTATGTACATTTTCTTTCGTTTAGTGTGGATCCGGAAAGAGACAGTGTACCGGTACTAAAAGCCTATACGGATAAATACAATATTAATCACAGCAACTGGTGGCTTGTTACAGGCGATAAAAAGGCCATTTACAACTTTGCTTTAAACGAAATAAAGCTGGGTTTACAGGATGGCGAAGGAGTTGATTCCAATTTCATTCACACACCCAAATTTGTTTTGCTTGACAGAAATCGTGTTATACGGGGCTATTATAACGGCCTTGACAGTACGGAAATGCTTAGGCTATTAGACGACGTGGTTTTTTTAAATATGGAAACGGTGAAGAAAAATAAAAAGAGAAGGTTGTTTTGAGAAAAAAGAGTATTCTAAATGTCTTATTTACTTGCAAAACAGAAGATTCAACCCCCAGGGTATAAAATACAAAAACAAACTACTATATATTATTAATATTTGGATTTAAAAAACGACTCTTCTAAACCGTTATTTTAAAGCCCTCTCCACAAATTAAGATTATTTAATATTTAATAATTATAAAACTCCCTTTCTTTCATAATTTTTTAGTAGCGATAATATATAGTATAGAAAAAAATTTTTTTAATTAAAAAAAAAGTTCTAACGTTGATGTATAAACTTATTTCGTACCTTATTTTGGCCACGTCATATGGTAAAATTTCCTTATTCTTGTCTTATCAAGAGCTTTATTTGCTCCGCATACTTCGGTCATCAACTTACTAATTACCAAAAAATAATTAGCAGGGTTTATCAATTCTCAAATAATAATACAGGAGTCTTTTTCTTCTTTCTATTAAGAGCTATCAGGGTACTAAAAAAAACAGGAACCGTAAAGGGTGTCCTTTTTCATTATGATATTTTTAAACATAGCAAAAAATGCATTTGTCTTGTATTTCCGCTACAGAATGCCTTTAAGAACTTAAAACCGAATAATGGTTATGAAAGCTAAACTCATTTTTCCTCTTTTATTTTTGTTTCCTTTACTAAGCCTGTCACAAACAGGTACAACGGTTGACTCCGCGATAAATGGACTTACAAAGTCTGTTAATATTGTTAAACTTGGAGGGTCGTTAATTGAAAATACCGAGATTAATTTAAGTAATTTATATGATTTTTCTTATAAAAATGGCTCTGTATATTATTGGTATTTAAAAAACAATGGCAATATTGGTATCGGGACAAGCAATCCAACGGCTTTATTGCATACAACGGGGTCATTACGTTTTCAGAACTTAAATACAGACAACACACTTAGTAATTTTTTTGTAAGTGATGCTAATGGAAATGTATTTGTAAGAGATTTGTCAAGCCTGCCAAACGTAAATATTTATAATTCAAATGGAACATTAACAGGCAACCGTTTTCTTGATTTGGGTACCTCTACGCTTTCTTTTGGAAAAGGTGCTAATACCAATTTTCATCTATTTAATAACGGAAACGTATGGCTGGGGGATGGAACGCCTACAGACGCGGGGTATAAATTGGACGTTGCCGGGAATGCGAGATTTTTTTATGCTGGAGTTCCCTGGTATATTGGCGGGGATAATTTAGTATCTGGCCCCACTTCAAGAGATTTAGGAGCGAGTATTGCTACGAATATATATTTCAGAAATAATTTTAGCGGTGTCGGACTTTTAACGGGGAATGGTATAGATGGTTCGTCAAGATTTATTTTACAAGGAGATAATACTATTATTACTCCCGGTGTTGTTTCTTTTTCGATGGGCACAATAACGCCGCCTTCTTCGGCATTAATGGATTTGACAAGTACCACAAAAGGTTTTCTCCTCCCCCGCATGACATCTGCACAAAGAACCGCCATCAGTATCCCGGCAACAGGTTTACAATTGTACCAAACAGATGGAACAGAAGGACAATATGTAAATCTTTCTACGGGCTGGCGGCGCTTTTTAACCGATGCAGATATAGGAACAACTATCACATCGTCTAGTATATACAATTCAAATGGAAATATAAATCAGCCAAGGGTAGTTACTATATCGGCGTATAACGATATAACTTTTAATCTGAGGGATGAATCAGGCTTATATATTGAACAAGCCAATACAACCGGAGGTGGTAGCCTTGGCATAGATGGCTTTTACTCTAATTTAAGGTTTGCCAAAGGGCTGAGAAATGACAATATCAATATGAGTAGTGGCGGGATGATTATATCCCAAACTGGTTCTATAAAAGATGGATTACGATATGACCCTAATTACAGAGATACTTCTCAATGGACAAGTCAAACAATCATAGACAAGGAATATTTAAATAGCAGATTATCTATACCGACAGAAAATTTTTATACCTCAAATGGAACATTAACAGGCAACCGCTTTCTTGATTTGGGCGCCTCTACACTTTCATTTGGAAAAGGCGCTAACACCAATTTTCATTTATTCAATAACGGGAACGTATGGCTGGGAGATGGAACGCCGGTAGATGGCGGGTATAAATTGGATGTTCAAGGGACTAATATAAGAGCATTTAGGGCATCAGACCCCTTTAGCGGTACATTTTCTTTAGGAGAAGGTGTTCTTAGATACCAAGACATATATGCGAAACTTGATATTCAGAGAACTGCCTGGGGCGGAAGAATATTTTTGGGGGGTGGATCAACAGCAGGGGTTTCAATAAATTTAGATAATAATGGTCAATATTATTATGTTGGCCATGATATTAATAATATAAACAATACTTCTGACTTTATTTTCAAAAAAGCATTTTATGGAGGTGGTTGGAATTTTAATAAAACCTTGTTAGATGTAGGAACTATTAATTTTGGTCCTCCTTCCGGCCCGTATGTAAATACCGGAACATTAACGGGTATCAGATTTAGACCGGATTATACCAATTTTGAAGGAGGCTTATTTGGATGGAATAATATTAATTCAATCCATTTAGAAGTCGGAAATGCCATTATAAATTCACGTCAAGGTATAACCGTAATCGGCGATAGCGTTATAACAGGAGCAGACACAACGGCAAAATTAAGAATAGAATCAACCACAAAAGGTTTTCTCCTCCCTCGCATGACATCTGCACAAAGAACCTCCATCGGTACCCCGGCTACGGGTTTGCAGGTTTATCAAACAGACGCTACCGAAGGGCAATATGTAAACCTTTCAACGGGTTGGAAACGGTTTTTGACGGAAGATGATATAGGGTTAGCTTGGGCGCTCAATGGGAACACGGTAGCGGCGGAAAAAAAATTAGGAACACTTGATAATTTTGATTTACCCATTATTACCAACAACCTTGAAAGAATGCGCATATCCGCCACCGGTAAGGTAATAATTAATCCCGCCCTGTCGGCAACCTCCAACAACGATTCACTAATCGGGTTGGATATAAGACCCTCCTACTCAACCGGCTCATTTACGGGAGTGGTAAAAACCGATTTAAGAACCCATGGTACAAGAGCTGTTTTCGGGTCTTCGGTTGGTTATGGTAATTTATACGGCGCAGATTGGGATGGTATTGTGCAAATTAAAGAAGCTGATAATTATGCTACCCAGCTTTGGTTAAGGCCTTCCGCAAACCCCAGTGGTTTTCATGGATTGTATTGGGGGCGTTTGGAAACCGATGGATATAATCTTTCTATGGTTGCTGGCGGGTATCAAAATGCGGTTATATCAAGCACCCACGGTTATATTAACATATCAAGCACATATAATTATATTAGTTTACGTCATCGAAACGTAGACAGGCTAATAGTGGCTAATCCAACAGGTAATATTTTGATTGGAACAAATGTTGACAATAATTCAGCGATATTGAATGTATCAAGCACTACGCAAGGCTTTCTCCCACCGAGAATGACTGCTTCTCAAAGAACAGCTATTGCCACGCCTGTTCCCGGGTTGGTTGTGTATCAAACAGATCCTAATGAAGGCCTATATCAATATACCGCTGCAAACGGATGGCAGCAAATAGGTACGGGTGCTTTAAGCAGTTCAGTAGAAAACGGTTTGTCCTTTAACACATCAGCGAATAAAATTGCCTTAGGCGGGCCGCTAATGTATCCAACAGAAATTAATTTGGGAGATAATAATTTATTGTTTTCGGGTACAGGCACCGGAGGCATTGCTATTGGTACAACGGTAGTTCCTGCCGGATACAAGCTTGCTGTAAATGGAGATGCCATTTTTACCAAACTAAATGTAAAAGCATACGCCGCCTGGCCCGATTATGTGTTTGACAAAAATTACAAGCTACCCTCTCTTAGCGAAGTAGAAAAATATATAGAA
Source organism: Chitinophagaceae bacterium (assembly GCA_035703165.1). Classification (GTDB taxonomy): domain Bacteria; phylum Bacteroidota; class Bacteroidia; order Chitinophagales; family Chitinophagaceae; genus AWTP1-9. The sequence goes on from DASSYR010000033.1 coordinate 6,762, forward strand.
GAAAACAAACACTTACCGGAAGTTCCATCAGCAGAAGAGGTAGAAAAGAATGGTTTAGATGTGGGAAGCAACCAGGCGCTTTTACTTAAAAAAATAGAAGAACTGACTATGTATTTGATTGAAGTAAATAAAAAAGTAGAAAAAATTTCGCAGGAAAATGCGGAATTGAAAAAGCAACTAAAAGCAGTAAAAAAATAATTACCTTAAATGGCCTCCTGTTCTCACAAATACAAACTTGTAACTTGCGTACTCGGCATAATGTTGTCGTACGTTGCATCGTCACAGGAAAGCGTAACCGCTAATTTAGCAGCACTGGATACAATTCCAGGCAAAATAAAAAAGGAAATAAAAAGAGGCCGGCAAAAAATATTTTCCTTAGGCAAGAATACCATAGCATTGCCTCATAATCCTGCTAATCAACTTTTACAGCAGGGCAAGGGAAAGATAGATTCTTTGCTTAGTATTAAAAAAGAATTAAGCGGGCTAATAACCTCCAAAGTTCCTTTATTTAAACCCGGAGATCAATTTTTCAAGTTTAACCAAACAAAACTTTCGGTCTCACACTCTTATTTAGGCGATACCGAAAGTACATCAAACGGAACTACTTTAAGAAATATTAATTCTTTATTTGGGTATGACGCCGAGTTTGGTCTCTCCGTTGGGCAAATGCCGTTTGAAGCCGCAATAAAGGGTAACAATGGTCTATATAATTTTAATAGCACGCCATTCAATAATTTAAATCAGTTTAATTTTAATCATAAAGCATACCTTGAAAAATTACAAAAACTGGCTTTGGAAAAAATAAGCCCCGATGTTGTACTTGCTTCTGTTCTTTCAAGGATAAATTCTATTAAAACACAATATGAGTCTTCCTTAAAAAAAGAGATTCAATCTGTTCAGCAAGAGTATGAAAAAAAATATGAAGGGGAAATTAATCTTCCGGATGGAGTTACCGATTTATCCGCCAATGACATTGCCGGTCTTAAAACAAAACTTTTTTCTGGAGAGCTTCTTTCAAAATATACACAGGCCAATACAATAGTTTCACAATTTATAAAAGAAGACATAAATACATCACCGGTAAAAGATTCAATCTACAAAGCGGCTCTTTCAGACGTTAAAAAATATGAAGCCCTTGAAAAGATATTTTTAAAAATAGCAACGTGGAAAACAAGGTTTGAGGATAATAGTATTGTAAAAGAGCTGAAGGCAAATTTGCCATTTAACCCCGGAAATTTTAAAAACTATATTAAAAAACCGGGAAACCTTTCGGACGTTTTAAATGAAAATGCCAGTCTTGGAACGTTTCAACGATTATTTGTAAATATTACTAAACTTGATATTGGCAGCAATCCATTGGAAGGGGGAGCGCTAAATTTTCAAAATGTATTAAATAATGGAATTAATACAGAGTTTACCAATAAGCGTTCTTCCATAGGATTTATTACGGGCAACGGAAATCCGAACATTAATAATTTGACACAGTCCGGTCTGAATAGTTTTGTATCTAATGAATACAGTCGTTTAACGGGTATCAAATTAGGCTCCGGGTGGAACAGTAGTATAAAACAATCTTTATCACTGAATCTTTTTGATTTCAATGCATCAGGAAATGTTACCAATGCGGATCCTTCAACCTTACAGTCAGGCTATATAGCCTCTCCTCCGAGACGGGATGCCGTGTTAACCTGGCATTCCTCTATCAATACAATAGCCGGTCAAAAATTATCAGTGGATATTTCAAAGTCATTTGGTGAATACCGGAATAAGCTTTCGGGTGACAGCACTACAAATAAAACAAATGCATTTGGAAATATTTTTAGTAATGACGGGAAATCTAACTATGCGGCGTCAATAGAATACTCGGGTAATATTTTTCAATCAAACTTTCAGTTTTCCTTTAAAAAGGCCGGTCTTGGATATAATAACCCCGGATCTGTTTTTGTAAGAAAAGGAGAAACCAGTATAGGATTTTCTATAGATAAAAAACTGGTAAAGCAAAGATTAAGCATAAAATACAAAACTAATTTCAGATCTCAACACTTTGATCCTTTAAAGCGCTACGTGTATAACAACTTTTCCAATCATTTGCAGGCTGGTTTTAAAATAAATCGTAATAATAAGGTACAATTAATCTATCGTCAAAACAGCTATAGGGTAAATAATAAAAACGAGAATATTATTACGAAGGGAGGAAGTTCCTTTCTTCAGGCAAATGCCAACTATGCTTTACACATAAAAGAAAAAAAACTGATCAATACATTTAGTCTGGCGTACCAGGATTTTAAAGTACCACTAGTAAATAATGAAAAATATATCAGCAGTAACTGGATTATAAATTATTCCTCGTCTGTTATATTAAAAGAAAATTTATTAACACTTGTTACCGCATTTAATAAATCCAGCAACCAGGATTATTATTTTAATACATCGGTTTTTAATACAGAATTAGCATACAGTTTTAGCGTATGGAATAAATTAAAACTAAATACAGGGATGGGCTATTATTCCAACACCGGATGGAACAAACAATTGGGAATTAAACAACAAATAGGCGGGACAATATTTAAAAACATTGATATTGATTTTGAAGTGACGTACAAAAAGGCAATTCAAATAATTAGACCGGAATTAGCAAACCAGGTTTATATGAATTCAACGATTCGATTAGCGCTATAAAAATTCAGTATGAAAAAGAGTATAACAACGGGGTTATTATTTTTTTGTGCTTTTGTTGGGTTAAACGCTCAGCTGAACTTTTATTTTTTACCGGAAATATATGGACGTAGTGTTGATGGGTTAGGCAGCTTCCAGGTTCAGTATTCGGGAGCAGACAAACTTATTGGACGCATTTCGATTTCTGTAAAAGAAAACAGGAGTAATACCATGGTGGTGGTTGTTACTACTCCGGAAGTTAGTTTTACAACCGGGATAACTAATTTTCCTAAAGCAGTTTTTAATAACAGCACCTTTAATTTTTTTCCTAATGGGTTTGGCGATATCGCCAATCAAACACGAAATATTCCTCCCGGCGAATACACTTATTGCTTCAGGTTTGTGCCGATAGATAAAGCTTTATTTGATGAATATGAAAATTGTTTTGATGCTGTTATTGAACCCCTTGTGCCCCTCACATTACTTAATCCCGCCCACCAGGATACTATTTGTATAAAAAGGCCAATATTAAGCTGGCAGCCACCTCTCCCGTTAAGCCCGGGAACAAGGTTTCGATTGTTGCTGACGGAAAAAAAAGACGAGCAGGCCATTCAAAGTCTTTTAACGGAAAATCCAACCCTTTTTCTTGATAATATATCTACAACAACTATTGCATATCCTTCCATAAATCCGGAATTAAAAGAAGGAAAAACATATTGCTGGCAAGTAATAGCGTATGAGAAAGGGATAATTATATCGCGTTCAGAAATATGGGAGTTTACGGTTATGTGCCAGGAATCTCCAAAGCCGGATATACAAGATAGTTATAGAGAGTTAAAACTACTATTAAACGGTAATTATTATATAGCAAACCGGTATATAAAATTTGCATTTAAAAATGATTACAATATTAATAAACTACGATATTCTATTTCAGATATTGAAAAGGGCGGAGAAGAAATAAAACACATACCCGAAATAAGATTGCAGCACGGCCTTAATAAAATTACCATTGACCTTGCTGATTTGTACTTAAAGCCCGGCAAACATTATATGCTAAAAGTATATCCTTTTAACGAGCCACCCGTTGAAGTGCGATTTATTTACAGGGAAGACGACGAAATTGAATTACAATGATGAAGTGTAATAGTTTTTTTTTGATTATGGCAGTATTATTTATGACAACAAATGCATGTAAGCATACAAAACAAAAGGTGCTAACTCAACAACACCAGGTTGAAATTCACAATCCCGGGCTGGGTATGATTTACATTGATAAGGTACCCGCACAAATGGTAATGAGTGAGGCCGATACCAGTGAGGGGATAACGAAATTTTGCTGTTACCAGGTGGGAATTATTGACAGTGGTTTTGTGGCAAAGGCGACGGATAAAAAAACTCTGGAGCTTGGTAAATATTACCAGTATGACATGCAAAAAGATTGGTTCGCGATGATAAATGGAGATTCCCTGCTTCCGGTTTTTTTTCAGCCAAAAACCCGAAAAAATGCCAATTGTTTTGAAGGCATTCTTGTTTTTGAAACACCGAAGGAAAAAGATCCGGATACATTGGTGTACAAAGATTCCTTTGGGCAATGGGGAACACAAAACATAATATTTAAGAAAGTAAATAAATAAAGATTTAAACAAATGCTGATTAAAAGACGTAAAAAGATAATTGCATTTTTTTTCCTGCTTGTATATTCTGTTCAATTTTTTTATCCTACGGTAAGCTTTGCTTTAACCAACGGGCCAACACAACCGGAAATGCAAAAATTTGAACCAGCTGGAGTATCAGATATGGTTGACCTTTTTTCCGGCGATTTTAAATACAATATTCCTCTTCTTGATGTGGGGGGGTATCCAATTAATATCTCATACGGCTCGGGCACTGGGATGGATGATGAAGCCAGCTGGGTAGGAACGGGTTGGACGCTTAATCCGGGCGCAGTAAATCGTACCATGCGTGGATTGCCCGATGATTTTGATGGAACAAAAGGAGATGAAATTAAAAAAGAATATTCAAAAAAAGATTTTAAGAAAATAGGTGCACAGGTTGTTGTTAAACCATCACTTGCTACCTGGGAAATTGGAAAACCGAGTTTAAAGCTTAATGTATATAAAGATAATTATTGGGGCATTGGCGCTTCTGTTGGCGCAAGCCTGGGCTTTAACCTGGCCAAGAATAACGCTACTTCATTAACAGCCGGATTAAGTCTTGATGTTAATTCCGATGTTCGAAATGGCGTTGACATAAAACCGTCTCTTTCTCTTAGCGGAGATTATGATTTTAAAAATGATGTTAATGCAGGTGGAAATTTATCAGGTAGTCTTTTATATAATACAAGGGGGGGACTTAAAAGTGTTTCTTTGTCAGCCTCTTTTTCTGCAACGGAAATAAGAAATAATGAAGAATATACTTATTTAGATTATGAAAAATCTGCGACTCATTACTTCGGCCAATCCTATACACCAGCCATTAATACAAACAGTTTAGACGAAGGATATACTTTAAGTGCGGATTTGGGCCTTACTTTTTTTGGTGTTTATGCCGGAGTTGGCGCAAGCGGTTATGTTTATACCCAAAAGAACCTGGATAAAAACATATCCGTACCCGCTTATGGATACATGAATTATAGTAAGGCAAGAAAAAAACTCGAGGCATTACTTGATTTTAATCGGGAAAAAGACGGAGTTTTTATTACCAGCGCCCCATCTATTGCAATTCCTGTAGCCACCAATGACTTTTTTGTTGCAAGCGGACAAACAGGTTCACAACAGTTTCGCCCTCACTATGGCGGGAATTATGTTGTATTTGACAAGCTGCAAACAAACACAAGTGTAAACGCAAGCACGGGAATAACTATTGGGGGAGGGAATATTGTGAAGTGGGGAGGTAGGGTTGATGCAACAGCGGGAGAAAGTAAAACCCAAAAGTGGGTTAGTAATAACTTTTATTTGAATGCAGCCGAGCCTTATTTTAACAATATCGGAGAGGAGCCGGTATATTTTAAACAGGTGGGGGAAAAAGTACAAGCAGATAAATCTTATTATGACCAGTTTGGAGATGCAACCATACGTAAAGTTTTAATAACAGGCGCAAGATGGTCGGGAGCTTTTGCCCAACCTGTTTTAGAGAGCAGAGCTCCTGTTTCCAACATAAATTTTGTTAACCAGGCAACAATCAAAAAAAGCAAAAGGGAAAAAAGAGTATATGGCTTTAGTTATCTTACCAATGAAGAGGCCCAAAAATATGCTCTCGATAAAACAATAGGGGGAATTCAACGAAACGCTGACGCATATAGAAAGCCACACCACATTTCAGACATAACCGTAACAGATAATGATGGTAAACGAATGGTATATGGTATTCCTGTTTACAATATACTTCAGGAAGAAGTTTCGTTTGCATATAAATTACCCGGAAATAGCAATGTTGAAAAAGTAAGAAGAACAGGAATTGTGAACTACAGCCCCTATAGTGCCGGGAATCTTATTACCAATCGAAATGGCAGAGACTGGCATTATTCAAAGGAAACAACCCCGGGCTTTGCAACTTCTTATTTATTAACCGGAGTGCTTTCACCCGATTATGTGGATGCAACAGGAGATGGAATAACGGATGATGATTTGGGTACTGCAGTAAAATTCAATTATACAAGGCTTACGAATAACGTAAATAGATATAAATGGAGGGCGCCTTATGGTTACAAAACGGCTAACTACAACGAAGCTTTTCAAAGCGACCCCAAAGATGATAAAGCCAATTTTGTGTATGGAGAAAAGGAAATCTGGTACCTCAATTCAATAGAAAGCAAAACTATGATTGCTATTGTGGAGACCAGCAATAGAGAAGATGGCTTGGGTGTATTGGGAGTTGATGGCGGAGCCAATAACAGTTTAAAACTCAAAAAAATTGACAGGATAAAGCTTTACAGCAAAGCAGATTGGATTAAAAATGGTAACAATGCTGTACCCATTAAAACAGCTCATTTTGAGTATGACTATTCGTTGTATCCTGGTGTGCTTAATAATACCGGCACACCCATAAATGTTAACGGAAATACCATTACAGACCCTCAACAGATTAGCTCACCTGATATAAATGTAAATTTTTATAAAGGTAAACTAACGTTAAAAAGAATTTATTTCACATTCGGAAATAATTCAAGAGGTAAGTCAAACGCATACGAGTTTTATTATGATAGTAATAATAAAGTAACAGATGGTATTGCTAACCTTCCGCCAATAACCAACACCCAGGATGAAGAATTTAATGATGTTTATACAGAGCGACAAACCGACCGGTGGGGAACTTATAAAAAAAGTTTTTATAACAGGGTTATCAATGGCCAACGTTCCCTTAATAATTCAGAGTTTTCCTTTGTACCACAGCAAAACGATAATACGGGTTATGACGAAAGAAAATTGGCAGACCATTTAGCATCTAAATGGCAACTCAATAAAATTATAACCCCTTCTGGCGGAATTATTAATGTAGAATACGAAAGTGATGATTATGCATACGTGCAGAACAGGAAAGCGATGCAAATGTGCTTTTTGAAAGGGGTGGATGCTGTAGCCCCCAACGGACAAAATATTATTTCCGGGTTTATTAATCAAGGCAAAAATGGTATAAAAAAGCTGGTAGTAGATTTACCCCGACCCGTTGCCAATACCGATGAGTTTAAAAAAACATATATGACGGAACAGGACGGAAGGCTTTTAGATAAAATTTTTTATAAAATTTATACAGACTTAAATTATGAAGGAAGATATGAATATGTTAATGGGTATGCAGAAATTAACTGGTCTGAAACATCAGCCTCAGGCAATACAGCTTATATAGCAATTAATAAACAAAACGAATATAACCCCGTTGTTACAGCCGCATGGCAAATGTTGAGGACAGATTTGCCCCAGTATGCATATGGTGGATATGATAATTCGGACGCAGATAATTTTGGCGAAGATTTTTTAGCTGCTATTCTTTCCATTCTGCATTCTATAGGCGATTTAAAGGAAATTACACAACCTTTTGAAAGAACAGCCGAAGATAAAAGGTTTGCCGATAACATTGATTTAACCAGGAGTATGGTTAGGTTAATTGTTCCCCCCCATTATGATGAAAAAATAAATGCGGATAAACTATCCAAAATTGGCGGTGGCAGCAGGGTAAGAAAAGTAGAAATAACAGATCAGTGGAGAGAAATGACCGGCATTAATGAATACAAAACCGCCAAATACGGTCAGGTTTATGATTATACAAAAAAAGACTACAGGGGCAGGTATATTTCCTCCGGAGTAGCCTCGTATGAACCACAGATAGGCAACGAGGAAAATCCGTTTCATGAACCGATAAATTTTACTGAAAAAGTACATTGGAGCAGCGATCGGAACCATTTTATAGAAAAACCCTTTTGCGAAACCTATTTTCCTGCAGCTTCTGTTGGTTACAGTGTAGTTAAAGTAACTTCTTTTGGCGACGACTATTCTGGTTCAGGTGCCGTTGTTAATAACAGTACCGGATACACGGAAAATGAATTTTATACAGCGAAAGATTTTCCAACAAAAGTAGATTACCTTCCCCTTACCAAACAACCCTATGAAAACAGTCTTATTGTAAAACTTTTTTCGGCTGTCTCAATAAAAAGGTTAGCCGTTTCTCAAGGCTTTAAGGTTGAACTAAATGATATGCATGGAAAGCCCAAATCGGTTAAAGTTTTTAATAAAGCCGGAGATTTGGTTACCTCAACAGAATATTATTACCGGGTAAAAGATCAAAATGCAGAAGAGAAAGAATTAGATAACGATAATATTGATTTGCTTTCATACCGGGATGATCAAAACAATACAGGCGTAAACGATGGCTCAATAATAAAGGGAACGCTTGCAACAGACATTGATTTTACAACTGATATGCGTGAAAGCGCTAATAATAATTATGGAGTTAGTATAGGAGCATACACAGGATCAACAATTTTTCCTTTCTTTTTTCCCTTATATCTTCATTTCGGGTCTGTTAAAGTAAATGGTGATATTACACTGGATACCTATAATTCGGCATCGGCGGTTAAAGTAATTAATCGCTTTGGTATCGTTACTAAAGTAGTAACTACACAAAATGGTTCAACCATCAGCGCTGAAAATTTATTATGGGATGCAGAAACAGGAGAAGTATTACTCACGGCCACACAAAACGAATTTGATAAATATACCTATTCCTTTAATTATCCCGCACATTTGGTAAATGAATATGAAGGAATGGGTGGCGCATACAAAAACCTGGGAATTACTTTTACCGATTTTTCAACGTTTACCAATGGGAAAATTGATCCCGGCAAAATTACCGTTCTGCAACAACAACAATATCTGTTTCCGGGGGACGAATTAGTTGCCCTTGGAACTAATAATAAAAAAGGATGGTTGATAGCCGGACCTTTTGCTAACAGCAACGACCGCGATCTGAGATTGATAGACGAAAAGGGTAATTTTATACAGGCAAGTGGGCCATGGATGGTAATACGTTCCGGATACCGGAATTTGTTAAAAGCCAGTGCAGGTTCCGTAGTTACCTTAAAAGATCCAAGAGTAAATGGCAGAATTGTTCTGGATGTTGATAGAAAGATTCTGGATTCTAAAGCGGTTGTGTTTAACAATGAATGGTCAATACCGGTAAACAATATTTATGGAGATACCACCATCACCCCACAGTCAGACTGTGCAAACATTGATCCTTTTTGTTTGAGGAGATTTTTGCTTTCTGCTTCTTCATTTACTACCTCAACATCGCCCGTAAACCGCCGGGGAATTTTTAGTTTTCAAAATGATGGAAATACCGTAGGAACATTTTTAACCCAGGCTTCTGCTATTGATCAAAATACAGTGTGCCAAAACAGTTTTATAGATAACAACCCGGCATCAAGCTTTGCCTATTATTTACTCACTCCTCATTATAATGCGGCAACAGGAAAGTATTATTTACAAAATGGGGACGAAGCAATTATGGGTAATTATAAAATTGTATTTGACAACGTAAATAGCGAATATAATAACCTGGTAAATTCAAGCACGAGCGATGTAACGCAATTTAATGGGCTTAATAATTCATTAGCGCCGTTTTCCTCTGCGTACAAATATTGTGTTTTTCGGCAACAGGGGTGTAATTTTTTCTTAAACCGGATTGATTTTTGTGAAGACCCCTCTATCCAGGGCAATACGGAGAAACAGCAGTTAAATAGTCCCTCTGTGTCTACTAATCCTTGTTATGTACCAACTTATTGTACATTATCAACAGTCCTATTAAGCTTTCACATAGAAAAATTGCCCACCACAATTTTAGCCTGTCTTACCCCGATAGACAAACCGATAAATCCTTATTATAAAGACGTTCTTGGTAATTGGGTTCCCCTTATGAACTATGTTTACACAGTGCACCGGGAACAAAAGCCGGGGAATCCCAATCAAATTGGTGGTACGGATATCCGTAATTCCGGAACTTATACAACCTATGCTCCTTTCTGGAATTGGCAAAACAATCAATTAAAACGCACGTTTAGCGATGGCCAAAGCCTCCCCATAACCGACCCGCTATCCCGCTGGGTATGGAGCAACAGATCTGTTTATTACGACCAAAAGGGAAATGAAATTGAAAATGTGGATGCGCTTAACCGTTATGGTTCGGCCCTTTATGGCTATCGCCAATCAGTAGCCACCGCGGTAGCTGCCAATGCAAGACATAATGAAATAGCTTTTGATGGTTTTGAAGATTATGATTTTGATTTACAGAGTAACCTGGTGGAAAATTGTCCGCTTGAACGCCACCTTGAATTTGGATTTACAAAACAAGGTGGTATTTGGACATCACCAGGCGGTATTATTACAAATCAATATTCACATACGGGAAAATACAGCTATCAGCTAAACGGTACCACAACCATAGTTAAAGCGGCAGGCGGCGCCAGCCCCCCAACACAAATACTCGATTTTGATGCACAGGGAAGGAGGATATTAAAAGCAAACGAGTTGGCCAGAGGTTTTTCACCCATAAACGGGAAAAAGTATCTCTTAAGCTTTTGGGTAAAAGACAATGCGGAAAATATAAATAAAATACAAGGGCTTACTTTAAAAATAAATGGAGTGGACAAACAGGTTAACAACATAGTTGTGCCCGTGGTAGAAGGATGGAAACGACTTGAAATTCCTTTTACAGCAGGCTCCTTGTTTTTATTAGAACTAACAGCTACAGGTTCCATTTACCTTGATGACATCCGGATGTTTCCTAATGAAGGCCAGATGAACTCTTATGTATATGACGACAGAAGCCTGCGATTGATGGCACAATTAGATGAAAATAATTTTGCCACTTTATACGAGTATGATGACGAAGGAACACCCATACGGGTTAAGAAAGAAACGGAAAGAGGAGTAATGACGTTGAGGGAAAGCAGGCAATCATTACGCCAGAGAAATTAATTAAAGATTTAAATAAGATGAGAGAGATGATAAATAAAAAGAAATGGTTTTTACCCTTTACCATTGCGTTTTTTTTATGCGGCGCCATTGCCGTGGCAGGTAAATATAATATACAGGGAGCGTTGTTTGGAGGTAAAAAACTACCCCTTCCCGATGCAAAGCAGGAATTGAAAAAAATTTATACGCTATACAGCAATGCGGATTCTTCAATAACGATGGAAGGGATCATCCGTTTTTATGATAAAGAAAAAAACGATGCGCTGAAAGAGCAAACCGGTTTTTATTTTACCCGGAACAAGAAGAATTTTTACAGCAGGCTGGATTATTTGCAAACGTATTGCGCTGATAGCCTGCTTATCCAGCTTGATACCATTAATAAATTTATAGTGGTTTCAAAAATAAATATTGAAGTAGAAGAAGGTCATTCACAAAATATTTTACCATTCGAAAGATTCATGCAAGACACATCTTCCTTTAAAATAACAGCAACAATTAAAGAAGAAAATGATGAACGAATAATAACGATTCAAAGTGAATTAAATCCCGAAATAAAATCAACCTCATTGTATTATGATCCGGTAACCTATAAAATAAAAAGAGCAGAAGTCGAATGGTGGAAAGATCCGTTGCCCGGCAATGACAAGGAATCTGAAAATAAAATATGGCTGGCAAATATTGAATACCGGTACCCCGGTATCAGCAATATTTCTGTTGAAAACAGTATTAAAAAGATTATCATAATAAATAAAGGACAGGTTCAGGTAACAGAAGCGTATAAGGATTATGAGGTTAAATTATCCTTTTAATTTAAAAACAGGTGAAAAGATATGTTTACAAGCCGAATTATAAATAAAACCTTTGTAATTGGTTTCGTATGTACCCTGTTTGCCTTTACAGTGCAAGCAGCAGACGAATCGTATATACAAACTATAAGCGGTAAAATAAAAAAAGGAGATTTTTGTACAGTAATAGATGATAAATTTCTTAACCTTCCGCTACAAGAATGGAACAATATCCGTAACCTGTCAGTAAACAATTACATAACCTTTGAATTAAGGCAAGACACTTCCTTTTATTATTATAACAAATCATTTACCTGCACACTTAATTTTTCAGTTAAGTATTTTACCAGTCGGGACCAGCAGACACCAACAGAAATTAATAACCTGACGCTTACCGTTAAATATGATACGGCTACTGGTAAATTAGTGCCTTTGTTTGACCGATATATTTTTAAAAATGCCTATAAAGTAACTTTGGTAGTTAATTCCATCACTTCACCTGAATGGGGAAATGAATTACCACCTATATTCGTTATTACCAATCAAATACTTGTTAAGAGAAAATACCCCTTTTCTCCCAATGCTGCCGGACATATTTTGTTGCAGCAACAAACACCCGGTTCAACCGAAATTTCACAAACAAATACAAGAATAGACCCCGTAAATAATCAGCTGCTTATTTCATGGAATACGGAAAATTTTCCGGGTGCAGAAGAATACGATGTGGAATGGACAGTTATTGATGAGAAAAGTAAAATTGCTACAGACTATTTTACCAATCCGGCTTCTATTACAGACCAAATGGTAGCAGAATGGATGCGATTTGATAATTCACGGATAACAGTAACCGGATCCAGTTATCTTATTAACCTGCCTTTTACAAAAGGCTATGTTATTACCCGCATAAGACCTGCTGCGTTTGATGAAACCAGTGGATTGAGAATAAACGGCCAATGGCAGTATAGAGATGGAAATGGCCAATTAGCCTTTTCTGCAATTGAATACCACCAGAAAGAACTGAACTGGCAATACACCGCATCATACGCTGAGGAAGGAAAACGGAAAGAAGTAATTTCTTATTTTGACGGGTCACTACGAAACAGGCAATTAGTAACCATTAATAACTCTGATAACAAAGCGGTTGTTGCAGAGACGGTTTACGATAACATGGGCAGGCCGGCCATTAGCATATTACCGGCCCCGCTGGATAACAGCGAACTTAAATACTATCCGGCGGTAAACAAAAAAGACGGAACCAATGAACCCTTGAGCCATAGCGATATTACCGATATAATTGCTGGTGATAAATGCACCATTGAAGCTGCAAGATTGAGCACAAGTTCCGGAGCCTCACAATACTATTCATCCAACAATTCATTCCTGGCCAGTCTTTCGCAATCCGACCCTAAATTTTATCTTACCAAATACATACCCGATGCTGCAAAATATCCTTATACATTGACAGAGTATGTGCCCGATAATACAGGACGCATACGCAGACAGGGAGGAGTGGGAGAAACCTTTCAAATTGGTAAAGGGCACGAAACCCAATACTTTTACGGCAAACCACTACAAGGAGAATTAGACAGGATGTTTGGGGTAGAGGTGGGAACAAACTCTCATTACCTCAAAAACCTGGTGATTGATCCCAATGGTCAGATAAGCGTAAGTTATATAGATGCAAATGGAAAAACCATCGCCACTGCCTTAGCCGGAGAAGCGCCGGCTAATTTGGATGAGCTGCCATCTGCAAAGGCGCCGGAGGCAAGAACTACCACAAATGAAATATTAATGCGGCCTGCTGACTTTCAAACCAATGCAGGCAGCCTGTTAAAAGAAGCCACCACTACTTTCTTAGCCGCCGTCAGCGGTACTTTCAAGGTACATTACAGCGTTAGTCCCGCTTCATTTGGCCCGTGGAACGGCCCCGGTCAAACGCAACAATTTTGCAGCAACTGCTATTATGAAATAGACGTAATTGTAAAAAACGATTGTGGCGTTGAAATTGCCTCTGCCGTTGCCGTACCCGCCTTTCAGCCGGGGGATGTGGTGTGTAATGAAAATACACCACCCGATACCGGTACATTAAGCTTTATAATACCAACACAAAAGCTGGGCGAATACACGGTTATTTACAGGTTGCGTTTAAGCGAGGAAGTAATAAAAACACAGACGGATTATTATATAGAAAATAACAGGGATTTAAAAACCCTGCAGAACTTTTTTGAAGAGGCCTTGGCTCAAATGGATTTAACCGGTTGTTACAGCGATTGTGAAACCTGTAAATTGCTCGGCGATCAACCCACATTTATTCAAAAAATGAAAGACCTGCTGGCCGTAACTGCCGCAGAAAAGTATCCGGCAGATAAATATCCAAACTTTGACATTAATTCAGCGTACATCAATACAAGACTGGTAGAAATTTATAATTCGTTATCTGCAAACTGTGCCATCGTTGCCGCCGGTTGCTCCCTCTCACCATGTGAGCAGAAACTGGAAATATTGAAAAAAGATGTGCAGCCCGGCGGCCAATATGCATTGTATGGTTATGATGAGAATACAAAACAATATTCTATTGTTGACGACGGAACAAACGTGCTGTTAAAGTTTGATGATAATATACCGGAGATTAATAACCTGACCTATGAGGATGAATATGGTAATACAAAACATATTAAAGAAAACGGCCAGTTTATTTCCGTATCAAAATTTATTGAAGAATATATTAATAACCCCCAATGGGCCGATGAGTTTGTAAAGTTTCATATTGAGTATTGTAGTTACGAGTGGTGTATATATGGAAACAACGAATCCAGCTATGCATTTGACGATAAAATACAAAACGACATTACCAAAGGGCAGGAAGCTGTGGAGGCGGGTTATTTTATTTCTGCTTCTTCGGGTAACCCTAACGCGTATCTTACCCTTTTAAATGTTGATCCGTTTTTTAACACAGGAAACGGTTCCTTTTATAAGCCGCAAATGCAGGCAGATCTTACCAACTTGTCTGATGTTTTAAAAATCAGGCTTAAAGATGCAAACGGCAATTATTTACCGGTTAAAAATATACTTCAGTTTGTAGATTGGCTGCTGTATTGCAAACCCAATAAAGAAATTGGCACCTACGAACAGCAGGCACAGCAAATTATTAATTCCTGGACGTGCACACCAGACGCCAACTGCCGCACCCTCACCCTGGAGTGGGAATTCTATCGAAATTATTATTTGCAAATAAAAAGCAAATACGTAAGGCTGGCTAAACTGGCAGTTTTTCCCAATTGTACCGATTGTTTTATTGGCCAGGATCCTGTTTCAGCCACTACTTGCGAAGACCCCGGGCCGCTTTCGGACTATGCATTAACATGGAGGGATGTAAATGGCGTAAGATATTATGATGTAGTGTATAAAGGAGGAACAGCGCCATTTAAAGGAGATTATAAAATACAACTAACAATTGGCGGAGCCTATTATAAAACGGTGCTTAGTACAAAAGGGCTTTTCAGAATTATGAATGTAGCTTCTTGTGATTGTTGCGACGATGTTAATCCCTGTACCACACCGATGAATACTATAACGGAGGTGGTTTGTAAAAATAAGCCCCTTCAACATTATGATGGAGAGCCCGTATTGGGACCAATCAGGGTTGTTAACACATGCTCCCAAACGTTACAAATTGGTTTATCCGCGGATGTATGTACCGAGATTGGAAATGAATTTATGCAAGGTATTGAATGCGATGTTTATGCAACCAATAATACAGGTATTGTAAGCCAAAATGTGGTATTAACGATACAGCAAACAGAAGAGTATTTGTATTCAGGAACTTATACTACAATTTTTGAGGTTGTAATGGAAGCGGGACAGCAGGCAGTGTTTATTGGATATAATTTTACGGCAACGGCCCCTCTGGGTACCCTTGTATCAAGAAATTTTACTTTATTAAGCATTGACTGTGTTGACCCCCCACCACCCCCGCCACCACCCCCACCACCACCGCCGCCCTCCGGTTGCCCACCATTATCAGAATTTGCTTTAGCCGAGGAACAATGCTCTTTCAATGACAATGGAGGTATTCTGTGGAATGAGTGTTTTATTTATGCAGAACATTACCTGGGTAATGTAAACGAGAGAGTGGTATTAACAATACAACAAAGAGAAGAATATCGGTTTTCACCTTCTCCTGTATTCACAAGCTTTGAGGTGGTTCTGGAATCTGGCCAGCAGCGGGTATTTGTGGGATATAGTTACCAGGAGGCAAATACTAATGGCGATCTTATTTCAAGAACCTTTACCATACAAAGCGCATCCTGCCCGCCCCCTTTCAGTTGCCCACAGGCAGGAGATTTTGTAGGAAATGTGGATTACTCTCCAGCAAATCCATGCGCCGAGCGTAATTCAGGACAAGTAGAGTTAATACTTACCTATACCGGGTCATCTTTACCCTTTCCTCCACAACAACTAATTGAAGCGGATTGTGAGATTAATACGTTTGCGGGTGGAAGTTATTTTACTACGGTTGTGATAGATAACACAACGGGTATTGGTATAACCTGCGTACCTGCCAATGGAGCGGGGAATTCCGTTATTATCAGGGGGGTTAGGTGTAGTGAAATTACGCCACTACCACCGCCTGGTTGCCCGCCATTATCAGAATTTGCTATAACCGAAGAACAATGCTTTTATAACGAAGAGACTTATGGGTATGAATGTGCTGTTTACGTTGACCACAGCCCAGGCAATGTAAACCAGAGAGTAGTATTAACTGTACAACAAAGAGAAGAATATAATTTTTCACCTTCTCCTATACTTTCAAACTATGAGGTTGTTCTGGAACCCGGCCAGCAGCGGGTACTTGTGGGATATAGTTATCGGCAAGAAATTCTTGGTGTAGATTATAGGTTAAGAACCTTTACCATACTAAGAGTATCTTCCTGTAGCTCTACTCCACCTCCGCCCTCATGTCCACCGGCTACAGAGTTTACCATTGATAAAAGAAATCTGCGCCAGAGAAACGATCCTGCAACAGGCATACTATTAAATGAGTGGGATGTTTATCTTGTTCATTCAAACAGCCCCGTTTCAAGCCCGGTTTCTGTTTTGGTAAACATAACCGCTGTTTTCAGAGATGGTAATAGCCAAAGTACATCCAACACGTATAATTTTAATACCGGCGACGGGGAAAAACTGGTAGGCGTATATGCACAACCAACCTATCCTACTACTCCGCCTCAATATACCGGAGTATTACAATGGCTTTTTTCTGTGCAAAGCACTACCTGCAATACCCCGCCAACCCCGCCACCCGCCCTTCCACCATCTACCTGTACCTCCGACCCCAGGTACCAATACTACTACAAAAAAAGAAGAGTGTTTAACGACTTTGTTGACCTCGATAGCTACCTTGCTAATTTGTCAAACACGGCGCCGGTGGTTACCTCGCTGGCAGAACTTGAAGCACAAAAAGCGGCATCCATTCAAAGGCTGCGTGACCAGGAAATAATTAATTTGGACATACTTAAAAAACACTGGATAAACAGACTTACCAATGTAAGAGAAGAAGAAAACCAGCGAGATGATGCAGCAGGCCTGCCCAGGCGGTTTGGTTTCATTAGCGATTATCACATAGTACATTTAGCCGATAATCTCTACCTCGTAGCTCGAAAATATATTGAAATAGCGCCGCCGGAAGACATCAGGCCCGCCAGCTCACTGCCTTACGATCAAAACGGTCAACCCATATTGGCGGCCAATGGCTTTAATAATTTTGCCGATGTATTTACATCATTTATCGGAACCGATTTTATACAAAAAGGTTTTGGCCCTCATTTACTCGACCGGCCCTATCCCTACAACAAACTACCCGTAATAGCCAGCCCCAACGCCGTAGAAATACCCGATGGCGCCTGCAACAGGCTAACGGCTATGAAAAACCGATGGATAGCCGCTGGCAGCCCGGGCGGTAACCCCGACGGTTTTTATAATTACCTGAAACAGGAATTAAAAGAAGATTTTACTTTAACAAAAGAAGAACTGGCAGACCTGGAAACAAGATGCATTAATAACTGCAGGTATGTTGCCGACCCCATATTGCTGCCGGCCGTATTTGCCAATCCATACAGACCCGCTCCTCAAACCTACGACCCCTGGGTAAGCTGTGCAGACTTTAACACCCTGTACAATAGTTTTACAGCCACCTATCCCCAGGTAGCCGAAGAAACAAAATTGTACAACAACCTGCTTGCCGGCTTTATGAACAGCAGGCTGGGATTTTCACTTTCTTATTACGACTACGTAGAGTTTAAAAATACTACCTGTGTTGCCAATGCCAATGCGGTGCTGTATAATAAACCCACATCGCCCCAGGTAGAATACAATAACCTGGCCGCCTGCGTAAATGATATTGTAAGAAATGTATTTGACAAAGCCGGACAGGAATACGAAATATATATTGAGGAAGAAAGAAGGAAATTCCGAAACGGGTATGTAGCCAAATGTTTATCAAACCAGGCATCCTCAAAATTAGAAAGCAACCAATACCAGTATCATTATACCTTATATTATTACGATCAGGCGGGCAACCTGGTAAAAACCATACCCCCGGAAGGCGTTAAACTACTTACCGACAAAGAGCTGGAATTAGTAGAAGAGTTTCGCGACCAGGACCCCTCTGCCTGTAATAATACCATACTACCCAGTTCAGAAAACACAGAGGCCACCTTTAATGCCTTTAGCCAGGAATTAACCAATGGCAACACCCGGTCAATGGAAATGTGGTTGTATGACGGTAACGTGGGCACAAACAGACAAGTACGAATTATTACCCCCGATAAAAAATATTTTTACCAGGCCGCTATATACGATAATAAATTGTGGGTAGAATTATATTCCCTGCAACCGCCTCCTGTTGGCAGCCCGCAGGATTATATTAATATTATTCTTTCTAACAAGGCCGTAGCCGATTTATCATCATTACCACCCATACAACCATGGACGCACCTGGTTGTACAATCGCCGCTCAACCTCACATCGGGCGACCTGCAGTTGTACGTGGATGGACGCAAACTCACCAACCTTACCGGCTCCATACCCGCTTATCCCTTTGCATGGGAAATAAACAGCGCTGTGGGTTCCTTTACCCTGCCGGCACAGGATATTGCCTCTTTAAAACACCTGCGTATTTATGACCGCGAGGCTACAGACGGCGAGATATTTGCCAATTATAAAAACTCCTGTCTTGCCCCCGTTGGAGACCTGGCATACAGTAGCACCCCATTGCAATATTGGGGCCGGTTTAACCTGCCGGTGGCATGTAACAGCAGCTCAAGCGAACTGCAGGAAGCCACCAATAGCGGAGCGCTTGTTATATCTGGTGAGTGTGTACCTGTGCAACCTGCCATAGCCACAATAACCAACAACTTTACCATGGAGTTTTGGGTAAAACCACAAGGCCTTCACCAAATAGACCCGCAATCACAAACAGCCGTTGCTAACCTGGCCACCGGCAAGTACAGGTTTGCCATATTCCCAACCAACAGCTTTAACGGAGATGTTACCAAAGCCGGCGTAGGCGTATCGGTAGGTGTAAACGGCATCAGCGTATATGAAAGCGGTACAAACTATTTTTCTCCTTTATTAGTTTGGCAGGGCAACATTTTAAGCTGGACGCATGTAGCCATTGTTTACCAAAACAATCAACCCAGGCTATACGTTAACGGGCAATATGTAAAAACAGGATTAAGCTCACTGAGGCAATTTGTTTCGCCCAGCTATAATTTTGGAGGCTCACCCGCCAACACGTCCTTTGCCGGCAGCCTGGATGAAGTGCGGATATGGAACACCGTACGCACCGCACAGCAAATAGCCGATAATTACAATAAACCCGTTATTCCTTCCACATCTCCCGACCTGGCCGCTTACTGGCCCATGAATGGAAGAGATTTTGGATTAATAAACGATATTACCTGCAACAATTATGACGTATCGCTTATACCCGGCAGCCAGGGCTGGCTGCTTACCGGAGCTCCGGTTAATGATTACCGTAATATTGAATTCGCCAACCGCTTTATTGTTCCCGACCACAGCCTGCCTACCAATTATTTTTATAACAGTTTAAACCAATCAGTAAAACAAAAATCACCCGATGGAGGCAGCAGCGAATTTTTATACGACCGGTTGGGGCGCCTGACCATTTCGCAAAACGAAGAACAAAAAACACCCAAAATAGGTAATGCCCAAAACCCCGCCAACCGCTTCAGTTACACAAAATACGATGCCATAGGCCGCATTATTGAAGTGGGCGAAAAACTGGGAGCCACGGCCATTACCGAAAGCGAAGCAAGAGATAATAACACCCTTACCGCCTGGCTCAACAGCGGCAGCAACCGCCAGGTAACCGTTACCACCTACGACGAACAACCCTCATGGGTACCCGCAGCCCTGGTATGGCAGCAGCACAACCTGCGCAAAAGAGTAGCAGCCACAGCCCTGCTAAGCGCCTCTGCACCCCAAACAGACCCATCGCAAAACAGGGTATCCGCCAGCTATTACAGTTACGATCTGATTGGAAACGTAAACCACCTGGTACAGGAAAATACAGCGCTGGCACAGGCAGAACCGGGAAGCGACGGACTAAAACATATACAATACGAATACGATTTGGTAAGCGGCAAAGTAAACAAAGTATTGTACCAGGATGGTAAGTGGGACCAGTTTTACTACACCTACCTCTACGATGCCGATAACAGGCTCATCAGCTCCTGGAGCTCCCGTTTAAACATCGGGCTGCCCGACGAACAAAATTATGATTGGGTAAAAGAAGCCAGCTATAATTACTACCTGCACGGACCACTTGCCCGCACAGAGCTGGGCCGCAATAAAGTACAAGGCCTGGACTATGCCTATACGCTGCAAGGCTGGCTGAAAGGAGTAAACAGCCAGTTTTTAGACGCCGATAAAGACATCAGCGCCGATGGCAAACCCGGCTCACCCTTTTCCACCATAGCCAGGGATGCACTGGCCTACACCTTGGGCTATTTTGCACCCAATGCAAATAATACCTTTACCGATTATACACCCATTGGCGGCGTTGGCGCCAACGCCTTTGCCAGCCAATACACCCCCCCGGTAGAAGACGTCCAAAACCGCACAGACGAAACCGGTAAAAATCTCTTTAACGGAAACATAAGCCACGCCACCTATGCCATCAAAGGCTTAAACGACCCCCTCTCCGGCGGAACCGATAAAACCATAGCCTACAGCTACCGCTACGACCAGCTGAACCGCCTTACCGGCATGCGCAGGCACAGTAGCCTGATTAACGGCAACCCCGCCTGGAGCAACAGCAGCATTATAGAATCGTACAAAGAAGAAATAAGCTACGATGCCAACGGTAATATACACACGTACCTGAGACAAGGAGCCAATACCGGCGCCCCCGCCCCCCTGGAAATGGACAACCTGACCTACCAGTACCCCAAAGACCCCAATACCGGCCGCAAGCTGAACAACCGGCTGCGCTATGTACACGACGAAGTAAACAACTCGCCCTACACAGAAGACATAGAAAGCCAGACAGCCCTTACCCGCCAGCAGGTAATAGAGGAAAAACTACCCGAACAAGCAAATGATAACTTTATTTACGATAATATTGGCAACCTGCTGCACGACACCAAAGAAAACCTGCAAACCGTAGAATGGACCGTATATGGCAAAATAGCCCGTATAGAAAAAACCGGCCCCAACAGCGCAGAAATTAACTATACCTACGATGCATCCGGAAACCGCATAAGCAAAACCGTAGCCACCGGAGCAAACACCACCACCACCTTTTATGTAAGAGACCCCCAGGGCAATGTATTGGCCGTTTATAAATATAATAGTACCTTACAATGGGCCGAGCAGCATTTGTACGGAAGCAGCAGGCTGGGCATAATTACCCCCGGGATAAATTACCCCGGAACACAAAACTATAATTACCCGAATTATAACGACGACCCGGTAAATAACGGCGTTAGCGGATTACGGGAGTATGAGTTACCCAATCATTTAGGTAACATTCAGGTTACTGTCAGCGATAAGAAGATAGGGGTAGATGAAAACGGCGATGGGATAGTTGATTATTATGTAGCCGATGTGGTGAGTGCACAGGACTATTATCCCTTTGGGCAATTACAACCTGGCAGACAATACGGAATATTGGGGCGTTATGGGTTTAATGACAAGGAGAATGATAATGAGGTAAAAGGCGAAGGTAACCAGCAGGATTATGGAATGAGGATTTATGACCCGAGGTTAGGGAGGTTTTTAAGTGTGGATCCGTTAACAAATGAGTATCCTGAATTGACTCCGTATCAGTTTGCAGGCAATACCCCAATACAGGCAATTGATATTGACGGTTTAGAACCTGGATGGTTTGGTTTAGAGTATTGGCTTCGTAAAAAAGCTCCTGTTATTGCCGGAGCTCTCGAGGGTGTAGGAGAATCTATTAAAGGAACTGTAAATTTTGTAAGAAGGGATGCTTGGAAAAGTGAGACTTGGAAACAAGCGGGTCTCTTTTTGGAGGAAGCAATTCTTAGTACTTCAACAGTTAAGGTTACAGAGACACCAAGAATAGATGCTGCGGTAAAAAACTTTGAAGACAAGGTAATAAATGGAGATGCTTATTCTCGATCAAAATATATATCTGAATTCGCAACCGATATTGTTACAGGCTATATAGCAAGCAAAGGATTAGGTAACATAAGCTCTTTTGTAACAAATACAGTTAAGACCGATTGGGTTTTAGCAAAACAATCGTTAAGTATTGGCGCCCTTAGCGGAGCGGCTGAGGCAAAGAACGGAGCTACTCTATACAGGATTGGTACTACAGGGATATCAGCTCAAGGCGAAGCAGCTCAGTTTTGGAGTTTAGAAAATCCATTATTAGATCCAGAGGGATATGCTAAAAAATACAATGTACCATTAGATAATATAAAAAATGCTGATTTTATTGAAACAGCGACTTTAAAAAAGGATGCTAATTTTATTACCAGAGAAGCAGGTGAGGCACCTGGAAATACAAATGTAGGAAAAGGTATAGAAGTCGTAGTTGATAAGGGTGGGACAACAAACAATGTAATTAAGCCGATTAAAAAGAAGTAATGATTATGAATTATCAGCACATTTTGATGATAATAGAAAATAAGTTAGAAGGTAAATTTGGTTACATTATTGAAGATATAAGGAAGCGTATTGCTTCTGGATCTACTGGTGGTGAGATATCTTCTATGGTGGGGAAGTATTTAAAAGAGTTAAAGTTTAGTAATCCGATAGCTTATTCACTATTGGAAGGCGACATCCAGCTATACATACATGAGTGTAAAAAGCATGGGTTGGACATAATATGACCTCCCACCCCCATTCTGGCGCAAGGTACTGTCTCTCCTTCCCCGTCGAGACTCCCTTGAAGTTCGCAGGCGAGTGTCGTGAGGGTTATGTGAGTTGGGGCTGTGGCACTCGCCGTCAATGGTAACGGTAAGCGTACATTGGGGTTGCCTCCTAGTTAAATACGATATTGTACCTTTACAACCGCCGG
>DASSYR010000034.1:0-5518 GCA_035703165.1 Chitinophagaceae bacterium
CCGGCGGTTGTAAAGGTACAATATCGTATTTAACTAGGAGGCAACCCCAATGTACGCTTACCGTTACCATTGACGGCGAGTGCCACAGCCCCAACTCACATAACCCTCACGACACTCGCCTGCGAACTTCAAGGGAGTCTCAACGGGGAAGGAGAAGTCTCGCCAGGGAAGGAGGAGGGCCTGCTACTTTATAAGCACACAAAAGTCATAGCAAAATGAGGCAGCTACGCTGTCTTGCTTCGCAATCTATATTTTTACCGGACAGTAGTAGTTGCAAACTCAGGACAGCAATCCTATTATTTAAAGAACACTACGGATAGCTGGGATAGCTGAGTTTACTACTACCAGCTTTGTTTGTATCGAACACTACGGATAGCTGAGCTAAATCAAATTGCTTTCCAGTTAGCTAATCTTTTCTTGGGTAGTATGTTTCTAACCACTCCGTGCCATCAATAATTTCCAAAACATGCTCCTTTAAGGCAGCAGCAATTTTTCTCAAAATCATTTCCGCTTCAGCTTCGCTAAAATCATTTATAAGGCTTGAAGAAAAGTCCTTCCCATTTGATTGTAAATAATTACTCAAAGAAAAAAAGTCCTCTACACCAGAATAAGGTATTCGAGTAATGGATACGCTAAATGTGTATTTAATTTCGCTGTATACTTGAGACTTCGTATAGCTTACGGCAATTTTTCTACGCTTAGTTTCATGTACATATTCAACCTCAAAAGATTCGATGAATATATCATCGCCTTCTACTTTGCATTTAGGAGTATAAAGGTATTGTTCTTCCAAAAAGGAAAAGACTTGCAAAATGATGTTTTTTACTATTTCAATCCTATGGTTTTTTAGCTCCAGTTCCATATACTGCTTGTTTCTCCATGTTATAAAATGTGCTTGTTGTGCCTCCACCTGTATCAAGTATATCGTACCCTTCTTGCTTCACTTTATTAATCCAAGCTTCATTTTCCTTATAAATTTTTGTTCCTTTTACTACATCATCAGATAAAACCTTTCCTGGGTTATCAGCTAACAGTTTATTCCATTGCTTTAATGCTTCTTCGGTTGGTGTAAATACTTCCGCATTCTTTAACCCTGCAGCAACCTGTTTTACTTTATCCATGCCTTGCCCTATTACTGCGACTTTTCCTCCCTTAGTGCCTTTAATTAAAACAGCGCTCTCGACTCCTGCAGCTTTCAACCATGCCGCTGGTCTAACCGGAGATTTAAAAATATTTCTAAACGCTACTCCTACATCGGATGCTTGCGAACCTGTATTAGTAGGTACAGGCTCATTCGCATCACCAGTTGTAGCACCATAAACAAAGTTGGCTATATCCGGTCCATATTTGGAAGTCAGCGTTGATGCTGATGTTATTGTTGCTATGATGCCAGGGCTTGTTGCGGTTCGCAAGAGGGTCGTTATAATTAAACCTCCATAGGCTGTCGCTCCACCCGCCACAAACCCCGCTCCCAAAAACCCTCCTGCAATGATCTGCCCTCTTCTATCCATTTTTTCCACATAAGCACGTTCTTCGGGAGTTTTAGCATTCGCATACATTTCCTCTGTCTTTTGCCTTGCCCTATGCAGCTCAAAAGGGGAAGGTTCTAATCCGTCTAAATCTAAGTTCCTTATAGGAGAATTTCCTGCAAAATGATAAGGGCTATACCAAGGATATTCTCTTGTAATCGGATCCACACTCAAAAACCTCCCCAACCTCGGGTCATAAATCCTCATTCCATAATCCTGCTGGTTACCTTCGCCTTTTACCTCATTATCATTCTCCTTACCATTAAATCCATATCTGTAGCCCCCTCCGGGGGAACTATATTACTTTTTTATTTGTTTGAAGAAAATAATTTTATGGTTATTATTTAGATCAAACAAAGTATTTCCGTTTTTATATAAAACAAAAGAAGATATATACATAGTGTCTTTAACAGCATTGTTTAAGGTCCTAACAAGTAAGAAGGAAGACATTTCCATTTGCTCTTTTTTCTCTATAAAATGCCCCTTGCCTTTCCACTTTTGACCATCATCGGATTCTATAATTTTTTCAAATTCCCCTTTAGAGGAGCGACTATTCTTTCTATAAAAATAAAAGCAATTCGTTACCCAAATTGATTTAACTTGGCAATATACTGTAGAATCATTTAGAATTAATTTTCTGCTACAAATTGCATTAATTTTGTTTGTATTCTTACAGCTTATAAAAATAATAAAAGCAAAAAAATATTTATACTTCATACAATTAACTAACGATGTTGTGTTCCTTCTCCCGAAGATGCAGGCATTGTTCCATTAGCTGTCGCAGGCATTCCCCCTCCTGTTGATGGGGCAGGTGTCCCGTTTGACGATGAAGTAGCTGCTGATCTTCGTAAAAAGTTGCTTGGGTCATTTAAGTTGTTATTTGATAACGCACTATTTATTATTGCTATTGTATTGTCCTGACTTGGCGCTATTTGACCAGGTAGATTACTTTCTAAGGTTCTCCCAGTCGGATAAATAGCATTTCCCCTTGCATTCGGGCGATGAAGTAACCTTGCCATATTATGAAAACCAACTTCATGGGAAATGAGTTCTTCATAACTTGGAATGCCATCTGGGTCCAGGTCTTCAGACGAACCGAAGCCTATAAAATTAGGATTAATATACACATTGTTACTGCCATTTACATCTGCTCTCGCAAAGGTTAATGGATTAGAAAAATCACCTGCTGAACCTAATTGTACAAGACTATTAGCAGCATTATTTACATCAACCGAACCGGGTTCAGACGTATTTTGAACATTAACATTGTAAGAAACTTCAATTTTAAAACCAGTACCGGCATCAAAGACACTTTGATCAATTAATTGGAATGATCCTCCATTTTGTGGTATAGCACTTACATAAAGTGTCGTGTTCCCAGAACTAAAAATTGATGAAAGTTCTGTGTTCCCTAATGCTGATACCTGTCTTGGAATGTTAAGGCTATTAACATAAATATTTTTGACAATTTGTATATTTGCAGTTCTTGTAGTCGCATTGTAATTTGTCACATCAAGTCTCTCTAATCCATCCAAATCAACTGCCCAAATCGGCATATTTCCCGCAAACTGGTACGGCGTGTACCATGGATAAGATTGTGTCAACGGATCCACACTCAAAAACCTCCCCAACCTCGGGTCATAAATCCTCATTCCATAATTCTGCTGGTTGCCTTCGCCTTTTACTTCATTATCATTCTCCTTCCCATTAAACCCATAACGCCCCAATATTCCGTATTGCCTACCTGGTTGTAACTGACCAAACGGATAATAGTCCTGTGCACTCACCACATCGGCTACATAATAATCAACTATCCCATCGCCGTTTTCATCTACTCCTATCTTCTTATCACTCACTGTTACCATCACATTCTGCAGATGATTGGGTAATTCATACACCCGGCTGCCAAAGGTTATACTGTCAAAGAGCGGCGTGGTTCCCTGGGGTACCGGCGGTTGTAAAGGTACCATATCGTATTTAACTAGGAGGCAACCCCAATGTACTCTTACCGTTACCATTGACGGCGAGTGCCACAGCCCCAACTCACATAACCCACACGACACTCGCCTGCGAACTTCAAGGGAGTCTCAACGGGGAAGGAGGCGCAGCCGTACGCTTAGTAATATCTTTTATTATTTACAAACTACGCCGAGTTTGAGAATGCGCCAGTTAGGGGTATAACTTATACCGTGCTGATTCTGGTATTACTTTTATAGTTATGCCCTTCCTATTAAAAAAATTAATTTCATTTTGACTTGGCCTTCCGCTAAAAGAATATTGTATTGTATGAGAATTCCCTTCTTTTAAAAAAGTAATTTTAAAAAGGTTAGAACCCCTTATTTCTGCAAAGCAATATTGTACATATTGAACATCAGAATAATTCATAACAGTAATATTTTTTGACTTCCCAAGGCCTTTAGCCACTTCAATAAAATCCTCATAAAAAAGAATTTGAGGCTTTTGTCTTATAAACAAATAAATTCCAGTAATCACAAAACCCCAAACCAATGGAATAAAAAAAGGGTATTTTAATAATGCAATAGTACCGCCACCAATTAAAAAAACTCCTAAGTATAATAAGTCACTGTATTGAGGAGTGTAACTAAATTTATATTTATGTACTCCCATTTCTTAATTATTGGATGTTCCTGAATTAGTAGTTTCCTTTTTCTTTTCTTCCTTTTTTTCGTCTTGGTCTTTTTTCATATTTACTATTCCGTCTGCAGTTCCTTTGGCATTTAATATAAGGTCTGCTACTTGCTTAGTAGAAAGTTTTTTATCAATTAATCCCTCAATGGATGTTTTTTGTAAATTTTTATACCCAACTATTGTTTTAAACGCATCAATAAAAGTTTTTAAATCTTTATTGTTAATGTTTTCGCTTCCCTTAAGTAACTCGTCCACATCGTTTAGTACGCCTGCTACTTTCCAAAATTCTATTCCTGCTTTTAGCTCGCCCACTCCCAATATTAAACTAAATCCTGTTAATACATTATTTCTAACTTCTGTTACCCCTTCATCTTTATATATCATCTTAAATCCTTCCCAACCTTTTGCAATTGACTGCCCCAAACTAACAGATTCATCTTTAACAGGTGTGTCGTCAAAAGAGACAGCTATACCATTTGCCCCTGAGCCAATTGATAAAGTACCCTGATTTAATCCAGAAAATCCACTGCTATTTCTTCCTGTTATACCCAACGTGTAACTATCATATTGATCTTTTGAGGCAAACAATTGCGGGTTTCCAGAAAAACCATTCCAATAAGATTCTTTATAATTGAGCCACTCTTTGTAAGTAATTTTCCGATGAACCGCATAACTTCCAGAGGTCTGTTCTGTATACAATAACTTTTTACTATCAATTGTAGTTGTCACTATCTTACCTTCAGTATTTGTATTGTAAATAACAATTTTTTCTTCTAGTCCATCCAAATCTATTGCCCATATCGGTTTATTTCCCGCAAACTGGTACGGTGTGTACCATGGATAATTACCAGTTAACGGGTCAACACTCAAAAACCTCCCCAACCTCGGGTCATAAATCCTAAATCCATAATCATACTGTGCGCCTTCTCCTTTTACTTCTTTGTCCTGTTCTTTTCCATTGAAAAGATACCTGCCTTTTGTACCATATTGTCTGCCAGGTTGTAACTGACCAAACGGATAATAATCATTCGCACTTACCACATCGGCTACATAATAATCAACTATCCCATCGCCGTTTTCATCTACCCCTATCTTCTTATCACTCACTGTTACCAGCACATTCTGTAAATGATTGGGTAATTCATACACCCGGCTGCCAAAGGTTAAACTGTCAAAGAGCGGCGTGGTTCCCTGGGGTACCGGCGGTTGTAAAGGTACAATATCGTATTTAACTAGGAGGCAACCCCAATGTACGCTTACCGTTACCATTGACGGCGAGTGCCACAGCCCCAACTCACATAACCCTCACGACACTCGCCTGCGAACTTCAAGGGAGTCTC
>DASSYR010000056.1:0-33012 GCA_035703165.1 Chitinophagaceae bacterium
ACAATTTATATCAAATTTTGAAAAATACGCTTCGGGAGTTGGCAGTGAAATTTTGCAAGCTGCCCCGAGGCTTTAAGTGGTCATCCACGATTGTTTGCTACAACAACACCCCTCCACTCCTGGTGGGGTTTTATTTTGTTACTAAAGAATCTTTGAGAAGCGGATAGTTTTGATGAAATAAGTCGTTAAAAAGTAATCGAAATACATTTACGCCGCTAATACTATCGCGATGAAAACTGTTGAGGGTAAGCGGTGCATATATAGCAAAAAAGTTTTGATAGTCTAGCGTTGTATCTTTTGCACTTGCTACTCTTCTATAGCCATGGTCACTCATTAAAATAATAACCGATTTATTCTGAGTAACTTTTTGTAATGTGTCAATAAATGAAAATACCCGCTTGTTGGTGTACACCAGATATTGCAAATACATGCTATCCTTTTGAGTCAGAGAAGGGCTGTCGTACCACTTATTTAACACATTAATTCCGGTACTATCGTAAGCAAATGGATTATGGGGCATATTGAGATGCAAATAAGTAAAAGAAGCTTTTTGCTTATAACGACTTGCATCATCAATAGTTTTGCTTAGTCGTTGTTCAATTAACGTTAATTTCCTTTCTCCCAAACTTATAACGAACGCCTGAAATTTGATATAACGAGCAAAAATGGATGGTATATGCTTTTTTAGCTGGTAATACATGGTTCGGTTACTGATTAAACTTCCTTTAGAGGGAAGTAAATTGTAACTTATTCCGGCCGGGTGGTTGTCAATATCAAAATCAGAATAGTTAATTATTTGATATCCATGTTGCTCAAAGTTTTTGCAAACCCTATTTGCTTTGATACCAAGTAAAGCGTTGTAATATCCATACTGGTTAAATACACTTTGCTCTCCGATATTCTTTAGATAATCCATGTTCAGAATAGAAGCCATAGAGAAAACGGTAAGCCCATAGTTACTATAGGAATTATCAATTATGTTAAATCCTTTTTGCCTGAGTTGGGCTTCAAAACGAGAATTGTCATAATTAAAATAATTTTTCAAAGCTTTGGTTCCCCAATACTCATCCATTAATACAAAATAAACGGAAGGCTTTATACAGGTATCACAAATACCAGTTTGTGCTTTTTTTGTTATCCCTCTATTATTGACGTTGCCAATTAACCTCGTCATAATAACCCCTGCATCAATAATGATATAGATTATAAGAATTAGATTAAGGAAAATAGTTAAGCGATTGAATTGAAGTTTGGTTTTCTTAAAAAAAATCAAACTCATTGTCAATACAAGAATACTGATGGGAAAATAAATTTTTAATGCCGATAAAGAAGCTATCCATCTCCAGGAACCTACAAACACACGAATGTCTTCAAAAAACAAGAAGATCAGCATAAATAACGAAGTGTAAATGGCCGCTTTTTGGCGGTTACCGATTAACCACCTACACAAAAGGAAAACTACAACACTTAAAAACAAATAGGTGAAAAGTAAAACAAGTAAATCTGTAAACGAGACCAATCCTATATAGCCTGAATAGCCATGAAAAACAAAAAACAGGACAAGCCAAACAAAATGCCAATTGCTTTGCCCCACCTTTTTGATCAACTTCATGCAAAAAATTTAGAATAATCCATACAACTGTGAGTCCACTTTTTGGATGATTTCGCCAAAATGTTCTTCTTTTTCGGCAAACTTGTTTTTATCAACATCAATTACAAGAAGGGACCCTTCTTTGTACCCGTCTATCCACTTGTTATAGTAATCGTTTAATTTTTTTAAATAATCAAGACGAATATTCTCTTCATATTGACGTCCTCTTTTTTGTATCTGGTCAACCAAGGTGGGCACCGAAGCCTGGAGATAAATTAATAAATCTGGTGGCTGAACCATGGTTTTTAATGTTTGAAAAAATAAAAAGTAATTATCAAAGTCTCTTTTACTCATCAACCCCATATCATGAAGATTGGGGGCAAAAATATTGGCATCTTCATAAATAGTCCTGTCCTGTACCACCGTTTCGGTACCTCGTTGAATTTCGAGCAATTGGTTTAAACGGCTGTTTAAAAAGAAAATTTGCAAATTAAAGCTCCATCTTGGCATGTCTTCATAAAAATCATTCAGGTAGGGATTATGATCAACGTCCTCAAACTGAGGAATCCACTTGTAATGCTTACTGAGCATTTTTGTTAATGTTGTTTTTCCGGCGCCAATATTTCCGGCTACAGCTATGTGCTTGGGTCTTTTTGTTTTTGCCATAGTTTTATCTCCCAAAAGGGAAATTTTATTACAAATTAGAGAAATTGAATATATAGAAACTTTTTGTTTTAAAACAATATTTATCCTTGTTTGGGGCCTGTACCACAAAATTGGTGACTAATAATATAATCCCATAGCCTCTCTAACCAATTCCATTGTTACTTTAGCACTTTTACGAGCTTTTTCTGCCCCCTTTTCCATTACTTCGCGGAGGTATTTTTCATTTCCCAAGATTGCGTTTACCTTATCCCTTATGGGAGAAATAAACCTCACCATATCCTCTCCCAATTGCTTTTTCATATCCCCATAGCGAATGGTACAATTATTATAATCATCTTCAAACTTCTTAATAACCTCATGAGAACTTACCAGCTTCATCAATAAAAAAAGATTTTCAACATAATCTGGCTTTTGAGAAAAAGGTACGGTGGGTCCGGTATCCGTTTTAGCTTTCATTACTTTTTTCCGAATTAATTCGTCATCATCAGCCAGGTAAAGAGTAGCATTCTGGTTTTCGCTTTTGCTCATCTTACCACCCCCGTCCAAACTAGGTACTTTTATTAAATCACTTCCGTAATTAAAAGCAAAAGGCTCAGGAAACACTTCGCCATAGCGATGATTAAAGCGGTTAACAAAATTGCGGGCCATTTCCAAATGCTGTTCCTGATCTTTACCTACAGGAACTAGTGATGCCCTGTGAAGAAGTATGTCTGCCGTTTGCAAAACAGGATAAGTAAGTAAACCCGCATTAATATTATCTGGCTGAAGCCTTGCCTTATCTTTAAAAGTAGTAGTTTTTTCCAACTCACCCTTATAAGCCAACATGTTTAAATAAAGGTATAATTCTGCCGTTTCATATACATGACTTTGACAATACAGAGCAACTTTTTCCGGATCTAACCCACACGCTATATTTTCAGCCAATACA
The DNA here is from genome assembly GCA_035703165.1 of Chitinophagaceae bacterium. Taxonomy (GTDB): domain Bacteria; phylum Bacteroidota; class Bacteroidia; order Chitinophagales; family Chitinophagaceae; genus AWTP1-9. The sequence goes on from DASSYR010000056.1 coordinate 3,186, forward strand.
CGATATACATTTGTTTTTAATTCTTTGGTATCCGGATGAGTAGTCAGGGAATGTAAATCGGCCACCATAAAATAGCAGTCATACTCATCCTGCATTTTTACATAATTGCGCAAAGCCCCAAAATAGTTACCTAAATGCAAAAAGCCGGTTGGCCTTATTCCGCTCATTACTACCTGCCTGCCGGTAGGTAAAGTTTGCCTCTTTTTTTCCATAAACCTGATTATGATTTCGATTACACGGTAAGGCGGCGAAAATAAAGAATAGTTCGGAGTTAAGTCCATAATTTTCTGCTTTCCCCCCTTATTTTTATTGACAAAAGATTACTCACCTTTTACCTTGCCGGTATGATCACTTCCAAAGTTTACCCCTATATTTGTTTAATGGAAGTGACAGGTAAATTAGTGGAAAATCTGGCTCATTTGTCGCGACTTGAATTTAGTGATAAAGACAGGGAGGAAATAAAAAGCGACCTCGAAAAAATGATTAGTTTTATTGACAAGCTCAATGAGTTAGACACAAGCCATGTGAAACCATTACTTTATATGGGTGAAAATGCAAACATATTTAGAGAAGACGAAGTACAAGCTTCCTTTTCCCTAGAAGAGGTTTTGTTGAATGCTCCCCAAAAAACAGGTAAATATTTTAAAGTGCCAAAGCTTGTCATAAACCCCTTGCCACAAAACAAAATATAATAACTAATGCAGTCAGTAATTCACCTTCAGAACATTACCAAGAGTTATTTTATGGGTAAACATGTTTTGCAAGTATTAAAAGGCATTACTCTTGATATTAATAAAAATGAATATGTTGCTTTGATGGGCCCCTCCGGATCTGGCAAAAGTACATTAATGAATATATTAGGCTGCCTGGACTCTCCCACTTCTGGAACTTACATTTTGAATGGTCACGATGTAAGTAAAATGGTTGATGGTGAGTTGGCTGAGATACGAAACAAAGAAATCGGCTTTGTTTTTCAACAATTTAATTTATTGCCAAGATTAACGGCTGCCGAAAATGTAGCATTAACCCTGGTATATGCCGGCATACCCCGCAAACAACGTCATGAGATAGCAATGGAAGTTTTGAAAAAAGTTGGACTGGAGGACAGAAGTCATCACAAACCGAATGAATTAAGTGGCGGTCAAATACAAAGGGTAGCCATTGCAAGAGCATTAGTGAATAATCCCTCCATTATATTAGCCGACGAACCAACTGGTAATTTAGATACAAGAACCTCTTTTGAAATCATGGAACTTTTTAGTAAGATACACGACTCCGGTAATACAGTAGTCCTCGTTACGCATGAAGTGGATATTGCCAACTATGCAAAAAGAATTATCCGCATGAGAGACGGACTTATTGAAAAAGATTTTATTAAAGAAGAAGGTGTTGCATTAGGCCATTAATTATTATTTAGCAGGCTTTTCACAAAAAAACAAGGCTTATTTTTATACTCTCTTTTTACTTCTTTCGAACCGTTTGTAGAATGTATTTGTATAAATATTAAAGATCTGAATCATGGCTTTAAAAATATATACCAAAACAGGAGATAACGGAACTACTTCTTTAATTGGGGGTACAAAAGTGCATAAAAGTCATTTACGAATTGATGCCTATGGTACTATTGATGAACTAAATTCTTATGTTGGTTTATGCAAAGACTTATTAAATAGCATTCAAGAAGAAAAAAGCACAGAAATTTTACAAAAAATACAAGACCGGCTTTTTACTATGGGCTCAAGTCTGGCTTGCGATCCTGCCAAAGAACCTAAAATGGAAATACCTGATTTAAAGGAAGAAGATGTTAATTTACTGGAAGAAGAAATTGACAGGTTAAGCAATTTACTGGAGCCCATGACGTCTTTTATCCTGCCTGGGGGGCATCCTGTAATTTCTCATTTACATATAGCCCGTTGTATATGCCGAAGAGCAGAACGTTGTTGTGTAAAACTGGAAATAGAATCCGGAGGCGTTGCACCAATTATTTTGAAATACCTAAACCGGTTGAGCGATTATTTATTTATACTTTCCAGATACGCAGCGTATCTATTAAAAGTACCAGAAACGCTTTGGCGACCAAGATCCGGCGCTTAATTTACCGGGATACAACAATAATTTTCAACCGGTTTACAACTAAGCCGCCGTGTCCAACCCTCTAAATTATTTTCCCGTCTTTCATTTGAATCACCCGGTCGCTTAATCTTGCCAACTCTTCATTATGAGTTACAATTAAAAAAGTTTGGTTGTACTGTTTACGCAAAGCAAAAAATAATTGATGTAATTCCCGGGCATTAGCGGAATCTAAATTTCCGGTTGGCTCATCTGCAAAAACGATATCCGGATTATTAATTAGTGCACGAGCTACTGCAACTCGCTGTTGTTCTCCGCCAGATAAAGCATTGGGCTTATTTTCCATTCGGTCTTTCAAGCCAAGAAGTGTTAATAATTCTCTGGCTTTTTCGATTACTTCATCTTTCCTTTTTGTATTTAACCAACCGGGAATACACACGTTTTCCAAAGCTGTAAATTCAGGGAGTAAATGATGAAACTGAAAAACAAAACCAATGTGCTTATTTCTAAAATCAGCCAGCCTTTTGCCCCTTAATTGAGTTAATAAAACGTTATTTAATAAAACCTCCCCGGCATCCGGCAAATCAAGGGTGCCTAAAATATGCAGTAACGTGCTTTTACCGGCGCCTGATGAGCCAACAATGCTCACTATTTCTCCCCTTTTAATTTCCAGACTTACGTTTTTTAGCACCCGCAACTCACCGTATTGCTTAACAATATTTTTTGCTATAAGCATGCTGCATTTCGTTTATATATCCGCTTAAATCGTTTACAAACCTAAAGGATTAAACGCAAATAATTGGTTTTTAACAAAGCTAAAAAGACCTTTTTAATGCAATAAACAAAGGATAAAAATGATTTGGTTATTTGGTTTTAACTACTACTTTTGCGAAAAATTGGGGGGCAGGGAAAGGGTGAGTAATGAAAATATTAAAAATTTAAACCCTAGATAGCATGTTCTGGACATTAGAACTGGCTTCTTATTTGGAAGACGCACCTTGGCCGGCTACCAAAGATGAGCTAATTGATTACTCCATACGGAGCGGTGCGCCTATAGAAGTAATCGAAAACTTACAGGAACTGGAAGATGAGGGTGGTGAAGTATATGAAGGCATAGATGATATATGGCCAGACTATCCCAGCCAGGAAGATTTCTTCTTTAATGAAGATGAATATTAACAATTGCCAAAACCAACTGCAACGGTCCCGTTACACAGGCGGGACTTTTTTATTTAATGTCTTTCCCTGAAACTGAATTTAAAGTATATAAGGATAAAGGAAAGGAGACAAATTACAGCATTACACATTATTACAGGCCATAGATTTAATGCTATGCCGTAAACTAACCAAATAATTGTACTGGTTAGCACAATTAACATGGTGGCCAAACTTAAGTCACCCACACTTTTGGTTTCCCATGCTTTATATACTTGTGGAATGAAAGTTATACTACTGAGAAAAGAGCCGGAATAACCAACAATGTCTATCCAATTCATAATGTAAATATTATAGAACAACTATTGCTTGCCGGCAATTTTTGCCATACAAGCAACAACCATCCGCTAACAATTATTAACTCAAATTATTTCTCCATCTGCTCAATTATGGCTTGCGTAACACCTGTAAAAGAAAAACCTCCGTCGTGAAATAAATTTTGCATAGTAACGTACCTGGTCAAATCGCTAAAAAGACTTACACAATAGTTGGCACAATCATCTGCACTGGCATTACCCAAAGGGCTCATTTTTTCAGCGTAAGAAACAAAGCCATCAAAACCTTTTACGCCACTCCCTGCTGTGGTACGGGTAGGCGATTGCGATATAGTATTAACACGTACTTTATTTTTAACTCCATAATGATATCCAAAACTTCTTGTTACACTCTCCAATAGGGCTTTGGCATCTGCCATTTCATTATAATCAGGAAATACTCTTTGAGCGGCAATGTAAGTTAAAGCTACCACGCTGCCCCAGTCATTTATAGCATCCATATCCCATGCGGTGCGCAATACACGATGCAAGCTCATAGCTGATATGTCAAGTGTTTTTTGGTTCCACTCGTAATTCATCTCTGTATAATGTTTGCCTTTGCGCACATTTAAACTCATACCAATAGAATGGAGTACAAAATCCACCTTACCTCCAAAATGTTCCATGGCTTTTGTAAAAAGGTTTTTCAGGTCATCCATACTGGTTACATCCGCAGGCACTACGGGAGCATTACCACAGGTTTCAGCCAGTTTATTGATTTCTCCCATACGTAATGCAACGGGAGCGTTGGTTAAAACCAATTGCGCACCTTCATCATAAGCTTTTAATGCCGTACGCCAGGCAATAGATTTTTCATCCAGGGCGCCAAAAATGATTCCTTTCTTTCCTTTAAGTAAGTTATTACCCATATTCTTTGTTTATAGTTTATGGTTTATGGTTTGTTGTTTGGGGCAAAAATAACGGTTCTTTTTTTAATGCTTTAATTGCATCATTTTTATAATAATCATCAATGTAAGAATGACATAAGCGAGAGCAACTGGTAGCACTATGCTTAAATACAAAACGAATTTTTTAAAACTTTTTCTTGGTTCTATTTTTCTTTTCAGATATAAATCAAAAAAATAAAAAGGGATACTCATTAACCCCGGAATTCCTATCAACAATAAAAACCATGACATAAATAATTGTCAAATTTTCAAATTGGCTAATTATCAATTCATCCCCCCACCATTTCTTTGGCAATCTTCATGGATGCATCACTTACCTGTTCTCCACTCAGCATTTTAGCAATGGCCTCCACCCTTTCGTTTTCGTTGAGTTGACGAACATGCGTCTTTATCTTACCCAAACTTTCTTTCTTATAAACAAAATAATGAGCATCTGCTTTGGCAGCAATTTGTGGCTGATGGGTAATAGATATAAGCTGATGCCTTTTTGCAAGGTCTTTCATAATAATACCCACCTGCCTGGCCGCTTCTCCACTGATACCCGTATCAATTTCATCAAAAATTAAGGTTGGCATAGCCACCGATTGTGCTACTAATGATTTTATGGAAAGCATTAGCCTGCTCAGTTCTCCGCCACTGGCAACTTTGCTAACCGGCTCAAAGCGATCACTCTTATTAGCATCAAACAAAAACCCAACCGTATCAGCCCCCCAAAAATGTAATGGTGAAGATTTTATATCCACTTTCAATTTGGCATTGGGCATCCCTACCTGTATCAGTAACCGGTTAACCTTATCTTCCAGGGGCTTTACTTGTTTGGTTCTTTGTTCAGTAAGTTTTGCAGCAATAGTTGTAGCTTTTGCAAGTAATTCTTCAGTTTCTTTTGCCTTTTTAACTATAGATTCTTCAATGTTCAATACCTGTTGTAGTTTATTTTCTAAATCAACTTGTATAACTAATAATTCGTTGGTAGTTTTTACCCCATGTTTCTTCAGTAATTTATAACCAGCAGAAAGCCGTTCATTTACCTCCTCAATTCGTTTGGCATCATAAGTAACTGAGTCATTAATTCGATCCAATTCGGAAGTTATGTCGCCTAATTCTATTTGAGATGATTGTAATCGTTGCACTAATTCGGGTAACCGGTTATGCAATTCAGTAAATGCCTGCAACTGGTTTATCAATAATTTTAATTGCTGAAGAATTGGCTGCTCGCCTTCACTTAAACTATAAGCAGCAGCAGACAAAGCATTCTTAATATCTTCTGAACTATTAAGTAATTTTAATTCAACTTCTAAATCTTCCAGTTCATTTTCCATTAACGAAACTTCCTCCAGTTCACTGAACAAAAATTTATAATAATCAAGTTCTTTATTGGCATTTGCCTGTTGCGCAGTTAGTGTCTCCCATTCTTTTTTTGCTGCCTGGTAATTTTTAAATACGGATTGATATTGCTGCAGTAAACCTTCATTACCCGCCAATGCATCCACTACTTCCCTCTGAAAATCATCTTCCGTTAATTCCAGTGTATCAAATTGCTGATGCAAATCAACCAATAAAGAAGAAAGCTGCTGTAATTGTGATAAATTGACCGGAGTATCATTAATAAAAGCTCTTGACTTACCATTGGCAGCAATTTCTCGTCTCACCATTAATTCTTCCGTATCATCCAAATCATTTTCCTTTAAAAAAGAGTGTACTTCTTTTTTTTCTGCGGTACTAAAGCAACCTTCTATAACACATTTTTTTTCTTTATCAGACAAAACAGACGTATCGGCCCTGTTACCAAGTATCAGCCCCAAAGCACCCATTAAAATAGATTTGCCGGCACCAGTTTCTCCGGTAATGATATTTAGCTGAGCAGAAAATTGAATTTTCAACTCATCAATAATTGCATAATTCTGTATGTGAAGGCTCTTGAGCATGAAACGCTAAGTTATTAATTAGCAAATTAGCAAATGATATGATTAGCCAATAAAATATTAGTATTTCATCCACTAATCCCCCAATTGGTTTATTGTTAATTTATTCGCCTTTACACCTTGCAATACCCGCTTTGGCCTTTTGATCAAGCGAATCTTTATAATCATGATCGCCCATACTCAGGCACTTCTCATAAAAAGTAATGGCCTGATTTCTTTGTCCCCTTTTCTCATAAATATTCCCTATCTGAATAGCAGCCCTTGCTGCATAATATTCTTTAAGCTTTTCCCCTGTTTTAACAGTGGTAAGGTAAAATCGTATTGCATCCTCATATAATCTCATATCATCATAAATTCTACCCAACCGATAAGCAAATTCTACTCTTTCCACAACTTCTTTAAAATCAGTTTCACTTTTACCTGCCAGCACAGATAAAGCCTCTTGCTGATAGCCCCCGTCGCTAAGTAACCTTGCTTTTAATAATAACAGATTAGGCCATTTGCCCAACTTTGCTTCTTTTAAGGCATATTTATCCGCTTCCGTTACTGCATTTCCCTTTGTTTTTGCCATTTGCTGATAGTAGGTTGCCGTTTCTTTATCGCCTGACAAATAATAATACCAGCTTAGTTTTTGAAGAGCCTCTTTTACATAAAACTTCCCCTTAAATAACCGTACAAATCGCAAGAGATAAGTGGAAGCATCTTTATCTAAATGGTTAAGTTTTGCAAATCCCATTTCCATATCCCATACTGGCGTTACCAAATAATCACCTGCTGGATTTCTTTGCTGAATAATTTGTTGCGCAAAATGTGATTGCTTGTTATTGATAGCCAGGTTCGCCATCATATAAGCAAAGAGATGATTGTTGACTAAATCTAGTTTTTGCAATCTAACATATTCAAATATTTCTTCCCGTTCGTTTAAAACATGAAAACGCAAATATGAATAATAGAAAATTCCTTCTACTCTAAATACAGTTGCCCATTCATTGGAAGAATTTAAAAATTGCTGTAAAAGATTTATTCCTGTTTTTATGCTGCCATTTAAGCCCAGTAATTTGCCAATCCATTTATATCCATCAGGCACTGTTCCCACAACTGTTTGCATGGCACCGTACAACATATCGTTAGGCAAAAAATCAGGGAACCTCTCCTTATTATCCTTAATCTGCAAGTAGGAACGGCGGAATTCCCAGCCGGCATCCCAACGATTTCCAAACTTTATCTTAATTGTTGCCCACTGAAAATTAATAATTGCTTTCGTAAATCTTAAAAAAGGAGAATTAGACGGGCCTTCGTCCATCAGGTTGAGCCGCTTTGAGCGGTTAAGTAGTCTCGATTTATACGTTAAAGGATCTTCATTAAAAAACAACTCAAAAAAATCAATATAGTTTTCCAAAAAATAAGGAATAAGATTCTCAGGATTGGCCTCCTTTTCTTCATTTAATAATTGCTGGCCGGAAGTTAATTTCAGCTTTACGATTTCATTATATGCCTGTCGGCAGTTCGCATTAAAATCAAAAACTTTTTCAGCAAAGGATGTGCTTGCGACAAGATTTATGGAAAAAAAGAGTAAGTATTTTAACCATGCCATACAAGGTAAAAATCATCTAAATCCGTCAATCGTCCAAAAGAAAAAGGACACCGGTCGGTGCCCTTTTTACTAAATAGCTTATAACATTTATTTTATTTCCACGGAATCATGTAAATCGCCGTCAACTAAAATACGCCCACAGTTTTCACAAACAATAATTTTTTTTCTCTGGCGAATTTCGCTCTGACGTTGTGGCGGAATAGAATTATAACAACCCCCACAGGCATCACGCAAAATAGGTACTACTGCCAATCCGTTACGATAATTTTTGCGAATACGATCAAAGCTGGTAAGTAAGCGGGTTTCTACAGCCTCACGAGCTTCTTTATCAAGCTTATTGTATTGTTTTTCTTCTTTATCTGTTTCAGCAATAATTTTTTCAAGTTCACCTCTTTTATGGTTTAAGTTTCCTTCTTTTGCCGAAACCGCCTTCTTTGCTACCTCAAGTTGTTTTGATTTCTCAGCAATCTCTTCGGTGGCATCTTTTATATGTTTTTCTGCCAGTTTTACTTCCAGGGTTTGCATTTCAATTTCTTTATTTATAGCCTCAAACTCCCGGTTGTTTTTAACATTATCACTTTGCTTTTCATATTTTTTTATCAAAGCCTCAGCTTCTTTCATTGCTGCTTTTTTGCTATTGATAAATTCCTGAATACCGTTCAGTTCCTCTTCTATCCTGGTTTTGCGGGCATGCAAACCCTGAATCTCATCTTCCAGATCACTTACTTCCATAGGTAACTCCCCTCGTAATATCTGAATTTCATCCAGCTTGCTTTCAATTTTTTGAACAGTTACGAGTGAGGATAATTTTTCTTCTACTGAGTAGTCTTTTACTTGTGCCATATCAGGTAAAATATTGAATCGGGTTTGTTTTTATAACCGATTTAAGGACGGCAAAGGTAGGAAATTTTTGCACCAAAAGTTCAGCCAATAAGTCTATTGTAAATTGTTCGCTTTCAAAATGACCAATATCTGCTATAACCATTTGGCTATTGGCATCAAAGAATTCGTGATATTTTACATCTGCCGTTATGTAAAAATCAGCGCCAACCGATAATGCTTTGGAAATCAAGAAACTACCCGCCCCACCACACACCGCTACCTTCTTAACCTTCTTGCCCATAAACGGAGAATGCCGGATAAGTTTTAATCCAAAAACTTTTTGAATATGTTTTAAAAAAGTCATTTCATCCACAAAATCAGGCAACTCTCCTATTAACCCTGAACCTGTTTTTTGATACTTGTTGTTTAAAAAAACAATATCATGCCCTACTTCCTCGTAAGGATGAGCTTTTATCATAGCGGAAATAATGCGGGTTTCCAGCCAGGCCGGGTATATCACTTCTACCTTCATCTCATTTTCCGTATGCCTTGTACCTACTTCTCCTACAAAAGGGGTAGCCCCTTTCATTCCTTTAAACGTTCCCGTACCCTGAACAGAAAAACTGCATTCGGCATAATTTCCTATTTCACCACCTCCCGCAGTAAATATGGCATCCCTCACTTTTTCCAGATGAGTTACGGGAACAAAGGTGAAAAGTTTTTTTAATATATCTTCTTTTTCAAGAAGAACAGAAGTATGTAGCAAACCCAATTTATCAGCAATAATTTTATTAACCCCGCTTAAAACATTATCTAAATTGGTGTGGATGGCATAAATGGAAACATCATTTTTTATAGCCGCAATCACGGCTTTTTCTACATAATTATTCCCATTAATTCTTTTTAGTCCACCAAATATGATGGGGTGATGCGCCACAACCAGGTTACAGTTACGTTCTACTGCTTCTTTTATCACATCTTCTGTTGCATCCAACGTGCATAGAACGCCAGTACAATTCCATTGTGGCATGCCCGTTAGCAAGCCAACATTATCATATGTCTCCTTTAATGATACGGGAGCAAAATCTTCTAAAACAGAAATAATATCAGCTATTCTCATAGTATAATAAAAATAATATAGTTTTTAGCACTACTCGTAATAACCCTATCCCCACAAAAGTAGTATTACGACTTGCTTACAGGATTGTACTCTATTTTAACAGAAAAACATGAAAAGGCATTCATTTTTTACAAAAACGCTCTATTTTAGTAGTCCGCTATCCTTGAAAAATAACCATAAATGAAAAAGCTTTACATTTCCAATATCGGTTTTCCTCATGCGCAAGTCAGGCGTCTCCTTACATTACAACACTTAGCAAAAAAAATATTTATTAAAACCTACTTCTCTATACTGCAGAGAGGTTCACTCATGCTGCAAGATACAGAAGTGGGAAGAAAAACAACCCTGTACCCGGGTTGTCTCCCGTTTTTAATTGTACCCTGAAACTGCTTCTCAAGGAATGCTTACCCTAAATCCTAAAGAAGCAAAACCTTCCGTTTAAACGGGAGGTTTTTTTATTCAATTACTAAAATTTATTTATCTGTGGGGTTATTTACTTTAAAAATAAACGCGGCTATCACAGCTGCACCAAAACACCCTAATAGATAGATCCATATATTATTCCAATCAAACGCATTCATGATAGTGGCACCTACTGCTACTGCCGGATTAAAAGCCCCGCCTGAATAATTACCCAATAAAGATCCCATCGCAAAAACAGTAAACCCAATTGCTAACCCGTAAAAACTATTTCCGGAAGTACCCTTGGCCGTAGCCACGTTTAATACAACATATACTAATGCAAATGTGCCTAATAACTCAGAAACGAATGCTTTAACATTACTTCCCAAAACCATAGTCTCTGCTGCCTCTTCTTTAAAATACATTACAACAAATGCAGCAACGATAGCAGCCAGGAACTGTGCCAGCCAGTAAGCAAATGCATCTTTCCAACTGCATTTTCCACGAATTGCAACTGCCAGGGTTACCGCAGGATTATAATGAGCCCCGGATAAATGCCCCCCGGCATAAATCATTACCATTAATGTAGCAGCAATGATTAATACCGCAAGATTACCACTGGCAAGGCCGACTGACATTACCAGGAAAAAAGTTCCCAAAAATTCGGTTAAATACTTGTTCATAATAGTTAGTGTTATTGAAAAATTTTAATAGAAAAGATTTTTTATTGTGCAAAGTAAAAGATTACATTAATTTGCTCTCCACATTTAATACACAAAAAAATGAAAGTTAACGTAGGTCAGTCAGCACCAGAGTTTACCCTATACAACAGTGAAAGGGAAAAGATAACCCTAAGTAATTTTAAGGGCAAAAACGTATTGCTATTGTTTTTTCCACAGGCATTTACCAGCACCTGTACAAAAGAACTTTGTAGCGTAAGGGACGACATAAGCAGGTATGCCAACGCAACTGCTCAGGTTATAGGTATTTCCGTTGATTCCGTTTTTACATTGGCAAAGTACAAAGCGGAACAGCAATATAATTTCCCCTTGTTGAGCGATTTTAATAAAGAAGTATCGGATGCTTATGGAAGTTTGTATCACGATTGGATTTTAGACATGAAGGGGGTATCTAAAAGATCAGCCTTTGTCATAGATAAGTCAGGGATAATACGATACGCAGAAGTACTTGAAAATGCAGGGGAAATACCCAATTTTGAAGCGATCAATTCACTCCTATCTTCTCTTAACTAATTGAAAATAAGATAAAAAAGAAGATTTAATTATTTTTATATTTAAAAAATTTTTAATATTTAAAACTACAAATTATTGTCATTACCGTTGATAAAGGTTAAATTTGCTTGTTGCGAAAATCAATATACATACTATCCCTTGTTACCGTTTTAGGTATCGTTAGCGCTAAAGGTCAGATTAGCCGGGTACCTGATTTTACTAGCATAAATGGAACGGTAAAAATGATAAAATATTATCCCAACCCTGCTGTAACGGTCATTAATTTTGAATTTCTCAAAGGCTACGATAAATCTTACAATTTCCAGATTTATAATTTTGTTGGAAAAAAAGTGTACGAACTTCAAAACGTAAGCCAAAAAAATACTATTAATCTCGACCAGTTTAACCGTGGAGTTTATATTTATCATCTTCGAGACCGGAATGGGAAGATATTAGAGGCCGGAAAGTTTCAAGTGGTTAAATAGAGTTACACGGTTCGAGTTTCCGGCTACAAGTTTTAGAATACAATAACTCTATGATTTTTTGCATGTCAATTATTTATGCTACTGCTTGTAAAATAAACTTTAACCTCTTAGACTTTTCAACTTCTCTACTCAACCTGCACAATCAGAAACTTTAAATAATTCGTATTCTCCCACCCGCGAATGATGGGATGATCGGATGCCTGCGCCTGAAAGGTTACCTGCCTTAATTTTCTGCGGGCATCCCTGGCTGCCATATCAATAATATCCAAAAACATTTCGGGCTGCACTAGGTTAGTACAGGAAGAAGTTACGAGAAAACCCCCGGGCTTTACCAACTTCATACCTCTTAAGTTAATTTCTTTATACCCGGTAATTGCTTTTTCAATAGTCGCCCTTGTCTTGGTAAACGATGGCGGATCAAGCATTACCACATCATATTTTCTTCCTTCTTTAGCCCAGGTTTTTAATACATCAAATGCGTTTACACATTGAAATGTGCAAGTATCCTGCAAACCATTTAATGCTGCATTTCTCCTTGCCATCGCACATGCATTTTCAGAAATATCCAATCCCAAAACTGATTGTGCACCATAATGGGCCGCATGAATTTCAAAAGTACCTGTATAACAAAATGCACCTAACACGTCTGCACCCCTTACAATATGTTGAATAGCCCTGCGATTGTCCTGCTGATCGAGAAAATAACCGGTTTTTTGTCCATTTTCTAAATCCACAAAAAACTTAATCCCATTTTCAATAATAATTATTTCAGTTGGAAAGGGATCACTTAAAAAACCTTTTTGCTGCCCAAGACCTTCCAACTCCCTTACGGGAACATCATTACGTTCGTAAATACCTTTGGGCTTAAAAATTTTATTAATAGCAGTAACAATAGCTGGTTTCCATTTATCTATACCTAAAGCCAGCGTTTGAATAACAAAATAATCGTTGAATTTATCAATAATAAGCTGGGGCATATAATCAGCCTCGCCAAAAATGAGTCGGCAGTTTTCGACGTAACCCAATTGCTGACGATATTGCCAGGATTTAAGCAAACGGTGATAAAAAAAATCATCATTTACAAACTCATTTTTATCCCGGGTAAGCAGGCGTACCACTATTTGAGATTGGGGATTGATGTATCCCCTCCCTACAAATTTATCATCATGTGTAAACACTTCTACAATATCGCCTGCTTTGGCATTTTCATCAATCAAATTCACCTCATTACCAAAAATCCAGGGATGACCATTCAATACTCTTGGAGAAATTTTTCTTTTTAGTACAACTTTTAACATACTGCAAAAATAAGGTCCGGCTATGCGAAAGCCTTAATATTTTCTTTATTCCCACAAATTGCAAATACACGAATCTTTTAAGCGGGTAGCGATGTTCTATAAACAACGCGACAAATAAAACACACCGTGGCTTGCAACAAGGATTATAAACTAAATATCAGTGTTGGGAGATTAAAATTGTGGGCGATGGCAACTTTCTTATAAAGAAATAATTAAATAGCTTGCATAAGAAAAATTTGTTTTTTAATTTTCTTAAAACAAATTTGTATGAGTTCAAAAATCCATTGGGTTTATACCATTTCATTAACCTTATTTTTATTTTCCTGTGCAGGTACACAGCATTTAAAAGGATTTCTTTACTCACCATCGTTAAATGCGCCTGCCATTGGGCAAAATACCATTACTCCGGTTGCCAATAACGGCATTAATAACGAGGCAAACCCTGCTGTTTTGCCCAATCAAAATTTTTTTATTGACCATAAAAAAAAGATGACAGATATAAATGTTTTGCAAAAAGAACTCAATTCATCCAACCTATACCTGCAGGAAGGTAAACTTAAAGTGTTACCTAAAAACCAACCTACAGTTCCCGCCAATTCAAAGCTTATTACTTCTATGGAAGAGTTAAAACAACTCGTGAAAAATGGCGAAGTAGAACATATTAACGAACGCAAGCTTAAAAAGGCTGAGAGGGCTGCTGAAAAATTTATCCAAAAAAGAGAATTTAATGATGGCTCAAGCCCATTAATATGGGCTGCTGTCTTTCTTGGGGCTGCATTGCTTTTTACCATTATAAATATTGAAGTTGCTGCTGTCATAGCTCTGGTAGTCGGATTATTTTTCCTGGTTAAATGGATTATTGAACAAAGCCAGTAAAATCACACTTTTTTTATTGTATTACCCTGTTTTTCATGGCTTTTTAATTTCTTTGCGCCGTCAATTTGGCTGCAAAAAATGATTGGCAAGTCCTTTGCCGGTTGTACCTTTGCACGTTGTTTTTAAAGTAAAAAGGCAAAAAATCAATACTTCCTGACTGTACCTGAAGGATTGTCATAAATAATAATTATGAAGGAAAAAAAACATAACCCGGTAGAAGAAACAAACGGAGAACTTGCTAATAGTCAACCGGAAGCATCCAACATGGATATTAATGCAGATGAAAACATGACCGGCACTACTCATTTAAACGATACGGTGGTAACTGAAAATGAGTTAGAAAAATTACAAACACAGCTAAGCGAGCAAAAAGATAAGTATATCCGTTTATTAGCCGAATTTGAAAACTTTAAACGTCGCAATGCCAGGGAAAGAATCGAATTGATTCAAACAGCCGGTAAAGATGTTATCGTTTCCCTTTTGGATGTGCTGGATGACTGTGACCGTGCTGAGAAAGTAATGCAGGCAAGCGAAGATGTATCTGCAATTAAAGAAGGCATTCAACTTGTGTTTAATAAACTCCGTAACAACCTTCAAGCAAAAGGTTTAAAACCCATGGAGAGCATTAATGCTGATTTTGACGTGGAAAAACATGAAGCCGTTACACAAATTCCAGCGCCTGCTGAAGAATTAAAGGGAAAAGTAATTGATGAGCTTCAAAAAGGATATTACTTGAACGATAAACTTATCCGGTTTGCAAAAGTGGTGGTAGGAAATTAATTCGATAATTAGCCAATTTGCTAACGTGCCAATGAATTTAAACTTGTAATTGGCTATTTAGCAAATTATCACATTAGCACATTATGAAAAGAGATTATTACGAAATATTAGGAGTAAGCAAAAGCGCTTCGTCCGATGAAATTAAAAAGGCTTATCGGAAAGTGGCCATGCAATATCATCCTGACCGTAACCCGGGAAATAAGGAAGCTGAAGAAAAATTTAAGGAAGCAGCGGAAGCGTACGAAATTTTAAGTGATGCAGATAAACGGGCCCAGTACGATCGTTTTGGTCATGCTGGCGTAAGCGGTAATGGCAGAGGCGGCCATGGCGGTGGTATGAATATGGACGATATCTTCAGTCAATTTGGAGATATTTTTGGTGACGATGTTTTTGGTAGTTTTTTTGGTGGTGGTGGACAAAGAAGAGGAGGAGGTGGCGGAAGAGGGAGAGGAAGCCGTGGCAGCAATCTTCGCATTAAATTAAAATTAAATTACGAAGAGATTGCAAGAGGCGCATCTAAAACGGTTAAAGTAAAAAAACATGTACCCTGCTCTACTTGTGGGAGCACAGGCGCTAAGGATAAATCGTCAGTCCAAACATGTGGCACTTGTGGTGGCAGTGGGCAGGTAAGAAGGGTTTCTAATACCTTCTTAGGCCAAATGCAAACAGTTACAACCTGCCCAACATGTAATGGGGAGGGAACAACGATTGCGAATAAATGTACACATTGTAAAGGAGAGGGAAGGGTTTATGGAGAGGAAACGGTAACTATTGATATACCTGCCGGCGTACAAGAAGGTATGCAATTAAGTGTAGGTGGAAAAGGGAATGCGGGTGAAAGAGGTGGGCCTGCTGGTGATTTAATTGTTTTGATTGAAGAGGAACCCCATCCGCATTTACAAAGAGATGGGCTGAATGTAGTATTTGATTTGCATATTTCCATCCCTCAAGCCGTATTTGGCGCTGAGATACAAGTACCTACTATTGATGGAAAAGCAAAAATTAAAATTCCTGCAGGTACCCAGAGTGGAAAAATATTCCGATTAAAAGGTAAAGGGTTCCCTTCTGTAAATAGTTATGAAAAGGGTGACGAACTGATTCATATAAACGTATGGACACCGCAACATTTAACAGCAGAGGAAAAACACATGATGGAAAAACTGATGCACTCTCCTAATTTTCAACCTAACCCGGCTAAAGGTGATAAAAGCTTTTTTGAAAAAATGAGAGAAATGTTTAGTTAGTCCCCTAACTCCTAAAGGAAAAGTTAAGAATAAGAATTTGAAAGTCTTGCTCACAACGCAAGACTTTTTTCATAATACAAATGTTTTCTGCAATATCTATTACAATATATTTGTAAGGTTATGCTTACTGCACGGTAGTATTTGCTCAAAACTATTTTCTTAAAGAAATGAACAATTCAAAAAATATTTACTCCATTCCCCTGCGGTTTCGTCGAATGGAAAATCTCCATATTATCTTTTGGCTTCTGAAAGATGTAAGCTGGTGTATGGTATGGAGACCAATAGGGATCGCTATGATATTTCCAACGCTGATAATTTCTATTATGATTGCCTGGAGAACAAGACACCTCGTATCAGAGTTAACACATAACCTGGCCATTACTTTTTGGATTAGTGCAAACTCCCTCTGGATGGTAAGTGAATTTTTTAAGTTTGATGAAAAGATTATTTTCTTCGGATTAACGGGTAAACACAGTGCTATGATTCCTTTTTGCCTGGGTGTTTTAATGTTGTTGTATTATTACGCCTGGTGGCGACCAAGACATGAACATGAGTTGGAGACGATGTAGTATTCAATCTACCTGTACTTCTTTTTTCGAAATCCGCCAGATAAACCCGTCGATCACATAATGGGTTAATTGAGGCACGGCCAGTAGCGGTACAATAATATTGAGCCATCTATTGTCGATATTAACGGAAGCTGCATTAATAACATCAAATATTTTCCTGTTTTCATTCCACACAAATAAATCCCAAAGTCCTTCTTCAGAATAAGCCAGTATAAAAATTATACCAAGGAATATCAGCCAGCCATATTTACTGAAAACTTTTTTCAAAAACGTTCCGCCCTTGGTATTATTAGCATAATTCTTTTTCCCATAAACCCAAATAAGAAACATATAAGGAATGCCGTGAGATACCACATTGAGTAAAGTAAATGCCATATCACCATTGAAATAAACGATACCAAAATACCACGATACAATAGTGCCAATAATTACCATGTTTTTAGGCAGGTTTATAAATTTCGTTTTTATTACCTGATATATTTCCTTGCAGGCATAAACCAACAATATTATTCCGTAACAAACTCCCGCAACTGTTAATAGTAAGTTCGATTTAAATATGTAAAAATCTCCGTCAACAAACCAGTTGAAATTTCTTGGTGTACTTAAATGCCAGAAGATTATCGGGTAAATGGTTGCGGTATAAATGGTTATTTTATCAATCCATAAAAATAATTTAGTCTGTATCTCTTTCCGCCCATACAAACGCATAAATCCATATTGCTGACGTACAAAATGGAAAACCGCTATATAGGCCATGCATCGCCAAAAAACCATATAGCTCACACTATAAAGCAATACCCCAGAAGCGAAACACAATAACGGAATTATTATCAGTAACTGACTTCTCTCCTGCTGCATGGATTTATCAAAATAGGTCCTGAACAATGTGCTGTACACATGAGCCACATCTATCAACAATATTAAAAACACCCACCAAATCTCCGGCATACCAGCACTGTTCGTAAATAAAGACGGAAATAAGAAAACAATTAATAGTGACAAAAAGGGAGGCGACAGTATAAAGGCGCCGTCGGAAAAAGCATTATATAGCCAGGGTTGCTTTTTCATGAAGCAAGTTTTTTGATTACTGAATCAGCAGCATTTATTCCCTGGTAAAAGGCTTCTTCAAAAATTGAAATGCCTGCTATATCTGTATGCGCCAGCTCAATATTCGAAAACCCGGAATGGGAAAGTTCCTTTCTTATTGTACCGGAAATATAATTGGTCCTTGGTTGTATCATTGCATGCCCCCAAATCATTACATTAATTTTTTCAACAGCTGTTTCAATGTTAGTATGCACTTTCTTTAAATCATCCAATATAATTTTTACCCAGTCTTCATGCTTCATCTCAATTGCTTTCTTTCTTTCAGTAACCGGGTCAGTTTTGGTGAGAGGAAGATAATAGGTTAAATTTTTCCGGGGAGTTAGCTGGTTCACCAACTGATGGGTAGCTTCCACATAACCCAGCGACTCACTTTCATATAGAACATTATCCCAGCATAAATCTTCACCCCTTTTTTCTTCCAGTTCTTTTACGGTAATATTAGCCACCATCCATGGGCAATAATGAAATGTATTATGTACTTTATCTGACTTTGCCTTATCATAATTCAATAAGCGTTGCGTAATGAACATGGGAGTTGATATAATACAAAAATCAGCAACTACTTTTTTGAGAAGTGATTCAGCAACATCCCAATAAACAATTTCCACTTTATTATTATCCTGTTTAATACCAGTTACAAGCGAATTCGTTTTAATCTTTGACCCAATTTCTTTCATTAAATGTTTTACTAAAAAACCATTCCCTTCGGGCCAAGTAATAACATCACCACTATCTGCATTTGCAGCTTTCCCTTTTCTTCCGGCAAAATAGTGAATGCCTGCCCAGGCAGAACATTCATCATAACGTGTTCCAAAATCATCCCGGCAGGCGTAATTACAATACCAATGAAGATGAGGAGAAGTAAATCCATTTTGTTGTAACCACTCTTTCATACTCATTTTATCTAATAGCAAAAACACTTCATCTTGTGACGAATTATTTACAGGTATCGAAAAAGCATCCCGGCCATCATTCCCTTTTTTATTTCTAAACTCATCCATCAACAGCAGAAATCTTTTTATCTGCTGCTGTTCATCCTCTCCAACACCAAAATTGGGTATTAAGCCATGCTGCCATAGTCCATTAATAAATAATCTCTCTTCCGGGGCAAAACAAAGGTGATATTCATTATAAACAGGTAAGCCCTGGCCGTTATACGATGTAATAACACCTGCTTCTTCCAGGAATGACAGGTATTCTTTTAAATCGTTATTGGGCAGAGGAACATAATGTGCTCCCCATGGATAAGCACTTATATCATTGCTGCCGCTATGTGCATTTCCTCCTGCATGTGGTTCTAATTCCAGCAATACAAAATCTTCTACTTTATTTTTTAATAATTGCCTTGCTGCTGATAGACCACTTACTCCAGAACCAATAACAGCGACTTTTACAGTCATAGTTTCCGAAACAGGTTTGCTGTTGAGTTTCCCGTCACGCATCAAATGACCAACGGCTGAAGATGCACCAATAATTTTACCGGGTATTTTTTTTGATGACGTTGCACAACTGCCCATCAGACTGCCACCGGCAGCTAATACAGATACATTTTTTATGAACTTTCTCCTCTTCATTTACTGCTGCAAATACGCATTCCATTCTTTTTCAAAAAAATCAACCAATGCCTGGTTATTGAGTTTATTTACCGGCACAGTATCTTTTACTTTCATATCATCAGGGAACAACAACATTTGCTGCGCTACTGCCTGGTTTATATATTTTAACCCGGTCGGATAAACAGTCGGTACTTTATATCCATTATACTTTGCCGCCAGTATATAACCCCATTCGCCAAAACTGGGAACCATATTATGGTAAGGTGTGGTAAAAAACCCAGCAGACTCAATAGTAGCATTAATACACCAAAAAGATTTTGGCGCCACAAAAGGTGAGGTGGATTGTATGACGGTTAATCCATTTGCTGCTAAATGCTCCCATATAAGTTTATAAAAGGTATTGGAATATAATTTGCCGATTGAAAAATTAGATGGGTCGGGAAAATCAATTACAATAAAATCATATTGCTGTTTATTTTCTTTTAACCAGCTAAAAGCATCCGCATTAATTACTTTTACTTTAGCATTAGTAAGTGATTGTTGGTTTACTTCAATTAGCAAATAATTGGTGCTAAACATCCCGGTCATTTTTTTGTCAAGGTCAACCAGGGTGACAGATTCAACAGACGGATATTTCAAAATTTCTCTTACTGCCAACCCATCTCCACCGCCTAATACTAAAATATGCTTTGGATTAGATAATGCAGCGAGACCGGGATGAACTAACGCTTCATGATACCGGTATTCATCAGCGGTGCTAAATTGTAAATTTCCATTCAGGAAAAGGCGCATTTCTCTTTTGCTACGGGTTATAACTATACGTTGGTATGGCGAAGAAGTGGCATAAATAACATTATCATTGAATGTCATCGTTTCAGAATAATTCATGATCGTATCGCCAAAAGCAAATGCAAAAAGTTCAGCGAGTAATAAAACAATTGCAGTAAATTTTAGACTGGCAGAACACCGAATTTCTTTTTCAAACTTAAACGTTAGTAGTAACCCAACCAGTATATTTAGTATACCAAAAAAAAGAGAAGTTCGTATTAAACCCAGATAAGGAATGAGCAACAATGGAAATAATAAGGAGGCTAGTAAAGCGCCAATATAGTCGAAGGTGAATACTTTGGAAACAAGGTCTTTAAACTCCAGTTTATCTTTCAGTATTCGCATTAACAACGGAATTTCCAGCCCCACCAGCACACCCGTTAAAAAAACAAAAGCATACAGTACCACCCTGAAAGAAGAAGCCAAGGGAAACATAAGAAATAATACTGGTGCACTAAACCCACCAATAAAGCCTACCATCAGCTCAATAACAATAAACCAGCGAAAGAGATGCTTATTAAAATACTTAGATAAAAATGAACCAACACCCATTGAAAACAGGTACACCCCAATAATGGTAGAGAACTGGGTAACAGAATCGCCCAGTAAATAGCTGGCCAGTGTGCCTGCCACTAATTCATAAATCAACCCACAGGTGGCTATTACAAAAATAGCCAGCAGCAATAGTACTTGCATAAAATTAATGTATAGCTGATGCAATGATAATGGCAATGGCTAGCATAAAAAAGCCTGCCATCACAGCCAATGCCACGTTTTTATTATCCACTATTTCTTTCCATAAATTTTGCGGGGTAATTTTTTCAACTACCACAAAAGTTATTACCAAAATAGCAATACCAAGAAAAGAGTACAATACAGAATTTAAAAATGCGTGAGTCAGCATACGGTAAAACGTTTAAGTTGTTATTTATGATAGCCCGGTCCACGTGAACTCCAGGCATTGTTTGAACCAAAGGAAAAAACTCTCCATCCGGTATAATTAGCATATACGAGCCATCCCAAAAAAATGGCCGCAATGAAAATAAACAGGCGAAGCTTATAAAAAACATTGTTTTTATTCATCATCAGAACTCCAGTTTACATAAGTTGAAAAAGGGCTGTTACTCCATCGGCGTACTTCAACCGTACGCATATAATACCACCATCCTGCCGGTATCAGCAACATCAGCAGAGTGATGATAAAAAAATTCCTCCACATAGGCACATCACTGGTTACTGTTATATAGAAATAATCAATATTGGAATTAAGTTGTTTTGCCGGAAATATCTGGAGATAATATTTTCCGGCTGGTATAGAGGAAATTATCACCTCATCCTTATTAGACCCTTCACTCCAGTAACCATCGCTATCATAACCTGTGTAATATTCCACTCTTTTCTCAATGGTATATTCTTTACCCGTTACCGTATTCACCACTGTAATATTAGCTTCAAACCAACTATTGTTTACAGGAGCATGTAACGAAATTTCTAAGTTTGATTTCCATTTCTTTAATTCAAATGTTGGAGAAACAATGGGCGGAATATTGGTGGAATCAGGTAGGATGATATTGCTTTCATACACCACATTTTTTGCTGAAAGGTTATTCATAATAATTTGCGCCCCCAGGAATACGGCGAGCGTCACCAGTACGGCAGTAAACAACAAAGAAGGATTTACATAACCCCAAACGGGTTGCACGGCACCAATTCCATATTTTGCCGGCAATACAACTTTATCGCTGCCAAAGGCATTTTCCAGTTCTTTGCCTTCAATATGAACCCCTTTGAACCAGGCGACACCATTTGCATTTTCTTTTTCTCTAATCCAGATTTCCGGTGGTGATATATATTCATTTACGGCAACACCCCGATCATCAAATATATTTTCAGGAAACTCTCCGGCTGTTTCAAGTAATTTATAATCGTATTTATTAAAGAGGGCAAAACTTTCTCCATCAATAACCAGTTCACCCTGACTGCTGGTGTATAGCACCGGTGCATTGGGTTGCTCCGACAAAAAAATCCAGTTGCCTTCATATTCAGACAGAAAAGAATATCCAAACTCGGGGTTAAACAAGGTATATTCTTTCCAGGAGTATCCGTCTTTATCTCTCTTCTTAGCATACCCTATCACTTCGTATTCTGCATCCCTGATAAACCCTTTACTGCCCAATGGGATTTCTATATAACCCGATTTGGAACCGGATACCTCCTTTTCTGGTTTACCCTGCTCATAACTAACTCTTGCCCCACATTTGCCGCAGGAAAAAGATTTTGTAAGCGGGTATGATTTTAATTGAATACGAAAACTGCATTTCGGACAGTTTACTTCTTTGTAATAATCTTCCCATTTAGGTTGTCGCGGGTTTTGAAAATTAAAATCATCCTTTTCTTTATAAGCTGCCTTAAAATAAACACCCAAATCTTCCTTTATTCTGAATGCAAATAATCTTTCCCTTTCTAATGTGGCCAGCTCAAACAATGTAATGTTAGTATCAGTACTGAATATCCATGTTTCTCCCACTGCTTCTGCATCTTTACAATAACTGATACGCTCCAGCGCATAGGATTTATCATCAGAAAGTGTAATGGTTTTACCATCAAAACCTAATTGTTTTAGTTTTGAAAAATTTATTCCAGGCGCCAAATCAATTTTTTCTAATACGGCGTACGTACCTAATAGTTCAGCCAGTATTTTGGTGCCACCATTTGCAAACAGCATTGTCCAACAGTTTAACAAGGTTTCATCAAACAAATATTTTATTCCACCAGTAATTTCAAAACTATTTCCTGCATATTTTCCTTTTGTACCAACCTGTATAATGCCATACATAATGGTCGCTCTTGAAATATCAATCCTTGCTTTTAATTCGTTATACTCCGTTTTATATAAACGTGTTTGACAGAAAGGGCACACAACAAGGTTATTATTTGGGGAACGAAAACTAATAACTCCATTGCAAACAATACAAGTGTGGATGCTTCCTGCTATCATATTATCTCCTGATTAATTGTTTAGAAATAATTGATGCTTCAAAATAAGCAACCAATTCATCAAATATTTGCTGGCTTACACCATCATTAACCCTTTTGAAATTGGAAAGATATATATCCAGGTTCACCCGTTTGTACTCGGGCCATGTATGCAGAGAAATATGCGATTCGCTTAAACAAATTACAGCTGTAAAACCACCGGGTTCAAAATTGTGATATACTTCTCCCAATTTGTTTAAACTAAATTTCTGTATTTGCTCGTCCAGCAATGACTTTACCAAAGCCGAATCGGCAAGGATAACAGGATTCGTTGAAGAAAGTTCAGCAACAATATGAAGGCCCGGACTATAAGACATGTATGTCAATTGTTCTAAATAAATAATTACAAGAAATAAAAATATGGAAAAATATAAAACTACCTCTCTATTTCTACTTTTTTCAA
Source organism: Chitinophagaceae bacterium (assembly GCA_035703165.1). Lineage (GTDB taxonomy): Bacteria > Bacteroidota > Bacteroidia > Chitinophagales > Chitinophagaceae > AWTP1-9. The sequence goes on from DASSYR010000056.1 coordinate 26,967, forward strand.
TTCGCTTCTGCCATAAAAAGTTGGGAAATACATCAGTTCTGCTTTAGAAGGGTTCAAGTGAAACTTACCAGTATATCTCGGCTCCAGTTCAATGGTAAAACGGTGAACGCCTGCATACATCTTCTCTACAAAAATCACCGTTTTATTTTTCAGGTATTCTTTATGATTACCCCAGTAATCTTGTTTCTTCTCTGCATAAGTACACCCTGCCGGTATGGGGATTTCTATTTGTACATACTCAGCATCCTTCAATGCGTTTACTTCAACCTGCATTTGAATTTTTTCGCCTGCTTTTAATAAAGTCATCTGCTTTCCATTTTTTTCAAACCACGAATGGATAATAAAATTATTAATTACCGGTTCCGGGTTTGGATTAAATAATTTTTGATACGCTGTAAAGTAAACTATTCCTCCTCCCATTTTATCAACCTGCAGACTCTTCGCTGAAGAAATTTTAATAGTAAATGGAAAATCTTTTATTACACAATTCGTATCACCGGTAATTCTTACTGATGCCGGAACGGTTATACTGCTTGATGTAAACCGTGGCAAAATAGTTGAGACAATGGAAGCGGCTTCCACTGTATTTGCCCAGCGGCCATTTTTCCTTTTTTCCATGAAATATTGAATAATATGATTTAATTCTTCTGAATAATGACCATCATTTTCCAGTACTTTATAAGCTTCCACCGTGGTGGCGGTAGCATTATGATACCACCACCAACTCTCTTCACCCCAATATAATCCACCAAGTATTGTTTCATGTCTCTGTTTTAGCAATTCCTTTAGTTGCGAAGCATAATCTATTTTCTGCTGTTGCTTAATGCTTATATATTGCCATTGTTGATGAACACTCAACGAGTCAAATGGAATAGCTGCTAAATAAGTTTCAAAATTCATAAAATGATTTGCCTGACTTAAGGTTAGTAAAATATTCAGTAAATCATCCCTTTTCAAATCACTTAATTGATTTTGCAGATAGAGTAATGCATTTCGGATATTACTTTCCAGTTCAACATCTCCCCTTAAGGTAAGCAATGTTCGAGTAATATAATTTGTAATGGATAAATTGGCTTTACCATTTTCCCACCACGGCCATCCGCCCTCATACAGTTGGGCCTTTTGTATTTTCTCTCTTAATTTAGCTATTTCTTTTTCACCGGTAAATTTCTGATGAAGGAATGCCCTTATTTTCTTTTCCATTACTAAGCCCTTTAGCTTGGAAGCAGTTTGCTCCATACAGTAATATGGATAATTTTTAAGCAAATCAATTTCACTCAGCAGCACATCCAATGTATTGTTTTGTGCATGCAGCGTAACATAACTGCTATTTGACTGCGCTTTAAAATGAACAACAGTATCACCATTTAATACCCAAAAATTTCCAACTGTCTCCTCAATTCCTTGTTTTATCATTGGTATCTTCCTTAATTCTCCATCAGAGAAACCACTATTTGAATAAATTGAATATTTTGCTGACAATGTGTCCACATTAACGGCGCAAACCATCAACTCACTCGTGTCTGCACTATTTGCTTCTATTGACGATTCCTTTTCAAAAATTGTTCTGCTATTAATACTAAAACTTTCTTTTATCAAATTATCATCAGTAGTATAATTTGCTTTCTTACCAATAAAATTCACACTATCACCTTCTATTAAAAATTGCGGAACAGAGAGTTGAGCAAGAAGTGGTTTAAATGATTTAATATTTACCGATGTCTTAGCAATTCGTCTCTTTTTATCCATCCCCAATATAAAAGTTCGCCAGCTGGTAATATTATCAGGATAAGTAACTGCAAATTTTGCTTCTCCCTTTTCATTTGTGATTAAATTAGGTTGCCAGAAAGCATAATCTCTGAATTTATCCCTTAACGATGTCGCAGCAATAAAATCTTTTGAGTTAATAATTATTACGCCATTTGCTGCTCTTGCACCATATAAACTAACAGCCAACGCATCTTTTAAAATGGAAATAGTCATTCCTGTTGTATCAAGATCTGACGGTAGTTCATCAAATGGTACACCATTTACGATATACAACGGCCGAGAATTAAAATTCAAAGATGAAACACCTCTTATCCTTATTTCTGCATTTGTTCCGACATCTTCACTAACCTGCACCCCGGCTATTTTACCATTTAAAGCGCCGGTTAAACCAGCAGAATTAACTGTTGAAATAGAAGATGTCAAAGCCCTGTTTTGCCTTGAAATACCATAACCTGTTACAACAACTTCTTGCAAATTACTCTCGGAAACTGAGAGGTTAATATTTAATACTTTCTGCTCATTAGGTGACAAATTTATCTTCACCTCAGTAGGAGCATAGCCAATGGCTGAGAATTGAAGTGTATAAAACCCTGAGGCAATATTACTCAATTCAAAATATCCGTTAGCATTGGTAATGGTTCCGATTGAATACCCTTTCAGCCTAACTGCTGCAAAAGGTATTGGCGATTCACCTTTATTATCTTTTATCCAGCCGCTAACTGCCGCATTACCCGGTATTATTCTGATTCCTGTTGTTTCCATTAACTTTCGTTCTGTCTTATCTTCTTTCACATTAATCTTTTCTCCGGGATTGGGCATTTTTAAGTAATTATCTAAAACTTCGCTGTATAAACTATAATTACCAGTACTAATTTTTATACAGGTGGTATAATCAGCCTTCACTAAAATATTTTTCAGATGCAGCACATAATTTTTACTGGTAATAAGTACCAGCTCATATTTACCGGGATCAAGCAAAGAAAAATTAGCTGACCTGTCCATCCTTACCTTTTTTTTCCACGGCAAATTTTCGGGGAGCAAAATAATGTATCGCCATAGCGAATCTTTTGGCAAATCGATTTGCAACGAGCCATATTCTGCTTTTTTACGGTAATAATCAAATCCATAATTCCCGTAAAAAAAAGGTGTAATTTCCTCTTTGTACTGAATTACCGGAGGAGGAACCAGAGTATCGCCCATTTTCCAAACCGTATTTATAATGTTTGGCAATTCAATTTCTTTTAACCGAGGGGGAAAAATGCTTTTCTTTTCTAATCTTACCATTACTGGTTTAATACTGTATTCATAGCCTGGTTCAAAATCAAATTTAATATCAAAACTGCCCGGTTTAAAAAACTGCAATTCCCCATAAGCATTGAAAGGTCCAACCAAATGCTTTTTTTCAGAACCAAGATAAAATACCTTATCGCCCTGCCATACATAGCCATAATTGGTTTTATAATCATTTGCCAGTTGCCATAAATTATTTTCCAGTTCATTTCTTTCAGAAGTTGTCCAGTAAAGAGGTCTATCTGCAGTAAAAGAATGAGCCGGCAGGTTTCCAACATCAATGAACACATCATGCTTATAATTTGGTTGCAGGTAAACACTGTCTATTTGTACATACTTATCCCTTAACCTGAACGCAATTTGTGCATATCCGGGATAAACCGAGAAACTATAAGCAGATTTATCAGTAGTGCCGTTGTAGTAGGTTAACCGCTTGTTAATATAAAGCAAGTGTATTTCCTGTGGAACTCCATTGTTAACAACAAAAACGGATAATTGCGGGGTAAAGTCGCTTATATAATTTTTAATTATCTCCATGCCATTAACAGGAAATAGCAACTTATAATATTGCATGGTGTCCAAACCAAACTTATTAATCCATTGTTTGTGTTTACCTAACAAAAACGATTCTTTAAACTCTGCTATCTCCATTTCAAAATTGTCCCGAACAATTCTTCGTGGCGACTTGAAGCGGTGGAGGAAAGGAGGTTCCGGAACATTAATATCTTTTGCAAACTGACTGTTATAACTTACCGCGGTAAGATTCATTCCTGCCAAAGGCCTGTTTTTATAATCAATCGCTTTAATTGTAATAGTATCTTTCAGCCCTGGAAAAACAGTAGTTGCTCCATTTATTTGTAATGAAGCCACTTTGTCCATCAGCACAATATTTTCATTGCCCTTTCTTTCTTCGCCTGCCCATATATATTGCCATTCCACCCTATATGCTCTTCCTTTTACCAGTTTACTTTTCCAAATAATCACCGCATTATTTCCCGAAGATTTTTCAATGATTTTATTACCATAAAAAATGGTGAAGTGAACCAACACCTTCTTAGGATTATACAATACGAAACCACTAGTATCTTGTTGTTGCAGCCTTGAAAAACTTAACCGGTAATCTGTGTTCAATTCATAATAATTATTACAAATGCTCGTACCATTTTCATCAAACACATTAAAATCGTAATCCTCTGTATAGGCATCTAATTTTTCAGCATAGGGATAATTGACAGGAAAAAGTTTATCAGAATAACTTTTCATCAACGCCCCTTTTGCTTTTACTGGTTTGCCATTTTTCATGTAAACCGCATAAATTGAATCAGTCGTTTGTGTTATATCAATCACGTTTGATTCCGGCTCATACTTAATATCAATACTTCTTTCTTTCACTTCGTTATTGCTGTTTGAAAAGGTAGCGATAGCTCTTATATCAATTGAAGCCGGTGGTATAACAGAAGCAGGGATTTCAAACTTTGTGTCCACATTCACGGCAAGAGGTTTTTCTACCGTCCAGATGGTATCAGGCACATACAAAGTGTCTTTATACCATTTAGAAATTTTATCGGTAAGCAACTGTAATCTTATTTTCCCGTCCATTAATGAAAGCCCGTTAGCATCTTTTGCATTCGTGAAAAATGTCAGCGTGTCTGTTGAGTAATATTTTTCTTTTTTCGAACGGATTTCATACGTACTTACTTCATCTAGTAAATAATCCTCTATTTGAAATTTTTTCCATAAAAGCCGTTTATCTTTTTTATTACGAAACTCAAGGGTATAAGACAAATCGCTTTTTAATGAATCCCCCAATACAAAATCGTAAATAAAGGAGCCGGGAGTAACAGGTTTTACTGTTGCCAGTTTTTTATTTAAGTATTTCCCATTAGAATAATAATTTAAAACCAGTGATAAGGGCTTTTTATACTGACGTAAGTGCCTGTTCACCACATAGCCTTTCAACTTTAACGTGTCCCCTGGTTTATAGAGTGGTTTATTAAACAATATATATCCCGGTTGTGGCCTATAACGCCGTCTTTTTTTAAACCAGTCACTTGCAGGAGACTCAAGCATTTTTTTAACAGCATAAAAAGGCCATGTTATTGTGCTGCCTATTTTAGTGCTGGTAAATTTTACCCATCGTTGCCTTGAAACAGTTTCCCGCACATCTTCCTTGGCACTCAACAAAGCTAATAGGGTATCCCCTCCCACCCCTACTTTTATCAGTGCCTCATCCGGAAACCTACTTTTTACCTGCCAGGCTTTTGCTTTTACATTATAATTTGTCTTTTCCCCATTTACCCAAACTGTTGCGTTGTCAAAATAATTACCGTTAATATCCCTAACTTCTAATTGCACCCTGTACTGGTTATTAACCGGCATTACCATTAGATTGGTTTGGCAATGATAGTTTACCTGTAACTCTTTATCCACAACTGAAAAAAAAAGATAATTCCCTATGGGTAACTCATCATAATTAAAGCTATCCTTGCTTGCAACGGCAAAAGGAGTTGTACTCAAATAGTGGTCAAGACCGGAGGCATAGTTACGAATGTATTTTTCCGCGGTATCCGCAGAAATTTTATATATAAATATCTGCCAACTCGTCTGGCGAAGGGCTTTTAAGTTGGTTTGAGAAAAGGAAAAAAAACTAAAAACTATCAAGGCTCCGGATAAGATAAGTCTTTTCATATGGTTTGGTAAATATAATTACTTGGTGTCATAAATCGCCCAAATTATACAAGCTCTAATCAATTTTCTATAAAAATGGCCTCAAATATTATCTTTGCGGTTCGTTAAAACACTTTAAACCCTTTATGTACAGAACTCATACCTGTGGCGAATTAAGACTGGCGGATGTAAACAAAGAAGTAACCCTTGCCGGATGGGTACAAACCGTTCGCAAGTTTGGTAGTATTACTTTCGTGGACCTTCGTGACCGTTATGGCATCACTCAACTATTATTTAATGAAAATTTGAATGCTCAATT
>DASSYR010000067.1:0-31718 GCA_035703165.1 Chitinophagaceae bacterium
TTGAACGGATTGATTTTCTGTATTTACTTCAACCACGTTGGCATCAGTTTCTATTGCAATTACATTTTCTGTAAGTATTTTAAAGGGTTTTGTTTGAAAATTATTTTTTTCCGGGATAAAAAAGTTCCAGGCATTGTTGTAATTATCCGTGCCTTCCACGCAGTATAATATTGGGCCTCGTTGTATAGCAAAACGATCTCCGTTGTAATTCAATTCCCTTTTTGAAGTAATTTTATTTACCTGCATGGGGAGGTAATACTCTAAAACATCTCCTTTATTCCATTCCCTGTTAATTATCAGGTATCCGTTTTCTTTTTTTGCAGGAACATTTATACCGTTAATTTTTACGGTAATGGTTAAAGGGGTAAAGTCAATAAAATGATATAAATCCCCGGGTGAAGCATTGCCTTGTACCCATCCCGGAATGCGCAAGTATAAATCAAAAGTTGCTTTTTTTATTGGATCAATTTTAATTTTAATATTCCCATTCCAGGGATAATTTGTTTCCATCGCTATTTCTACAGGAGTTTGTGCCAGTTGAATAGTTGTATTACTTGCGATGAAAAGATTTACCCAGATACTTTTTGTGCCCTGTCCGTAGATATAATCTCCGACAGAGGCCACGAGCCTGGAAATATTAGAAGGGCAACAAGCAGTACCGAACCATGCTTTTCTTTGATGTTGACCGGATGAAGCCAACGGGTTATCATAGAAAAAACGATCACCACTTATACTCAATCCATCTAAAGCGCCATTGTATAAACTTCTTTCCAATACATCAATATATTTACTATCGCCAATAAGCTGGTTCATTCTTGAATTCCAAAAAACCATCCCTACAGATGCACAGGTTTCGCAATATGCCTGTTCGTTTGGCAAGTCGTAATCCTTGCTAAATCCTTCATTATCGCCTGTAGATCCAATGCCTCCGTTGATGTACATATTGCGATATACTACATCTTCCCATACGTTTTTCATTGCATTTACATAATCACTATCACCGGTAGTAGCTGCTACATCTGCTGTACCGGAATATAAGTACATGGCTCTTACGGCATGTCCTGTAATTTCTTTTTGTTCTTTAACCGGTACCAAATCCTGCCAGTATTCAGGCGTAATCCAGGTACGCTGATTATCCCTGTATTGTTTTCCCCGTTGAGACAAATACCAGTCAGCCAGTTTTAAATACCGGTCATTATTAGTGAGATGATAAAGTTTCATTAAAGCCAGTTCAATTTCTTCATGTCCGCTAAACCAATATTTATTTTGCATACGAAAAGTAGAGTCAATATGATTGGCAAAACGTATCGCTACATCTAATAATTTTCTTTTTCCTGTGGCATTATAATAAGCAATGGCTGCTTCAATCAAATGTCCTGCGCAATAATCTTCATGTTTTTCAATATCAGTCCAGCGTTTAGAAATATCTTTAAGTTGGAAGTACGTATTCAGGTATCCATCCGGCATTTGCGCAGCTGCGATAACATCTATCCAACGATCTGCTGTATTTTCAATGCTGGAGTCGCGGTTTGTTTTTAAAGAATAGCCAATGGCTTCCAGTGCTTTATATACATCACTATCATCATAATAAATTCCTTCATGTTTTTCTCCGGTTTTATTAGCAATTTTTAAAAAATTGCGTATGCGGGGCGTATTAATTTCAGTTTGATAAATGCAGGCTTTCAGTGTTTGAGTAGCTACCAGTTGTAATTTAGGTTTCCAAAAAGCATCGGTAATAGCCACTTTGGAAAAATTTACCGGCCAATATTTTTGAATAGATTGAGCGGAAAGTTTGCCGGCAAATAATATAATAAGCAATGCAATTCGTTTTTTCATATTGGAATATTTAAATTTTGAAACCGCCTTTAATTTATTTTATAATGATAATTATCATAATACCTGGAAACCGTATGCATAAGGGTCGTCTTCTTTGTCTATACAGATGGTATTATATCCAAAAATTTTTGCCCATCCTTTAATGGACGGACGGATAGCTTTTTTCCCGTTTACCATCAGTTCTTCTTCAATTCTGCCGATAAAAGTACTACCAATAATACTTTCGTGAATAAAGTCATCGCCTTTTTTTATTTTTCCTTTGGCATACCATTGGGCCATTCTGGCGCTGGTACCCGTACCGCATGGGCTTCGATCTATTGCTTTATCACCATAAAAAACAGCATTACGAGCTGTAGAATTTTTATTTAGCGTTGCTCCCGTCCATAAAATATGACTACACCTGTTAATGGTCGGGTCTTCGGGATGTACAAATTCGTATTTAGCATTAATGTTTTTTCTTAGTTGTCTTGCCCATGCTATTAGTTTATCAACAGGATAATGTTCCAACCCTTTAAAATTTTTTTGTACATCCACAATGGCATAAAAATTTCCTCCGTAAGAAACATCTATTATTAATTCGCCTAATTCCGGACAATCTACCGTCAATTCTGTTGAATGCAAAAAGGCAGGGACATTGGTGAGTTTAACACTTTCTACTTTTATGCGGGAAGACGAATTGTTTATTTTGTATTCTGTCATCACCAGGCCGGCAGGCGTTTCCATTTTTATAATACCGGGTATTTTGGGTTTAATCAATTCCTCTTCCATTGCGATGGTAATGGTGCCAATGGTTCCATGTCCACACATTGGTAAGCAGCCACTGGTTTCAATAAATAATACTGCTACATCATTGGTGGCATCGTGTGGTGGATATAAAATACTTCCGCTCATCATGTCATGTCCCCGTGGCTCAAACATCAGTCCTTTTCTTATCCAATCGTATTCTTTTAAAAAGTGCTGTCGCTTTTCGCTCATATTACTTCCTTCAAGTTCCGGACCACCGTCTGCAACTACACGTACCGGATTGCCACAGGTGTGAGCGTCTATACAGTGAAATATGTAACCTCCCAGGCGATTAATGGCTGTATTGGAGTGTTTTTTGGCAATGGGTTTATTTTTCATTTCGTATAAAAAACATTTTAAATTTGTTTAATTTTTAAGATAAACTTTGATTTTGTTATATGGAAACGTACGGTAAAATTTTGCTTATTGCTATGCCTGTTTTTTTATTGTTAGTACTATTTGAAAAATGGTATGGCTGGTATAGGGGGAAAGACACGGTGCGTACTTTTGATATGATTTCTAGTTTAAGTAGCGGTATTACCAATGTTACAAAAGATGTATTGGGTTTAAGCATTGCTATTATTACGTATAATTGGTTGGTGAATAAAGTGGCTTTGGTGCATATTGAATCAGGGTTTCTTACCTTTTTTATAGCTTTTATGGCTTTGGATTTTGCCGGCTATTGGGGTCACCGGATTGATCATGAATACAATTTTTTCTGGAATGCTCACATCATCCACCATAGCAGCGAGGAGTTTAATTTAGCTTGCGCCTTACGGCAGAGTATATCCGTAATTGTGAAAATTTTTACCATTTTTATGCTGCCGGCGGCTTTGTTGGGTGTTCCCGCCAATGTAATTGCTATTGTGGCTCCATTGCATTTGTTTGCTCAATTTTGGTATCATACCCGCCATATTAACAAAATGGGATTTTTGGAAAAAATTATCGTAACTCCTTCTCATCACCGCGTACATCATGCTATTAATCCGGAATATATTGACAAAAACTATTCGCAAATTTTCATTTTTTGGGATAAGCTTTTCGGAACATTCCAGGAGGAATTGTCGGATGTGCCACCCGTGTATGGTATTACAAGACCTGTGAGGACATGGAACCCAATAAAAATAAATTTTATGCACCTGTGGCTGCTGATAAAAGATGCCTGGCATACACAAAACTGGAAAGACAAGTTTCGCATTTGGTTTATGCCTACTGGTTGGAGACCTGCTGATGTAATGGAAAAATACCCGGTTTATAAAATAACTGATGTCTATCAATTTAGTAAATATGAAACGAAGGGCTCACCTGGTTTTTATGCATGGGCATGCATACAACTATTTCTTACCCTTATATTCATCAGCTATTTGTTCGGTAATATTGCTCTTATCAATCAACTCAATGCTTACTACATATATTTATATGGGGCATTTGTTTTTCTTATGGTGTATGCTTATACTGAATTAATGGATCGCAACTCAAATGCTTTGCATTGGGAGGCAGGAAAAAATATTTTGGGCGTTTACTTTCTTTATTCACAAAACGATTGGTTTGGCGCCAGGCAATTTTTTCCTTATGTCACATATATACTGGCAACTTATTTTATTCTTTCTACGGTAATAACTGCTTATTTCGTTTTTACTGATATTAAAAAGAACAAAGCGATATCGGTTTCCTTATAACTTGTCAAAGAACTTGTTTTTATCAATGCTATTTTAATAATTAAAGAGTCCAGTAATATTTTTCTTTTTTAAAAGCGAAATCATTTTTTATTGGGGGGCTGGAGAATATTATTTACTGTTCTCCATATATTTAATGGGTTTTCATTTTTTAATTCGTCCGGTAATAATTCATTGCTCCAGTTTTGAAAAGCAATAGGTCTGGCAAAACGTTTAATACCATCAGCGCCTACGGATGTAAATCTGGAATCGGTAGTAGCCGGAAATGGCCCGCCGTGGTGCATACTTAAACAGACTTCAACGCCGGTTGGAACCCCGTTAATAATAAGGCGTCCACAAATATTTTTAACAGCTTCTACTAATTTATCATTATGTTTTATATCGCCATCTGTAGCCATTAAGGTAGATGTTAATTGTCCTTCCAGGCAATTGGCTATTTGTATCATTTCATTCATGTCATTACACCGGATAACGATAGAATAAGGTCCAAAAACCTCCTGGTGAAGAACAGGATTGTTCAAGAAAGCCTGGGCGCTTGCCGTGGCAAGAGTTGCCACTCCTGCCTGTCGCTCTCCGTCTGATGGGTAATTGGATTCCGCTACTAAATGCACATCTTCCTGTAATAATGCTTTTTCTTTTTTTTCTTTGTACGATTTTGCTATACCGGAATGCAACATAGTGCCTGGTGCAGTTTGTTGTATTGCTTTTCCCAAATCATGGATGAATGTTTGTAAAGCTTCACTTTCAATTCCTATAATTAAACCAGGGTTTGTGCAGAATTGTCCTACTCCCAGGGTTACAGAGGTTGCATATAGTTTAGCAATTTCGCTTGCAGCGGTTTGTAATTTTTCCGGTAATAAAAAGACAGGGTTGATGCTGCCCATTTCGGCGAATACAGGAATGGGTTCTTTTCGCTGGTTTGCCCAATCAAATAATTGTTTCCCTCCAACATAAGAACCAGTAAAACCTACAGCTTTTGTATGGGGATGCATAACTAACGTTTTACCAACCTCAAAGGAAGTTCCGTAAACGTGTGCAAAAATGCCTTTTGGCATTTTGCATTTTTCTGCTGCATGAAAAATGGCATCGGCAACAATGGTAGAAGTTTCTGCATGGGCAGGATGTGCTTTTACAATAACCGGGCAACCGGCAGCCAGTGCGCAGGCAGTGTCTCCACCGGCAGTGGAATAAGCAAAAGGGAAATTTGAAGCGCCAAAAACAATTACCGGTCCCAGTGGAATTAGCATTTTTCTTAAATCCGGTTTAGGTGGAGTTTTATCAGGATTGGCTGTATCAATTTTGGCTTCCAGCCAGGTGCCTTCTTCGCATGCCAAAGCATAGTTTTCCAGTTGATATATTGTTCTGGCTCTTTCGTTTCTTAATCTTGCTTCCGGGAGATTGGTTTCCTTCATTGCTGTAAAGATTAAAACGTCACCACATTTTTCTAATTCAAAGGCGATGCTCCGCATAAAATCTGCTCTTTGTTTTAGCGACAATTTTCGGTAAACATGAAAAGCATCCCATGCTTCAGTCATTATTGAATGAATAGCATCTGTACTGGTATCCGTGTAGTTCATAACATTTAATTCAAAATAAGGGTTAATAAGCAGACAGTTTTCGTTTTGCCGAATTATAAAGCTGGCCTTGTTTTAATACCATTTTTTATAATTTTTAATATGTTTTCTCTCTCTTCGCCTATTAAAGGTAAGCGAGGAGCCCTTACATATTCACTTCCCAGTCCGGTTTGCGAAGCTGCCAGTTTAATATACTGTACTAATTTCGGATGAATATCCAATTCCAGCAAGGGCAAAAACCAGCGATAAATTTTAGCTGCATCTTCAATTTTTCCGGATTTTACTAATTTATATATCATTACCGTTTCAGATGGGAAAGCATCTACCAATCCGGCAACCCATCCATCTGCTCCCATGCACAATTCTTCCATGGCTAAAGTATCTACTCCACACAAAATTTTAATACGGTTACCAAACCGGTTTATCATCCTGGTAACATTACTTACGTCTCGAGTGCTTTCTTTTACAGCCTGTATATTTTTACATTCAACCAGCTCTTCAAACATAGCCAATGTTATTTCTGTTTTATAATCCACGGGGTTATTATAAATCATAATAGGCAAGTCCGTATTGTTGGCTATCGTTTTAAAATATTCCACACACTCCCTATGGTCAGGTTTATAACGCATAGGGGGTAACATCATCAACCCCCTGGCTCCCCATAGCCGGGCATTATGCACCTGAATTAAAGCTTCCCGGGTACTGCCTTCGGCAATATTTAATATTACCGGTATTTTATTGGCAACTTTTGCTGTGGCAACTTTTACTAAAATTGCTTTTTCTTCTGTAGTTAAAACGCTGGATTCTCCCAACGTTCCTCCTAAAATAATACCTTCAACACCCGCATTTAACTGGGCATCTAAATTTTTTTCAAATAAAGGAAGATCTAATTTGTCATCAGCCGTAAATGGTGTGAGTAATGCAGGGAAAACACCTTTCCATTGAAAAGACATAAAAATATTTTTGTATAAAAGTATTTATAAAGATGGGTTTTATTTTTACCACTATTGGTTAACATTAATACTATTTTAACCTTTTTTATATTTATTAGTCTAATATTTGGTTAATTTAGTACACATGAGGGTTATCCCTTTTAAAATTTCCAAAAATACGGCGGAAACCTTTCGCATACAGGTAGATGATGCACCGTACTTGTATAATCATTTGCATCAACACCCGGAAATACAATTGACAATTATAAAGCAAAGCCATGGTACTTTAGTTGCTGGCGATTATGTAGGGCATTTTGCTGTCGGTGATGTGTTTGTTATAGGGGCAAACCAACCACATGTATTCAGAAATGATGAAGTTTTTTTTAAGAAAAAATTAAAAGCCGTTGCTATATCTGTTTTTTTTGATGAGACCACCATTCATCCTACCTTTTGGCAATTACCGGAATTAAAATCGTTACAGTTTTTTTTGCGAAACAGTGCCAACAGCTATCGTATTCATGGTGAAAAGAAAACACAAATAGGAGACTTATTGAATAAGTTGGTTACTGCGGAGGGTATTGACAAGTTGATTTTATTTTTGGAAATCTTAAAGCTTTTGAGTACTAAGAAAAACCTTGAGCTTCTTGCCAGCCAAACGATACAACATACGATTAAGGCTTATGATGGTAAAAGGCTGAATAATGTGCTCGAATTTACCTTTCGGGAGTATTACAGACCGGTAAGGCTGGAAGAGGTAGCATCAATTGCTAATTTGAGTATAGAAGCTTTTTGTAAATATTTTAAAGCCCGGACAAGAAAAACTTATATCAATTTTCTTAATGAGATTCGTGTAAATAATGCCTGCAAATTATTAGAGGAGGATGATAGGCTTATTGCTGACATCTGTTATGAAACCGGTTTTAGTAATCTTTCAAATTTTAATCGTGTTTTTAAAAAGATAAAAAAATGTCGCCCACAGAATATAGAAAGAACCAATAGCTTTTTGTTTAACTTTAAGTGATAACAAAGTATTGTTTGATTTGGAATATTTTTTATGTCAGTGCTGTATAATTTAAATCACATTTTTTTGGTTAGTATCATGGCCATTTAGCTGTGTAGAAATGCCTGTATTTGCAAACAGAATAGTTGCAAAAAAGTAACAGTGAAATTAATTTTTATCTGCGTAAGCATGGAATAACCTTTTGCTGTGCATAAATTATTTTAACGTAAATTACATTACTGAAAACAATTATCGTTTTTGACTAAATAAGCTTTCGCTTATGTTGTATGACTAGATTTATTTTTTACTTTATTTTTTATATAATTCCTGTTATTTCTTTTTCGCAGGTGGTAACAAAAACTCCGTTACCTGATACAAGTAATATCAGGAGACCGAAACTAATTGTGGGTTTGGTTATAGATCAAATGCGTTGGGATTTTCTGTATCGTTATTATGACCGTTATCTTAACGATGGTGGTTTTAAAAGATTACTTAACGGAGGCTTTTCCTGCGAAAATACTTTTATTAATTATACACCATCTGTTACAGCATGTGGCCATACTGCCGTTTATACCGGTTCGGTACCCTCTCTTACAGGAATTACGGGCAACGAGTGGTGGGATTATCAAAAAGGAGATTTTTTTTATTGCACAGAGGATGATAGCGTAAAAACCGTTGGCAGTATAACAGATAAAGGGAAAATGAGTCCGCGGAATTTACTGGTAAATACTATGGGAGATGAGTTGAAGCTGGCCACAAATTTTCGTAGTAAAGTAATAGGACTCGCATTAAAAGACCGTGGCGCCATTTTATCTGCCGGTCATAGTGCCGACGCTGCATACTGGTATGATGAAAAAACCGGTGATTGGATAAGCTCATCCTATTATATTGATGAGCTTCCCCAGTGGGTAAAAGCAATTAATAGCAGAAAATTGGTTGATAGCAGTTATCAGTATAACTGGCGTACCATGTACCCGTTGGAAACCTATACTCAAAGTTCTACAGATAAAAAAACTTTTGATTACGATCTTAAGCCTTACATAGGAAAAAATTATCGTTTTTTATACGTTACCCCCTATGGTAATACACTTACCCTTGAAATGGCAAAAGCTGCTATTAATAATGAAAAACTGGGAATGGATGCCTATCCGGATTTGCTGGCAATTAGTTTTTCCACTCCGGATTATACAGGTCATACATTTGGTCCTAATTCAGTAGAAACCGAAGATGTTTTTTTGCGATTGGATAAAGAGTTAGGTGATTTTATTGATTATTTGGATGAGAAAGTAGGTAAGGGTCAATATCTTGTTTTTTTAACAGCTGATCATGGCGTTTCACAAGTTCCTTCTTTTTTAAAAAAGCATAAAGTGCCTGCAGGAAATGTGGATGTGGAAACAATCTACCAGCAATTAAATGCTTTACTGGCAGAAAAGTTTAAAACACCAGATCTTTGCTTGGGCATATTTAATTACCAGGTTTATCTTAACAGGGACAGCATTGATATTAAAAGAATAAATCTGGACTCAGTAGAGCAAACAGTTATTCCTTTTTTATTAAAGCAGCCTGGTATTAAAGATGCTTTTTCTCAGAAAAAATTATCAGAGCTGACGTTGCCTGCCAAGATCAAAAAAACATTTATAAATGGTTTTCACTCAAACCGAAGCGGTGATATTCAGATAATTTTTGAACCCCAATGGATTGAGGGTTTGTTACAAGGTGGCACTACACACGGACTATTCAATCCCTACGATACTCATATCCCTCTTTTATGGTACGGGTGGGGTATAAAGCACGGCAAAACCTATCGCGAAGTAAATGTTACAGATATTACGCCTACGCTTTCATCTTTGTTAAATATACAGGTGCCCAATGGTTCCATCGGGGCGGTTATATCGGAGATTGTAAAATGATCTTTAGTGTTTATCATTAAATATTATCATAATTAATTTAGAAAATATAATTTATTCTCTTATAAAAAACAATTTTGATATTTCTCTTTATGAAGAAATGCCTCCTTACTTTTTTTGTAATACCTGCATTTGTTTGGGCAGAGGCACAGACTTACGTAATAGACAAATCGAAGTTTTTTGAAGATACTGCTGTTTTGAAAGTAACCATCGTTACCTCGTTTAATAAAATGCTTAATGTTAAGACAAAAGAAAATGCTTTTTTCCCGGCCGTTTTTATTTTTAAGTTGCCAGACAGTACAGAAGTGAAAGAAACCATTGTGTTGTCAACAAGAGGTAATTTCAGGCGTAATAATTGCGATATTCCCCCCTTAAGAGTTGATTTTAATAATGTAAAGTCTAACGTAACTTCATCATTAGGTACTTTAAAATTAGTTAACAGCTGTAGGCAGGGCATGGAGTATAATCAATATCTGTTAAAAGAATTTCTTACTTATAAAATATACAGCCTGCTTACTGACAAAAGTTTTCGGGTACGATTAATAAATCTTACTTATCATGACAGCTCGGGAAAAAAAAGAGACATTGTGCAAAATGCTTTTTTCATTGAAGATGTAAAAGATATTGCCAAACGTTATAAAATGAGTGAATGGAAAAAAGATAAAATTTCTATTGAGCTTACGGATAAGAGACAATCTTTACTGTTGGCTATTTTTCAGTATATGATTGGCAATACAGATTGGTCTGTGTTAGCAACGCATAATATTAAGCTAATTTATCCCAAAGATTCTGTTATGCGGAGGCCGTTTCCTATTCCATACGATTTTGATTATTGCGGATTGGTTAATGCGGAATATGCCATACCCAGTGAATTTCTTAACATTGAAAATATACGACAACGTTTATACCGGGGCTTTCCAAGATCGTTGGGAGAAATAGAGGCTATTTTAGAAATTTTTAAACAGAAAAAGCAAGAAATTTATGCTTTAATTAATGAATTTGAGCTGTTAACCAAATTAAACCGGAAAGATGTGATAAACTACCTTGATGGTTTTTATGATCTTATAGATGATCCTAAAAAAGTTCAATCAACATTTATTACTAATGCAAGAACAGAATGACCAGAGGAAATTATATTTACCAATTTAATAAATATCATTACAATAACTACTTCTGTACATAATAAGTTTAAATTGACGAATACAAAAACCATGACGAGGCTGGTAACCGAACTGGTTAAGCCATACAGAGGCTGGTTACTGCTTATATTAGGCGCTATGATGGTAGATACTGCCATGAGCTTGCTTGCACCCTGGCCTTTGAAAATTATTATTGATAATGTAATTGGTAACCATAAGTTTCACGGTTGGTTTTATTGGTTAAATAATATAATTGCAGATGGCCACAAAGCAACTTTGGCTTTTTTTGCAGCAGCCGGTTTTGTTATTTTTGCAATAATCGGGTCAATGGCCGGATATATTCAAAGCTATTTTACCGAAAGTGTTGCACAATACATAGCGAATGATCTACGCCGTAGGCTTTATCATCATCTTCACCGGCTTTCGCTCTCTTATTACGATCATCAGCAGGTTGGTAAAATACTAAGTACTATTACCGATGATGTTGCCACTATACAGGAATTTGCATCAGCCTCGTTACTGAATATATTGGTGGATGTTTTGATTATTATTGGGATGCTTTCGTTAATGATTTATTTGCGCTGGGATTTTGCGTTAATAGCTCTGGGAATTGCCCCACTTCTTTTAGTTTTTGTCGCAAAATTTAAGCGGTCTGTAAAAAAAGCTACACGTGAAGTACGTAGAGACCAAAGTAATATGTTGGCTATTTTGCAGGAAGGATTGCAATCCATGCGGGTGGTAAATGCTTTTGGAAGCCAGGAGTTGGAAGAGAACCGCCTTAAAAAAATAAGCGTGAAAACCATGATTGCAGCTTTAAAAGCCAGGCGTATTAAATCTATGCTCAATCCAATTGTAACTGTTATTGTGGCCTTATGTACTTCATTTATTTTATGGCGTGGCGCCATTCTCGTTTTAGCAGATGTCATGACGATAGGAACACTCACCGTTTTTCTTGCCTATCTCGCAAAATTTTTTACCCCAGTACAGAATCTTGCCAAAAAAACCAGCACAATTACTCAGACCATTGTAGCGTTGGAAAGAGTACAGGCTATATTAGACGCAGAGGTAATTATTCCTGAAAAGCCCAATGCCATACAGCCGGGTAAACTTAAAGGAAATATAGTTTTTGAAAACGTTTCTTTTGCTTATAACCCTGATGAGCCAGTTTTAAATAATGTAAGCTTTTCTATTAAAGCAGGAGAAAATATTGGGATATGCGGGCCAACTGGAGGAGGAAAATCTACGGTAGCCAGTTTAATTCCTCGTTTTTATGATATTACCTCGGGAAAAATTTATATTGATGGTGTTGATATTTCTGATTTTACATTAGACGGGCTTCGTAATCAAATTGGTTTTGTACTTCAGGATACGGTTTTGTTTTACGGTACGGTTCGGGATAATATCAGGTATGGAAGACCTGATGCTTCGGAAGCGGAAATTATAGAAGCCGCAAAAATGGCCGATGCTGATGAATTTATTGTAAAAATGCCTCAGGGGTATGATACACTGGTAGGGGAGAGAGGATTGACGCTTTCCGGTGGACAAAGGCAGCGCATTGGAATCGCTCGTGCCATTATTCGTAATTCACCTATTTTAATTTTAGATGAGCCCACCGCTTCATTAGATGCAGAGTCAGAACGTATCGTAATGCAGGCCCTGGAAAAATTAATGGAAGGAAGAACTGTAATAACCATTACGCATCGGCTTGGTACCATTAAGCATGCAGATAAAATTGTGGTGGTTAAAGATGGAATGGTGGCCGAAGAAGGAACTCACGAAGAGCTAATCAGAATGGGAAAAGTTTATGCAGAACTTTACCATACGCAGGCCGGAGATGTTATTTCTTTGATGTAAAAACAATTATCTTATTTATTATATACCAGAGAGTAATTTAATAATTCATATCGCATGATTTCGGTTTGCTATTTTCAGGTAACACATCTAAGCAATTAAGGCTGTTGATTCAGCTTCGAAAAAGTTGCTGATAAAATATTTTTATTTTGGAAACTTAAAATAAAATAAAAAGCTGTTCTAAATGAACAGCCTGCTGAGAGTAAGATAAAAAATTTAGATTAGTACCACGTACGGGATTCGAACCCGTGATTCCTCCGTGAAAGGGAGGCGTCTTAACCCCTTGACCAACGCGGCATTTCCGTTAAAAGGAGTGCAAAGATATATTTAGCCGGTTTTGCAACCAAAAATATTTAATATTCTTTTGTCGGCTTTCCGACGGCTAATCGGTAAGAAATTTTCATGCATTAAGTTAAAATAGCAGGTAAATATCTTTCCATACTGTACCTTTGCGCTGCTTTTTTCACTATAAAATTAAATTAATCATGAGCACAGTTAAAGTTGCTATTAATGGTTTTGGACGTATCGGTCGGCTGGTTTACCGCCAGATTTACAAGATGGAGGGAATAGATGTAGTGGCAATTAATGATTTAACCAGTCCAAAAGTACTGGCGCATTTATTAAAATATGACAGTGCACAAGGACGTTTTGATGCAGAAGTAAAATCAACAGAAAATTCAATTATAGTTAACGGAGATGAGGTAAAGATTTATGCCCAGAAAGATCCATCACAAATTCCCTGGAAAAATCATGGTGTGGACGTTGTGTTAGAATGCACCGGTTTTTTTGCAGACAAAGCAAAAGCAGAAGCACATCTTACAGCCGGGGCAAAAAGAGTAGTAATATCTGCGCCTGCAACCGGAGATTTGAAAACTGTTGTATTTAATGTTAATCATCAAATCCTGGATGGAAGCGAAACAGTTATTTCCTGTGCTTCATGCACCACTAACTGCCTGGCTCCAATGGCACAGGTTCTGGAAGAAAAATTTGGTCTTGTGAATGGACTCATGACAACAGTGCATGCTTATACAAATGATCAAAATACGCAAGATGCACCCCATGCAAAAGGAGATTTGCGAAGAGCAAGAGCTGCCGCACAAAATATTGTGCCTAACAGTACCGGTGCCGCTAAAGCAATTGGATTGGTTTTACCCTCTCTCAAGGGAAAATTAGACGGCTCTGCACAAAGAGTGCCTACGTTAACAGGTTCTCTAACAGAGGTAACTGCTGTTCTTGGTAAAAAAGTTACAGCCGAAGAAGTAAATGCCGCTATGAAAGCAGCCGCCAACGAAAGCTTTGGTTATACAGAAGATGAAATTGTGAGTAGCGATATAATTGGCATCACATTCGGTTCATTATTTGATGCAACTCAGACTAAAGTACAAACTGTAGGAGATACACAATTGGTGCGGGTAGTGAGTTGGTACGATAACGAAATGAGTTATGTAAGCCAGTTGGTTCGCACGGTACATTATTTTGCAAAGTTGATAAGTAAATAGCCAAAATAATTGAACGAAATGCCCCGCAGAGGGGCATTTTTATTTGATAAATTATTACGCAACGCTTTAACTTTTATTATGAGTAAATTTTCTTCTTACAATTTTTCCGGACAAAAAGCATTAATCAGGGTTGATTTTAATGTGCCTTTGGATAAACAAACTTTTGCTATAACTGACGATACGAGAATGAGGGCAGCTATACCTACGATAAAAAAAATATTAAAAGACGGGGGATCGGTTATTTTAATGAGTCATTTAGGACGTCCTAAAGACGGACCAGAAGAGAAATCATCCTTAAAACATTTAATCGGGCATTTGAGTGAATTGCTTGGAACTACTATTTTATTTGCTGATGATTGTATTGGTGAACAGGCATACCTAAAAGCCGGCATGCTAAAACCCGGAGAAGTTTTACTATTAGAAAATTTGCGTTTTTATAAAGAAGAAGAAAAAGGAGATAAAATTTTTGCTGAAGAATTGAGCAGGCTGGGAGACGTATATGTAAATGATGCTTTTGGCACGGCCCACCGGGCACACGCATCTACTACAGTAATTGCACAATTTTTCCCCCGGGAAAAAAAGATGTTTGGATTATTAATGGAAGCCGAAGTATCCAGTGCAGAAAAAGTAATGCACCAATCAGAAAAACCCTTTACTGCCATTATTGGCGGAGCTAAAGTGAGTGACAAAATATTAATTATTGAAAATTTATTAGAAAGAGCTACGGATATCATAATAGGTGGTGGTATGGCATATACCTTTATGAAAGCACAAGGGGGCAAAATAGGTAATTCTTTATGTGAAGAGGATCGCCTGCAAATTGCTTTGAGTTTATTGAAAAAAGCCGGAGAGAAAGGCGTACGTATTCATCTTCCTTCCGATTCAGTTATCGCAGATAAATTTGATGCTGCTGCTGATACTTCTACAGCTCCGAGTAATAATATACCTGATGGCTGGCTGGGACTGGATATTGGGGCCAATGCCTGTGAGCAGTTTAGTAATGTAATTAAGCATTCAAAAACTATTTTATGGAACGGCCCCATGGGTGTATTTGAAATGGAGAAATTTCAGCATGGCACAAAAGCAATCGCTACGGCTGTTGCAAGCGCAACACAAAGCGGCGCTTTCTCCCTCGTAGGCGGTGGAGATTCGGTAGCTGCTGTTACCAAGTTTGGTTTTACTAACAAGGTTAGTTATGTGTCCACCGGCGGTGGCGCTATGCTGGAGTATTTTGAGGGAAAAACGCTACCGGGTATTGCAGCTATTAACGAGTAAGCAATTTCAAGGGGAAAGCAGGGTTAAATTCGGTTTTGAATAAAAGTTATTACATTTATAAATCATGTATCTTTAATATTCAAAAAAGAATAAAAATGAAAAGGAGTACATTAATAATCCTGTTAATCATTGGTGCAATAGTTTTATTTGGCGGCTGTGGAGCCATAAACTTCCAACGCAATGCTGTAACACAGGAAGAAAATATTAAAGGTAAATGGGGTAATGTGCAAAGCGAATATCAGCGTAGAGCCGACTTGATTCCCAACCTTGTTAATACCGTTAAAGGCGAAGCTAATTTTGAACAGCAAACACTGATTCAAACGATTGAGGCCCGGTATAAAAATCTCAGTAACATTAAAGTTGACCCAAATAATCTTTCACCCGAAGCTATTCAAAAGTTTCAGACGGCTCAAGGTGAGCTAAGCAGTGCACTTAGCAGATTAATGGTGGTGGTAGAAAACTATCCTAATTTAAAAACTAATGAAGGATTTCGCAACCTGCAAACGCAGCTTGAGGGAACAGAAAACCGTATTAAAGTAGCCCGAAACGATTTTAATACTGCTACACAAGCGTTTAATACCTTGGTTAGGAGATTTCCAAATAATTTTTACGCCGGTTTTATGAACTTTAAAGCGAAAGGATATTTTGAGGCAGAAGCAGGGGCAGATAGGGCACCTACCGTTGATTTCCCAACTTCAAAATAAATACTTGAAGTGAGCCTTTTCCCCTTTTTTAAGAAAAAAGAATTCTTTTCCCCCGAAGATCATGCACGGATAGCCGAAGCTATTCGGAATGCGGAACAAAAAACAAGTGGGGAAATAAGAGTATTTGTAGAAAATCGTTGCCGTTTCATAAATCCTTTACACAGGGCTGCAGAAGTTTTTTACGGACTAAAGATGGAGCATACACGGCACCGTAACGGAGTGTTATTATACATTGCCATGAAAGATCGCCAATTAGCGATATACGGAGATGAAGGCATCCACAACAAACTGGGGAATACTTATTGGAATAACGAAGTAAAAAAAATACTGTCTCATTTTAATAACAATAATTACGTTCAGGGAATAACGGATGTAGTAACAGATATTGGTAATTCTTTACGACAGTTTTTCCCTTATGAAGATGGTGATCGGAACGAATTACCGGATGATATCATCATCGGAAAATAATTGCATGAAGAAAATAATATTTATCTGTTGGCTGGTATGCTCATCGTTGGTAATGGTGGCACAAAAAGTTCCTGCACCTCCCAACCCTCCCCGGTTGGTCAATGATTTTGTAGGATTACTTTCTCAAGAACAGGTAAATGAGCTGGAGAGAAAAGTAGTGAAATATGATGATAGTACTTCTAACCAGATTGCAGTAGTAATTGTCGGGACACTGGATGACTATGATCCTGTTGATTATGCCGTAAAGCTGGGCAGAGAATGGGGGGTTGGAAATAAGGATTTTAATAATGGCGTTATAATTCTCATATCAACCGGGGCAGATGGAAGTAAAAGAAAAGTATTTATTGCTCCCGGTTATGGGTTGGAAGGAGCTTTACCGGATATTACCTGCAAACAAATTGTAGAGACAGAATTAATTCCCAATTTAAAATCGGGAAATTATTATCGGGGAATTAATAATGCCATTGATGCAATTATTAAAGCAGCGGCTGGTGAGTATAAAGCACCCGAAGGATATCGGAATAGAAGTGATAAAGGAACCGGCAAGAAAACCATTTTATGGATAATATTATTTATTATTATAATGATGGTAATTAATAACAGGAGGGGTGGCAGAGGCGGCACGATGAGCAGAAGAGGATGGAGCAATGCTCCGCCAATATGGTGGTTTCCGCGTGGTGGTGGTTTTGGTGGCGGTAGCGGTGGTGGAGGGTTTGGTGGTTTTGGCGGTGGTAGCTTTGGAGGCGGAGGCGCTGGTGGAGATTGGTAAAATCAAATTAAACAGGCTTCTTCGTTTTTGGAATAATAAATTATTTTCTTAGAACATCAAGGTAAACACAGTTCCTTCTCCTTGTACACTTTTTACTTGTATATTGCCTTTATGCAACATCATAATTTGTTTGCACAAACTCAATCCAATTCCACTTCCGGTTTTTCGGGTACTAAAAAAGGGGATAAATATTTTATCAATCACATCATCAGGAATGCCGCCACCATTATCGGCAACTTTTACTACTATTTTATTATTAGGTGTGATATAAGCGGATAACTGAATTTTTCCTTCTGCTTTTTCTTTTACCGCTTCAATAGCATTTACTACCAGGTTAATTAATACTTGTTCAATTAAATTGGTATCCACCATTAAAGAAAGATCAGGGTCTTTTAAAATAATATCCAGTTCAATCTTTTTTTCATCTAAGGTAGGTTGCATAAGATGGTGAAGGTTTTCAAATAAATCCCTTATGTAAACTTTCTTGAGATTAGGAGCGGTTATTTTATTCAGATTGCGATATGTTTCGGCAAATTTTAATAATCCCTCACTACGCTTACGAATGGTTTCAATACCTAATTCCAGATCTTCTATAGTAATGGCATTACCGGGGTCCCCTTTTTTTGATTGTTGCATACGTTTTTTTAGTGTATCGGCCAACGAAGAAATGGGTGCAATAGAGTTCATTATTTCATGCGTCATTACACTTAATAATTTTTTCCATGCTTCTGCTTCATTTTCATCTAACGCCTCGTTTACGTTTTGAAAAGCAACTAGTTTATATAATTTTCCTTCCGTTTGGAAAGAGGTGGCTGCCACTAATATTTTAAAACTTAGTTTATCTGTGTTGACTTTTATTACTTTTTGCTGACCGCTTTTTAAATCAAGTATTTCCCTGTACACTTCTGCATTTCTTTTTTCCAGGGAATGGATGGTGCTTAAGTAAGGGATGCCTATCATTTGTTTAAACGATTCATTCATCCAACTAACTTCGCCGCTTTCTGTCTGGTACGAAAGAATGCCTGTATCAACCAGTTCCAATATACGCTGTAAATAGTGAAATTGAGCTTCCCTTTCACGGCTGATTAATTTAACGGTTGAATTAATTTCGTTAAACCCCTTGCGTAAATCTTTTACAGGAAGAGGAGCATGCTTTACATCAAAATGCCTGGAAAAATCACGGTAGTGAATAGCCTCTACAAATTGTTCCAGTTCTTCATTGTTTTTATTAATGTAAAAGAATAAGCTAAATACTAAAACGACTACAAGAATAAAAGCTCCTACGGCAAAAGAATAATAGCCGTTTACCAATAAATAAGCAAAACCTGTGATGCTTATTACAAGTAAAACAATTCGTAATAGAATAAATAACTGGTATCGTTTAAATGTCATATTTGCTCAGTTTCCTGTATAAAGCAGTTCTGGTTAAACCTAATTCCCTGGCTGCCTTTGTAATATTACCGTTATGTTTTTCAATTGCTTTAAGAATGGTATTTTTTTCAATATTACTTAGTTTTAAATCCTTTGTTTCATCTGTTTCTGTCTTTACTGATTCTATCGGAGAGAAGATTATGTCTTTTTCATGGAGTACATTGCCTTCTGCCATAATCACGGCTCTCTCCATGGTATATTGCAATTCTCGTACGTTACCGGGAAAATGATATTTTTTCAGCTTATCCAATGCCAATTCATCAATAGTGATATTTGGTTTAATGTATTTGTTACAATACGTTTTAATAAAATGTGAAGCAAGTAAAGGTATATCTTCTATTCTTTTTCTTAGAGGGGGAACCGTAATTTCAACAGTATTGATGCGATATATCAAATCTTTACGAAATTTTGATTCATTAGCTAATTCCGGTAGAGGAAGGTTGGTTGCACAAATCAAACGAATGTCAATCGGAATTACTTCATTACTTCCTAATCTTGTTATTTTTCTGTTTTGTAATACCGTTAGTAATTTAGCTTGTTGCTGCAGGGAGATATTTCCTATTTCATCTAAAAACAAAGTTCCTCCGCCGGCTGCTTCAAACCTTCCTACCCTGTCCTCTTTTGCATCTGTAAAAGCCCCTTTTTTATGGCCAAACAATTCACTTTCGAATAAAGATTCGGTTAAAGCACCTACATCTACTTTTATAAAAGGCTTGCTGGCTCTTAATGATTTTTGATGAATGGCTTCGGCAATTAAATCTTTACCAGTGCCATTTTCGCCCAATATTAGCACATTGGCATCGGTGGGTGCAATCTTTTCAATTTTTAAAAATATTTCTTCCATTACCTCCGATTCGCCCAGTAAAACTTTGCCAATGACAGAATCTGCAGTTGCTTTAACAGGAAAATGAGATTTGTCTGCTATTTTTTTCCTTAAAAGTTCTTTAATGGTTTGTATTAATTTTTCATTATGCCAGGGTTTAACGATAAAATCGTCAGCGCCATCTTTAAGTGACCGAACAGCCAAATCAATATCACCATAAGCTGTAATCATAATTACAGAGATTTCCGGTTTCAGTTCCTTTACTTTTTTTAACCAATACAATCCCTCATTACCGGTATTGATTGTGCTGTTAAAATTCATATCCAGTAAAAGAAGATTAAACTTCTTCTGTTCAAGCAGCGACCGAAGATTTTCCGGGTTTTTTTCCGTTACTACTTCTTTAGCTTCTGTTTTTAATAATAAACGAACAGCTGTCAGTACATCCGGGTCATCATCTACCACTAATATGGAGGCATTTTTTAAATTCATAATTTTAATCTCTCTGCAATTATACCACAAATACAAATAGTTGTATTTGAAATTTTAGTTACAAAAAGCTTTTATAGTTCTAACATCAAAACCGTACACCAATTGTATCAAAACCGTACACTATTATTTTTTCTATAATAATAAGATATTAATAATCAACATGCTATGTTTTGGCATACCCTTTTCTTTCCAAAAGATACGTTACTGATTTTCAGTATTAATATAAAGGTTACCCGGTGCAACAGTTTCAGCCCGCCGGGTGACTTTATAAGAGAACAAAAGTTAATTTAAGAAAAAAGATATGGACAGAATTATCAAGAAAAAGAAATGGTCAACTAAAAGGCTACTTACAATTGGTGGCGCTTTGGCAATAATGGGGCTTATTATAGTGGGTTACTTAACAACTTCCGGTAAAAGCCGGTTGAATGTGGATACAGAAAGAATTACTATCAGTGAAATTAAGAAGGGCACTTTCCAGGAGTTTATACCGGTAAATGGTATTGTACTACCCATTACAACTATTTATTTGGATGCTGCTGAAGGCGGCCGGGTTGAGGAAAGGTACGTAGAAGATGGGGCAGTAATGAAAGCGGGTCAGCCCATTATGCGATTGTCCAATACAGATTTGGAATTGAGTTTAGCCAACCAGGAAACCCAGGTTTTTAATGTACTTACGCAAATGCAAATTAGCAAAAACAATGCGGAGCAAAATTCCATTAACCGTCAAAACCAAATGGCAGATGTAAACAATGCCCTGAAAGAGGCTGAAAGAGTTTATACCCTTAATAAAAAATTGTACGATCAAAAAGTTTTAGGTAAGCAGGAGTATGTAAGTAGTGAAAATTTATACAACTACCAATTACAAAGAAAAAAACTGGCTGAAGAAATTATGAGGACAGATGCGGCTTCAATGAAACAGCAAGATGACCAAATGGCGGAATCATACGACAGGATGAAAAATACATTGGCACTGATGAGAAAAAAGGTTGGTGATTTGATAGTTCGTGCACCGGTAAGCGGTCAGCTTACCTCATTAGACGCTGAAATAGGACAAACAAAAACGCAGGGGCAAAGATTAGGACAGATAGATGTATTGAGTGGATTTAAAGTAAGAGTGGATGTGGATGAACACTATATTTCCAGAATTTTTACTGGTTTGGTTGGAGAATTTACGTTTGCCGGGAAGGAGTACAAATTAAGAATTAAAAAAGTTTTTACTCAAGTAACTAACGGACGTTTCCAGGTGGACATGGAATTCATAGATGCAGTGCCGCAGGGAATACGTCGCGGTCAAACACTGCAGATAAGATTGGCGTTAAGTGATGAGACACAGGCATTATTATTATCTAAAGGAGGATTTTACCAGCAAACCGGTGGCAACTGGATTTTTAAAGTGGCAGAAAATGGAAAGGTAGCTTATAAAGTAGATATCCAGTTAGGAAGGCAAAACCCGGATTATTATGAAGTGTTACAAGGTTTAAAGGAAGGCGATAAGGTAATTACTAATAGTTATGAAAATTATGAAGCTATGCAGGAATTGATCTTAAAAAAGTAATAAGCAGTAGTGTACAATGTTAAAGATTTAAACATGAAAGACAAGATAATAGGTACAATAGCTTTTTTACTAACGATATGTTTGCCTACATCGCCAAAGGAACATAATCAGTGGTGTGAAACAAATTTTGTGAGTATGTACGATAATTCGGCTGATAAAGTTAACGAAACTAAGGACGATTCAGAGCCCCTGCTTTCGCCTGTAAATTTTTTTATGATTCAATTATAATAACCAATTTAATTTTTATAAAAATAAATACGATGATAAAAATTACCAACCTCGAAAAAGTTTATCGAACAGAGGATGTGGAAACAATTGCTCTTAACAAATTATCTCTTGAAGTAAAAGAAGGCGAATTTGTTGCTATAATGGGTCCATCCGGCTGTGGTAAATCCACTTTGTTAAACATACTTGGATTATTAGACGATCCCGACAGCGGAAGTTTTATATTTAATAATGTAGAAGTTGCCGGATTTAATGAACGCAAAAGAGCCGATTTAAGAAAAAAGAATATTGGTTTTGTATTTCAGAGCTTTAATTTGATTGATGAGCTTACTGTTTTTGAAAATGTGGAATTACCCCTTATTTACAATAACATAAAAGCTTCGGATAGAAAGAAAAAAGTTGAAGAGGTGCTGGATAAAATGCAGATTATGCATCGCCGCAATCACTACCCCCAACAGTTATCCGGTGGTCAACAGCAAAGAGTAGCCGTAGCCAGGGCTGTGGTAAATAATCCTAAGCTTATTTTGGCGGATGAGCCCACTGGTAACTTAGACAGTAGCAACGGTAATGAAGTGATGCAAATGCTTACGAGCCTTAATGAGCTGGGTACAACCGTAATTATGGTTACACACTCTGAACATGATGCTCGTTATAGCCATCGTATTATTCGTATGTTGGATGGACATACTGTTACTGAAAACGTATTAGTATAATTCGATATTCAGGTTTTGTTGTTTAACAAAGAAAATCGTGTTCAATTATTAACCGGAGCGACTGAACTTGATCGTCTCGTTAAGAGAAATAACTTCTATCAGTTTTACTAAATTAAAACCAAGAAATCTGATGTTTACAAATTACTTAAAAATTTCGTGGAGGAATTTAATGAAGAGTAAAACGTTCTCTCTCATTAATATTATTGGTTTGGCGTCCGGTCTCGCCTGCTTTATATTAGTAGCCCTGTATGTTGTAGATGAATTGAGTTATGATCGTTATAACGAAAAAGCCAGTCGTATTTACCGGGTTAATTCAGATATAGTTTTTGGAGGAAATGATTTGCATTTGGCAGTTTCATCTGATCCGATGGGGCCTACATTAAAAAAAGATTATCCGCAAGTAGAAGCGTTTGTAAGATTTTATAACTCTGGAGGAAGCAAAATTATTAAAAAAGGAGATGGCTATATTAATGAGGACAATGTAGTTCATGCCGATTCCACTCTTTTTAATGTATTTACGCTCCCTGCAATAGTCGGCGATACAAAAACTGCATTGAATGAGCCTAATACAGTTGTAATAACAGCGTCAACTGCAAAAAAATATTTTGGTACAACCGATGTAATTGGGAAAAATATTGAGACAAACGATAACCATGGAACGCTCTACAAAATTACAGCGGTTATAAAAGACATTCCCCGTAATTCACATTTTAATTTTGATTTTATTTTTTCTATGGACAATGTGAAATACAGGTGGGGTGATTATTTAAGTCACAACCTTCAAACCTATATTTTATTAAAGCCTGGAGCTGATTATAAAGCGTTTAATAAAAATTTTATACAGGTAATTGATAAATATCTCCTTCCCCAGGCTAAACAATTCATGAACATAAATTCGATGAGCGAATTTGCCAAATTGGGTAATAAACTGGAATATAGCCTTATGCCGTTAACCGATATACATTTACATAGCGACCGTATTGAGGAATTGGGTATTAACGGAAGTATTCAATATGTGTATATTTTTTCTGCTGTAGCTTTTTTTATCCTGGCGCTGGCGTGCATCAATTTTATGAATTTGGCTACCGCCCGTTCTTCTAATCGGGCAAAGGAAGTGGGGGTTCGTAAAGTTTTAGGTACCGAAAGAAAATCTTTAATCAGCCAGTTTTTGACCGAATCAACTTTAACCGTATTTATTTCTACAATTATTGCTATAGGCATAGCCGGGTTCTGCCTCCCTTGGTTCAATAATCTGTCTGGTAAAAGTCTTGGTGCAGGAGATTTATTTCAGCCGAAGTATATATTGTTTTTAACAACCCTTCCTGTAGTGGTAGGTGTACTGGCAGGAAGCTACCCGGCTTTTTTTCTTTCTTCATTTAACCCGATTGGCGTATTAAAAGGAAAAGTTAATGCAGGTGTTAAAAGAAGTGGTTTAAGAAATGGATTGGTAGTATTTCAGTTTGCTACCTCTGTTTTTTTAATAGTAGGAACCATTGTTGTGTACCGCCAGTTGAATTATATACAAACAAAAAAACTTGGATTTAGTAAAGACCAGGTATTGGTAATTAACGGAACGGATGCTTTAGGGAGTAATAGAGAAGCATTTAAAAATGAAGTGGCAAAATTAACAGGAGTAAAAAACAGCAGTTTTGCCGGATACCTTCCTGTTTCTAATTCTTCAAGAAGTGATAACACGTATTCCAAAGAATCCGTAATGAATCTCAGGAATAGTTTAAACATGCAAACCTGGCGTATTGACTATGATTATGTAAACCTGATGGATATGGAAATGGTGAGTGGTAGAAATTTCTCAAGAGATTTTGGTTCAGATTCTTCTGCTATGATTATTAATGAAACAACCGCAAAACTGTTGGGATACGATAATCCGATTGGTAAGAAAGTGTATTCTTATTTTCAAAACGGGTTTGGAACAAACCTGATTACTTACACTATAATAGGCGTGGTAAAAAACTTTCACTTTGAGTCATTAAGAAAAAATGTAGGCCCTTTGTGCTTCCTTTTAGGAAAGCCTGACTGGGTAACGGCTTTTAAAGTAAATACGTCAGACATAAAAGGTTTGATGAAAAATATTGAAAATGTATGGAAAACCATGACGCCGTCCACGCCCTTAAGTTACCAGTTTTTGGATGAAGCATTTGATAATATGTATAGAGTAGAGCAACGCACTGGTAAACTCGGATTAAGTTTAGCCATCATTGCTATTATCATTGCCTGCCTGGGTTTGTTTGGATTAGCCGCTTATATGGCAGAGCAGCGTGTTAAAGAAATAGGAGTACGTAAAGTATTTGGTGCCTCGGTGTTTAATTTAGTAACCATGTTATCAAAAGATTTTTTGATGCTGGTTCTTATTTCGGTTGCATTTGCTGTGCCGGCTTCCTGGTGGGCAATGAATAGATGGTTGCAAAATTTTGCTTATCGTATCAATATCGGTTGGTGGGTATTTGCAGCATCAGGTGTTCTGGCATTATTGATAGCATTCGTAACGGTTAGTTCGCAAGCAATAAAAGCGGCATTGGCTAACCCGGTAAAATCATTAAGAACAGAATAAATTAATGTTATGATAAAGAATTATATAAAAATAGCCTGGCGAAATCTTTTACAAAACAGGATTTTGTCATTTATTAACATACTTGGTTTATCAATTGGTATGGCTGCTGTTTTAATCATTGCGCTTTACATAAAAACTGAGTCGGGATATGACAATTTTCATAAAAACCAATCTAATTTATATCGGGTTGGCTTTAATTATTGGGCTGAAGGAAAATTGAGAGGTAATGCTCCGCAGTTTACCCCGCCTTTTGGACCAGATGCTGCCAGTGAGTTTCCCGAAATCCAATCATTTGTGCGAATTTCTTCTGAGAAAACAGCTTATCTGTCGTATGGTGAAAAAACTTTGAAAGTAAGCGATATCCTTTATGCCGATTCTACTTTTTTTAATATTTTTTCATACCGCTTGAATAAGGGTAACTCCTTAACAGTATTAAAAGAGCCATTTTCGATTGTGCTTACGGAGAAGATAGCTAAAAACTTATTTGGTGACGAGGAAGCAATTGGTAAAATTATAAAGCTTGATAACCAGACAGAATACATAGTAAGTGGTATTGCACAATCACCGCCCGTAAATTCGCACTTAAATTATAATGCCTTACTTTCTTTTGTAACCCTGTACAAAGAGCCTGGTCATTTTATGGATTGGAATGGGGGGCAGCAATACACTACGTACTTGCAATTAAAAAATGGGGTTAATCCCTTAGCATTGCAAAATAAGTTCCCTGCGTTTATGTGGAAACATATTAACCAGGATTATGCTGCAAGAGGTTTTAAAATTGATGCATTGCTTCAGCCTGTAAAAGATATTCACCTGCATTACGACAGTAATTCTGACACTCTTCGAACCAATCTTTATGTATTTGGTTTAGTGTCCCTTTTTATTTTGTTTATATCCTGCATTAATTATATAAATCTTACTACAGCCCAGTCTGTTAAAAGACTAAAAGAAATTGGAGTAAGAAAATTACTGGGCGCTCAAAAAGCGCACTTAATAAAACAATTTGTTGGAGAGGCAATACTGGTTGCTTTTATTGCTTTTATTATAACCCTTTTGTTGGTAATAATCTTATTGCCAATTTACAAACAATTAACAGGAAAAGATATAATCCTTACCAGCGTAAGCACTTTGTCAATCGTTTTTGTTTTACTTATTGTTACTGTAATTACCGCTATAATTTCCGGGAGCTATATAGCTTTTTACCTGTCATCATTTAGCATAAGCAAAACATTTAAGGCATTGATGCCCAAAACTTCATCTCCTTTCAATTTCAGGAGGACGCTGATTGTAATACAATTTGTAATAACAACCGGGTTAATGGCAAGTGTATTAATCATATCACTTCAATTGCGCTATAGCAAAATGAAAAGCCTGGGTTTTGATAGAAAGGAAATTATTGGCATTCCTTTAATTGGGGAAAATGCGGCAAAATCTTATTCATTATTGAAACAACAATTATTACAATTTCCTGAAATAAAGGAGGTGAGTGGGGTTTCCGAAATTCCTTATGATGGGATACAAAATAACGGTTTTATTCCGGAGGGTAGCCAAAATTCAATGGTTATCCATCAGCTTGACGGAGATGAAAGTTTGCTGAAAACCTTTGGCATCAAGCTTATTTCCGGTAACTTTTTTTCGCAAAATGCACAAACATTAAGTAGTGGGTATGTAATTAACGAAACACTTGCAAAAACCCTTGGATGGTCAAATCCTATAGGTAAAACTATTACTCGTAATGGAGATCATAAAGTAATTGGTGTAGTAAAAGATTTTCATTTTGCTTCATTACACGATAAGATAGAACCCCTGATTATTACAAATAAACCATGGGATGGCAATTATTATTTATTGGCAGTTAAATACTCATCGTCACAGCCTTCGGTATTGATAAACAAAATAAAACAGTTATGGAAGACCACCCTGGGAGGCAATTCTTCTTTTGATTATTGGTTTTTGGATGATGCTTTTAACACGATATATAAAAGCGAACAAAAATTTCAGCAGTTATTTTTTTTCTTTTCCACTTTGTCCATAATTCTTTCTTTGGCGGGGATATTTGGCATGGTGTTATTAATGTTGCAAAGGCGTACTAAAGAATTTGGAATAAGGAAGGTATTGGGAGCAAATGTTGCTGATGTATTAAAAATTTCTACTGCCGAGTTTGTATGGTTAATTATTATTGCGGCTTTAATTGCAGCGCCGTTGTCCTGGTATTATACTACTAAGTGGCTTCAAAATTTTGCTTACCGTATAGAGCTAAGCTGGTGGATGTTTGCCGTAGCTTCTTTTGTTGTGTTGTTTTTGGCATTATTAATTATATCTATTCAGGCAAGTAAAACAGCATTGGCAAACCCGGTTAAAAGTTTGAGAACGGAATAATGCCCATTAATTATTAATTAATCTTTTTGTTGATAAGTAAAACACAATTATGTTCAGAAATTATATTAAAACAGCATTCCGAAATTTATTTAAAAATAAATTGTACGCATTTATCAATGTATTCGGGTTAACAGTTGGGCTCGCTGCCTGTTTGTTAATTGGCGTTTTTATTACTCACGAACTCAGTTATGATAAGTTTCATAAAAATGCTGATCGTACTGTCCGTATAACGATGGAATATAAGTCGGCAGAGACCGTTAATACAGTTGCCACTACGGGTACGAAAGTGGGCCCGGAGTTTAAGAGAACATTTCCTGCAGTGGAAGAATATGCAAGAACATTTGTCAGTCATGGTATCATTAAAAACGGCCATAAAATTTTTGACGAACAAAGAATATTGTTTGCCGACCCGGCTTTTTTCAAAATTTTCTCTTTCAACCTGGTTGAAGGAAATGCTGAAACTGCCCTGGACGTTAAAGAAAAAATTGTGCTGACAAAATCAATGGCTAAAAAATATTTTGGCAACGAAACAGCTGTAAATAAAGCCATCAATGTATTTGGTAAAGAAATGACGGTATCTGCTGTGTGTGAGGATGCTCCGCAAAACTCACAAATCAAATTTGATTTTGTAACACAGTTCCTCAATTTGGGAAACAATGTAAAAGAAGAAACCTGGTGGACAGCCAACTGGATTACTTATTTGTTAGTGAGGGATGAAAAAAGTATCCCGCAATTGCAAAAGCAGATTTCAGATTACATGAAAACATCCGCAGTTAAAACGGATGCCAGATTAGAAGGAAATAATTATCTCACCTATCATTTGGAGCCGCTCACTAAAGTTCATCTCTATTCCCCATTAGATGGATTTGAGCCGAATGGAAAGATTATTTATATCTACATGTTTGGTGTGATAGCGTTACTGATTTTAATTATTGCCTGTGCTAATTATACTAATCTTGCCACTGCACAAGCAGCAGGCAGAAGCGGGGAAATAGGAATAAGAAAAGTAATGGGGGCATCCCGCAAACAAGTATTCTTTCAGTTTATTGGTGAATCTGTTTTAACAACATTAATTGCAGTTGCTTTGGCATTAGCGGTTGGAGTATTATTGATACCATACTTTAGTAATATAACAGGCAAGGCGTTTACACCTGCTTCATTGCTTCAACCACTGCCCATGATTTCATTAGCAGCATTTGCGGTGTTTGTAAGTTTCTTTGCAGGAATTTATCCTGCATTGGTTTTATCCGGCACAAAAATCATTGGCATATTAAAGAAAGGATTTTCTTTCACCGGTGGCAATAACCTGTTGCGTAAAACTTTAATTGTTGCACAATTTGGTATTTCTGTTTTCCTGATTATTTACACCGTTATTATCATGCAGCAAATGAAGTTTATGCAAACAAAGAACCTGGGTTATGAGAAAGATCATGTGGTGGTGCTGCCGATTGGGGGTAAGATATTAAATGATTTTGAAAACCTGAAGAATGCTTTTGCACAAGTGCCGGGTGTGGAAGGAGTAACTGCATCTTACGAAACGCCGGAGTATGTAGAGTGGGGTGATGGTGTGACAGCAATAGATGAAAAAGGTCAACATGATGTGTCCGTGAAGGCAATGCCGGTTGATTTAGACTTTACCAAAACACTCAAAATGCAAATAGTGGCAGGAAGAGATTTTACGCCATCAGATTTTGCTTTACTGGATACCAATAACAACTCAGCCAATTACCAGCAACCTTACCTGATCAATGAATCCTTGGCTAAAAAAATTGGATGGACATCACAACAAGCGGTTGGAAGAATAATTGAAAACAGGGCTAAAGGTCCGGTAGTGGGAGTGGTAAAAGATTTTAATTTCAGCAGTCTGCATGAACCAATTGGTCCTTTACTGATATTTCTTGGAAGAGATTTTTCCCGCACTTTTATGATTCGTATTAATGGTAATAATGTGCAGGGTACACTGGGCAAATTGGAAATGGTGTGGAAGCAACGCATACCCGACAGACCGTTTAGTTTTCATTTTTTAGACGAGGATTATAACAAATTGTATTTAGCCGAACAAAGAACAGCTTCTTTATTTTCTATTGCAGCCGGGCTGGCAATTGTATTGGCTTGCTTAGGTTTATTTGGCCTGGCTGCCTTTACTACTGTACAACGGACTAAGGAGATAGGAATTAGAAGAGTGTTAGGGGCCAACATCAGTGATGTTACTTTTTTAATTGCAAAGAATTTTCTGCAATTAGTAGGAGTAGCCATTTTAATTGCCATACCACTTGCCTGGTGGGCCGGTGATAAATGGTTGCAGGATTTTGCATTCAGGATTCCGGTTAGTATAACCATATTTGTTGCAACGGCTGTTGTAACCATTTTCATCGCTTTGGTAACGGTAGGTTATCATACGGTTAGGACAGCACTGGCCAATCCTGTAAAATCATTAAGAACAGAATGAACTAATATTATGATAAAGAATTTTTTTAAGATAGCCTGGCGCAATCTTTTTCGGAGCAAGGGCTTTTCGTTTATTAACATTTTAGGATTGGCCATTGGCATGGCTTCAGCTATTTTAATAATGTTGTGGATACAGCATGAAATCAGTTACGATCGGTTTCACAAAAAAAAGGATCGTATTTACGAAGTGTGGAATAAGGCGGCATTTGATGGAGAATTACTATGCTGGAATTATACGCCTAAGGTGCTAGGCGGAGCAATGTCGAGAGATATACCCGAGGTAGAAAGAACCGTAAGGGTAAATATTTCCAGCAACTTTTTATTTTCAGTAGGAGATAAGCGCTTAACTGCTAGAGGGAATATTGTTGATTCAGGATTTTTGGAGGTGTTTAGTTTCCCCTTACTGATTGGTAATGAAAAACAAGTTTTAAATGCCCCATCATCCATAGTGCTTACCGAGAGTTTTGCAAAGAATTTGTTTGGCAGTGCTGCCAATGCCATGGGCAAAGTAGTTAAAATTGGTAATCAGGATAATAAAGACGATTTTACCGTTACAGGTGTTTTAAAGGATATTCCTAATAATACCCGGTTCAATTTTGAATATTTATTACCCTGGGCTTATTTGAGAAAAACCGGAAATGATGATGAATCTTGGCAAAATAACTCTACCCGTAATTATGTACTGTTGAAAGAAAATGCAAACCCGGGTACTGCTGGTAACAAATTAAAACAGATCAAGTATCAATATACCAAAGAAGAAGATGATAAGAAATGGGAAATGTTTTTATACCCCATTAGCCGATGGCGGTTGTATTCCAATTTTACTAATGGAAAAGAAGACGGTGGTTTGATTGATTTTGTAAAATTGTTTGCTGTTATTGCCTTATTCATTCTGCTGATTGCCTGTATCAACTTTATGAATTTAAGTACGGCCAGAAGTGAGAAGCGGGCCAAAGAAGTAGGAATACGTAAAGTAGTGGGAGCAAAAAAGCAATCCCTGGTAAGCCAGTTTATTGGTGAATCAGTTTTGCTTGCATTTATTGCTGCCATCTTTGCTATCATTATTGTTCAATTGGTATTACCAGCTTTTGGAAAGCTTACGGATAAAAAATTATTTATTAATTATACCGATTATTATTTTTGGTTGTACGGCATCGGGTTTATTTTCTTTACCGGAATTATAGCAGGAAGTTACCCGGCATTCTTCCTGTCGTCATTTAACCCCTCTAAGGTTTTAAAAGGGACATTCAAATCGGCTAACGCCTTAATTACGCCCAGAAAGTTACTGGTTGTACTTCAGTTTACGTTTGCGATTATTCTTATTATTTGCACTACCATTGTTAAGCAGCAAATTGATCATGCCCGAAACCGGGAGAGCGGTTATGCAAAGGATAATTTAGTGTATCATTTCTTAACTGGTGACTTAGGAAAGAATTATGAATTGGTAAAACATGAATTGATTTCGTCCGGCATTGCCAAATCCGTTACAAAAACCAGTCAGCCTATAACGGAAAGTTGGGGCGGTGATGCGAGTTTTCAATGGGAAGGAAAAGCAGTTGATGATAAAACTACTTTTGACCGTTACATCGCCGATGAAGACCTGGGAATAACGGCAGGCTTCACTTTCGTGAAAGGAAGAGATTTTAATTTGAAGCAATTTCCTACGGATTCAT
>DASSYR010000088.1:0-33809 GCA_035703165.1 Chitinophagaceae bacterium
TCTTGCTTTTGATGAACTTACTGTTACATTGTTCAAAATATGCTCTGGTATTTCTTTTACCTTGTAATTATATGTTTTTTCAAATTTTTTTAATAATTCAAAATCACCTTCGCGGTTTTTCCCAAAATGATGATCGTAGCCAATGATAATGGTGTGTGGATGAAAATAGTTAACTAAAAAATCTCTGATATAATCAACCGCAGGCTGATCAGAAAAATCGCGGTTAAAAGGAACTATGACTAAGTGATTAATATTCTCTTTTTTCAGCAAATTTATTTTCTCTTCTAATGTTGTAATAAGGCTGAAGTTATTTTGAGGTAAGCCAATTACTT
Organism: Chitinophagaceae bacterium; assembly: GCA_035703165.1. Taxonomy (GTDB): domain Bacteria; phylum Bacteroidota; class Bacteroidia; order Chitinophagales; family Chitinophagaceae; genus AWTP1-9. The sequence continues at coordinate 333 of DASSYR010000088.1, forward strand.
TTCTGGGGTGCGGATAAAATGTAATAATAATGCTTTCTCCGCCTATCTTATTCGCTTCCTCCTTTACTTGTTTGATTATTTGCTGGTGTCCGGTATGTACCCCGTCAAAAGAACCTATGGTTACAACGGCTTTATTAAAAACCGGCAATTGATTTAGTTGTTGGTGAACCTTCATATACAAAAGTGTCGCAAATCTACTTTATAATTTAATAATGAAAAGTTGAAATTGTTTATTGAACTGCCCGTCAGAATATTTAGCTTTGAGCTTCAATTGTAAATATGAGTCTTTATTCACAAAGAGGGGTATCGGCACAAAAAGAGGAAGTACATGCAGCCACAAAAAAATTATACAAAGGACTTTTTGCTAATGCTTTTTGCAAAATATATCCGGACTACCTTGGTAATGATGCCAATTGGGTTAACGTAATGCATGCTGATGGGGCGGGTACTAAAAGTATTTTGGCATATTTATATTGGAAGGAAACCGGCGATATTTCCGTGTGGAGAGGTATTGCCCAAGATGCTATTGTAATGAATTTAGATGATTTGCTTTGTGTGGGTATTTATGATAACCTCTTGTTTTCATCCACCATTGATAGAAATAAAACGCTTATACCGGGGGAAGTTTTAACCGAGATAATAAGTGGAACGCAGGAGTTTTTTGATAAGCTAAAGACCTTTGGGGTAAACGTTCATTATCTTGGAGGAGAGACGGCAGATGTAGGCGATGTGGTAAGAAATATTGCGGTAAATGGAACAATGACGGCTAGGTGGCCTAAAAATAAAATCATCAGCAATGATAAAATTCAGCCCGGCGATGTAATTGTTGGATTGGCCAGTTACGGACAGTCAATTTATGAGTCAAATTATAATAGTGGGATCGGGAGTAATGGATTAACTAGTGCAAGGCATGATGTGCTCAATAAATTTTATGCTGAAAGTTTTAAAGAGACGTATGACCCTTCTTTAAAAGAGGAAGTGGTTTATATAGGTCATCATCGTATGACGGATAAACTGACAGTTGATAACAGGCAGATAACAATAGGCAAACTTATATTAAGCCCTACAAGAACCTATGCACCGGTTATAAAAGAATTACTCGAAAATCATTTTGAATCAATACACGGCCTGATACACAGCAGTGGAGGTGGTCAAACCAAGTGTATGAAATACGTACAGAATAATATTCGTTTGGTAAAAGATAATTTATTCAAACCGCCTGTAATTTTTGATATTATTAAAAAAGCATCCGGGGCAGATGACCGCGAAATGTACCAGGTATTTAATATGGGTTGCCGGATGGAAATATATACAAATGAAAAAGATGCGGATAGCATCATCCGTATTTCTGAAAAATATGGAATTGAGGCCAGAGTTATTGGCAGAGTAGAGCATGCTAATAAAAAGGAATTAAAAATTCTGACTGCCGGCAGCGAGTTAACCTATTGATGTTGTGATTATTTTTGCAATTAGTTTATAAGTAAATTATTATTTTACACATATTCAAATAAGAATAAATGAATGAAGCAATTGTAGAATTAAGACATGCCAATATATACCAGAGTAATGCCATGATTTTGCAGGATGTAAACCTTACAGTAAATAAAGGTGAATTTGTTTACCTGGTGGGTAAAACCGGAACCGGCAAATCCAGTTTATTAAAAACACTTTATGGCGAGTTGCCTTTAACAGAAGGTGAAGGTGTTGTAGCAGGTTATAATTTAAAAGAAATGAACTGGAAGAAGGTGCCCTACCTCAGAAGGAACCTGGGTGTAATATTTCAGGATTTTCAATTGTTGACAGACAGAAATGTAACAGAGAACCTGAGATTTGTTTTAAAAGCTACCGGTTGGAAAGATAACCGACTTATAGATGAAAAAATTGAAGATGTTTTATATAAAGTGGGACTCAAATCAAAAGGGTTTAAAATGCCCTACGAAATGAGCGGTGGCGAACAGCAAAGAGTTGATGTAGCCAGATCCCTGTTAAATTCTCCTAAGCTGATATTAGCCGATGAACCTACGGGTAATCTTGACCCTGAAACATCTGATGAAATTATGCAGTTGCTTTTCCAGATTTCCAAAGATTATAATACGGCCATCATTATGGCTACTCACGACTATATGGTAATTAATAAATTCCCGGCCCGAACATTAAAAACAGAGAGAGGTAAAGTGTGGGATAATGCTAGTATAACCATTGAATAAGTTTGTGGGCATTGGTTTCATTATTATAATAGGTGTTCAGTAAATTTTCCCTTACCCGTATTTCGCAATCGGTAAACGGCTTTTTGTAAAGCCGGGTTAATATGGACTTTATTGTCGTTGCATTGTTACCAACATGGCAGGCCGGTTTTAAATGAGTAGAGCAAACCATATCTTCATTTACCAAACAATGTCTTCCGTTGTATAAGGCATTAATTAATTTTAAACGAATCCCCGTTTTATTGAATGCCGGCAAAACGTTCACCTGTGCCTGTTGTATTAGATCAATTAACTCAGCTTCATCCGGATTTGCTACTAAACAGGTATGCTGTTTCTTATGAGCCAGTTCTTCTAATTTTTTCGATGGATTTTTCCCGGCAATTACAAAAGGGATTGGTAAATCACTAAACACATTTTGCAATAACCACAAAGCTGTTTTTTCATTTTCGGGGATGCTTAAATTACCATGATAAAGGCAATAACTGCCCATACCCTCCAGGCAATTCATTTTTTCATTGGGATGAAATACGGGTAATAAGCCCCAGGTAGGAAATTGGTTAATGTTTTTATAATGACCCGCATCATGAAGGGTCATAAACAGGGTGGGAATTTTTTTTATCACTTCTTTTTCATATTTCTCCAACAACCTGGATTCATTTTTGTAATAAATTTTTTTGAAAAAATTATTTGAAGCATCTGCTAATCCCATATAATAAAGTGATTCTACATTATGGGCTCTTAATATTATTTTTCGTTTAAGAACCCCGGGGTGCTGATAAAAGAAAGTGGTATGTAAACCCTCCATCAAAATGGGATAATCATCGTTTAATATTTTATTTGTTATTTCATTGTTCCCTCTTGAATTAACAATGTATGGAAGTGATAAAGAAAAACCTTTAAAACCCGTTTCTCTCTTGTAATAATTAACTGTTTCGCAGTACTTCAATAGTTCATCCTGCCGGCCACGTCCGTACTCATACATTTGTAAATGTATTTTAACGCCGAGCTTATGAAGAGTTTTTATTTTGTAAAAAATATCAATGGCGCCGCCATAATCGGCAGGGTAGGGCACGTCAAAAGAAATAATATGTAAATTTTTATCCAAGTAATTTCTTGTAAAACGTAATTAATTCTTTTTCCTCTGTTTGCCAGTTCAAAACCTTTCTGGCCTCCAGGCAGTTTTGCCTAAGCCTGTTATATAAAACGTTATTATCTAATAAAAAGTTCAATTGAGTGGCTATATTTTCAGCAGACAAGTCATCAATCAGGTGTGCTACTTCAAACTGGTTGTTGATTTCTTTATAGGCAGGATAACCTACGCATAATTGGGGAACACCGGCATGGATATAGTCAAAAAATTTATTGGCCAGCGATAGATAGTTGCTTAGTCCGTTGTTTTCAAAAAAAGTAATTCCGAGATAGGCTTTTGGCGTAATGCTTCTTAATTCTTCGGGTTTTATTCTTCCTTTAAATATTACTTTATCTTCCAGGTTATTTTGCTTAACTAATTGTTTTGCCTGCTCAAAAAAATTGCCATCACCATAAACAATCAGGGGAAGTGGAACTTTTTTCATTGCGGGAATCAGGGTTTCAAAACTTCTGCCCTCATTAACATCGCCCTGGTAAAGCAGGAAGCGTTGTTCTACAGCCGCTGTCTTTTGCATGTTATCGGAGGGGTGAAGTATCGGAACGTTTCTGATGATTGAATAGTTAACATTGTAGAGTTTCTTAAACTCATCAGCAATGGGTTGGTTTACAGTATAACCATGCTGAAATTTAGGAACGGCCAATCGTTCAATACATTTCCAAGTTTTGTAAATGAATGGACGTGTTACAATTTCCTTCATTTCGCAAAACAATTCATGAGCATCATAAACCCTTTTTGTTTTTTTAATAACTGAAATAAAATAGCAGGGTAGTATGGTATCTAAGTCAATGGCGCAAATGCAATCCATCTTCGTAAAAAGTAAAAAGAAGAAAAGACGAATATTGTATTCAATGTAAAAAACTTTACCTTTTTGAAACCAGCAATTCAATCGTTTTTGCTCGTAGGGTCTCGTATCAAGAGTGGTGGATTGTGTCCGGGCTCTGCCAACCAGTAATATTTTATAACCCGCGGCAGATAGGGAAGAACAAATCCTTATCATCCGCTGGTCGTAATTAAGGTCGTTGGTAACACTAAAAACAATCTTTTTCAAGCCTTTGGATTATTTTTAACGTAAAGAAAAGATATTCAGGCTGAACTAAATGGATTAAACAGCCAAAAATCGCAATTAAATTGCTTTATTTGCTTGGCTGGTTCTCAGTTATGTCTTACCTTTGCCGCCATATTTTTGGATGAAAAATCTGGATGCCAATTTAAAAAAAACTGAGATGTCAATTACAAAAGAAAAAAAAGCAAACATTTTTAAAGAATTTGGTGGAACTGCCACTAATACAGGCTCAATTGAGGGTCAAATTGCTATGATTACGGAGCGTATCAACAGCATATCCGAGCATCTGCAAAAAAATAAGAAAGATTTCTCCACTCACCGCGGTTTAATGCGTTTGGTAGGTCAGCGTAAGCGTTTATTGACTTACCTGAGCAAGCAGAACCTGCAAGGTTACCGTGCTTTGATTGAGAAACTCGGACTAAGGAAATAACCCCGTCACCAACAAGGTGTTGGGTACTTAATATCCGAATTCCATCAAATATAGACTGGATTCAGGAAGCGATTATTCCCAACGTCTTTAAATGGTGTTGGGAATAAATGTTTTAAGCCGTACTTTTTGTTGCACAATGGTGAAAATAAACAGACCAGGTCCTGGTAGCGTAACCAGGTGAAGGCTGGTTCACCAAACAAACTTCAAACCCTAAACAATTTTTATGCTTTCACAACCAATTAGTAAAACATTTGATATAGGCGGTGGTCGTATGGTTACCATTTCTACGGGTAAGCTGGCACGCCAGGCAGACGGAGCCGTTATTGTACAACAAGGAAAGTGTATGATTTTGGCTACCGTTGTTGCTACGAGGGAACCCAGAGAAGGGCAGGATTTTTTCCCCTTAAGTGTAGATTACCAGGAAAAATTTGCTTCAGCAGGTCGTATCCCCGGTTCTTTTTTTAAGCGGGAGGCAAAATTAAATGATTATGAAGTATTAACCAGCCGCTTGGTGGACCGTGCTTTACGGCCCTTATTTCCTGAGGATTATTTTTGCGATGTTCAGGTGTTGATTTCATTAATCTCAAGCGATATAGAAGTAATGCCGGATGCATTGGCTTGTTTAGCTGCTTCCGCTGCTTTAGCGGTTTCTGATATCCCCATAAAAGAAGTTATAAGCGAAGTAAGGATTGCCCGTGTAGATGGGGAAATGATTGTGAACCCAAGCCGCAGTGAATTGGATAAAGCTGATATGGAATTTATTATTGCCGCTACTGAAAAGAACCTGATGATGGTAGAAGGTGAAAGCCAGGAGTGCAGTGAAGAAGATTTGATACAGGCATTACAATTAGCACACGATGCAATCCGCATTCAAATTAAAGCACAACATGAATTGAGAGAAGCAGCGGGAGTAACGGGAAAAAGAGAATATCCTAAACCCGAACAAAATCAGGTGTTGCATGAAAAGGTTCTTGCGTTTGCAAAGGATAAAATTTATGAAATTTCAAGAAAAGGTTCCTCAAAAAATGAGCGGAGTGAGGCCTTTAAAACTTTAAAGGAAGAATTAGTTGTCAGTCTTGGTGAAGAAGCAACCGACACGGATAAAAAATTAGCCAAGAAATATTTTGATGATCTGCAGTGGGAAATTGTTAGAAATATGATATTGGATGATCGTATCCGCCTCGATGGTCGTAAACTCGATGAAGTTAGACCTCTGGCTATGGAAATTGACCCGCTACCCACCCCACACGGTTCATCTTTATTTACAAGAGGCGAAACTCAATCACTAACCACCGTTACTTTTGGTACGCCCCTGGATGAGTTACTGGTAGAAAGCGCTGCTAAATCAACGGACTCAAAATTCTTTTTACACTATAATTTTCCTCCGTTTAGTACGGGTGAAGTAAAAATGATGCGTGGGCAAAGTCGTCGCGAAGTAGGGCATGGAAATCTTGCTATGCGCTCACTAAAACAAATGATGCCCGGTTCTGATTATCCTTATACGGTAAGGGTAGTGAGTGATATTTTAGAATCCAACGGATCTTCTTCTATGGCTACTGTTTGTGCCGGTTCTTTGGCATTAATGGATGCCGGTGTGCCTATTCCTAAACATGTAAGTGGCGTAGCAATGGGTTTAATTACCAGGGCCGATAAAAAATATGCCATCTTAACCGATATATTGGGAGATGAAGATCATTTGGGTGATATGGATTTTAAAGTAACCGGAACCCGCGATGGTATTTGTGGTGTACAAATGGATATTAAAGTAGATGGCCTAAGTATGGAGGTGATGCGGGAAGCATTGGAACAGGCACGCAAAGGACGTTTGCATATATTGGAAGCAATGTATGATTGTATTAAAGAGGCGAGACCGGAAGTAAAACCACATGCTCCGAGAATGGAAAAATTGTTTATTGATAAAGAATTCATAGGAGCTGTTATAGGGCCCCAAGGTAAAATTATACAGGAAATTCAACGCAGTACCGGTACTACAATTAATTTGGAAGAAGTTGGTAATTATGGTGAGGTAAGCATTTTTAGTCCGGAAAAATCAGGATTGGAAAAGGCGGTTGCCTGGATTAAGGGTATTGTAGCTGTACCGGAAGTTGGATCAGTATATGAAGCCACGGTAAAAGGGATTAAAGAATTCGGCGCTTTTGTTGAATTTTTACCCGGTAAGCAGGGTTTACTGCATATTAGCGAAATAAGCTGGAAACGTTTGGAATCTATGGAAGGAGTATTAAAAGAAGGTGATGTGGTAAAAGTAAAGTTGATAGGCATTGATCATAAAACCGGTAAATTCAAATTAAGCCGTAAGGCTTTAATGCCCAAGCCGGAATTTAATAAGCCTGTTAAACAACAACCAGAGCCGGGCGGATCATCTGAAGGGCAGAATTAAATTGTTTTTAAATAATCGCAAGCCTGTGGAATTTTCTGCAGGCTTTTTTATTCAAACTTATGAATGTGTATATACAGGTAGCCATTGGTCACGTAAGTACCCAACAATCTGAAATATTAATTGCTTTAATGAGTGAGGCAGGTTATGAAGGTTTTGTGGAAGAAGAAAGAGTCCTTACTGCTTTTATAAGGGAACAAGAATTTGATGAGGAAGTTTTGATTTCAATATTAAAGCCATATCCACTGAATTTTACTAAGGCCCGACTTGAGGAAAAAAACTGGAATGAGGAATGGGAAAAAAATTTTGAACCTGTGATTGTAGATAATTTTTGCGCTGTAAGAGCCTCTTTTCATCAGCCCATCAGCAAGGTTCAGCATGAAATTATTATTACGCCCAAAATGAGTTTTGGAACAGGCCACCATGCCACTACATACATGATGATGAAAAGTATGAGGGGTATTGATTTTAAAAATAAGTCAGTTCTTGATTTTGGTACCGGTACAGGTGTACTGGCTATTCTGGCAGAAAAATTAGGCGCTACTCGTATCCTTGCCATTGATAACGATGAATGGAGTATTAATAATGGGAGGGAAAATATTGAAGAAAACAGCTGTAGTAATATCAGCATTGTGCTAAAAGATAACTTAACAGAAATAGGAAAGTTTGATATTATACTGGCTAATATTAACCGTAATGTGCTGCTGGATAATATGGAGCCCATGGCTGCAGCTATGGAATCCGACGGCTTGCTTTTACTGAGCGGCTTTTATGAAGAAGATGTAGAAATGCTGGTGCATGAGGCCGCTAAATTCGGATTAACATTGGTAAATACCCTGACGAAAAACAAGTGGCGCTGTATTTTGCTGGCTAAAATGCACTAATTTTTCAAAGTAGATAAAACCGATAATATATTTTGGATTTCCTCTTTATCTACAGTTACAGATGTTAGTTTCTCATTCATTTCTTCATTCATATAGTTCATGATGCTATCTGCTTGTTTACGGGCTGAACTATGAAACTCTTTCGCTCCCGTTGTTAATGCCAGTTGATGAATGCTGGAAGAACGCACACCCGATCCCGGCATAATGATAATCCGTTCATTTGCTTTTTCAATTAATGCCTTTATCATGGGGGCGCCTTCGTTAGCAGTGGGTTTTAACCCGGAAGTCAGAATTCTTTCGCAACCGATTTCAATCAGTGTTTCTAACGCTTCAAATGCATCACGAGTTCTGTCAAAAGCACGATGAAAGGTAACACCCATCGGATAGGCTGATTGCACCAGTTTTGCGCAACGATTTTTATCAACAGTGCCATCTTTATTCAACAACCCAATCACTACACCGTCACATTGTAAAGATTTGCATACCCGTATATCTTCGCACATTATGGTAAATTCATCATCAGAAAATAAAAAATCACCACCACGCGGTCGAATCATTGGGTACAATGGTATGGTGAGTTTTTCTCTTGCAGCTTTAATAAATCCATAAGAAGGAGTAGTACCCCCTTCTCCCGCATTATCGCACAACTCAATCCGATGAGCACCCACGGTTTGTGCAGCTATGCAGCCTTCAATAGTAAATCCGATTACTTCAAGTTGAAAATTCATTTTATTATTCCAGTTTTTATGGTGCTTGCAAATTTCGTAAAAACTATGTTACCCTCTCATTTTGCAGGCATTTCCCTCAGGCCTAATGCAACTATTCATCAATCCCTTATTTTTGCTGAAGTTTAAAACGATTGTTATGACCATTAACAGGCGAGTCCAAACACTCGATGAATTTACAATTCAGCAAATGCGTGATTTTCCCCACGCAACCGGTGAATTAGCCGGGTTACTCCGCGATATTGGCTTAGCTGCCAAACGAGTTAATGTAGAAGTAAATAAGGCTGGCCTGGTTGATATTTTAGGCGATGCCGGGAGTGTTAACGTACAAGGTGAAGATGTAAAAAAGCTTGACGTGTATGCTAACAATCAATTTACCGGCGTACTAAAACATGGCATTAGCTGTGCCGGTATAGCCAGTGAGGAGTTAGACGATTTTATTGCTTTTGATGACCCGGTAAGTAATAATTCAAAATACGTTTGTTTATTTGACCCTTTGGATGGGAGTGGAAATATAGATGTGAATGTTTCTATTGGTACCATTTTTAGCGTTTTCAGGCGGGTTACTCCGTTAGGTACTCCCGTAACGATAGACGATTTTTTACAACCCGGAACGGTTCAGGTAGCGGCTGGTTATATTGTTTATGGCTCCTCTACCATGTTGGTATATGCAACCCGGCGGGGTGTAAATGGCTTTACACTTGATCCCGCCGTCGGTGAGTTTACGATGAGTCATCCTGATATTACTTGTCCTGATAATGGCAAAATATATTCAGTTAATCACGGTAACTTTTTTCAATATTCATCAGGGGTGCAGAAATATATAGAAGTTTGCCAGAAAAAAACAAAAGATACCGGTGGGCCGTACACGCAGCGATATGTTGGCAGTATGGTTGCTGATGTACATCGTAACCTGATTAAAGGAGGAATATTTATGTATCCCGGCACCACGGATAAACCCAGTGGCAAATTGCGTTTATTATACGAGTGCAATCCATTTGCTTTTATTATAGAAGCGGCAGGCGGATTAGCTACTGATGGTAAAGAAAGAATTTTGGATTTAAAACCGACAAAACTTCATCAGCGTACACCATTTTTTGTAGGGAGTAAATTAATGATGAAAGAATTAGATACGTATTTAATGAATGAACAATAAGGTATAACGGGTTAATTTTACCTTGTACTAATGAGAATCTTTAATTATCTGATGTTTAAGATATTTGCTATTAAAAATCCGTAATTCTGTTATGAAAATAAAGTTGCTTCTGTTTGTTCTTTTTGCTTTCTTGCTTTGTAATAACAGCTTTGGACAAAGTGATGTTGCTCTTGCTAAAGATATTTTCACCTCGACCAACAATTATCGTGAATCAAAGGACTTACTTCGGTTAAAATGGAATGATTATTTAAGTAAAATAGCCGAGCAACACAGTAAAAATATGGCAAATGCCAAAATTAAAGTTGGCCATGAAGGGTTTGAAAGAAGAAATATTTTAATTATAAAAAGAATGGGCAGGGATATTGCAATGGGTGAAAACGTAGCTGTAAATGTTTCCTCCGGTGACCAGGCCATAGCTTTATGGAAAGAGTCGCAAGGGCATAATAGAAATTTGTTAGGAAATTTTGAATATATCGGTGTAGGGGTATATACTGACAAAAAGGGCGTGCCTTATATTACCCAGATATTTGTTCGATAATGTGAATAATCTGTTTTGCTGCATTTGCTTTTATTGTATCTTGCTTTTTCTATGCAAAGGAAGACTATTATTTCAGTAAAAAATCTTACCAAAAAGTATGGAGACTTTGAAGCAGTAAAAGGAATTTCCTTTGATGTTTTCGAAGGAGAGATTTTTGGCTTGCTTGGTCCAAACGGCGCTGGAAAATCAACTACGCTTGAAATTATTGAAACACTTCGTGAAAAAACTGAGGGGGAAGTTAAGGTGAATGGTTTTGACTTAGATAAACAGCCAGATGAAATAAAAAAAATTATTGGAGTACAATTGCAAACATCCGGGTTTTATCCCGGTGTTACACTTGTGGACTTAATTAATCTCTTTAATGGTTTGTATAATGAAAAAGCAGATGCCCGGGAATTGTTGCGCATGGTTAATTTGGAAGACAAGGCAAAGGCAAGGTATAAGGAACTAAGCGGCGGACAAAAACAACGATTTTCTATTGCAACTACTTTAATTAACCGGCCTAAAATAATTTTTCTGGATGAACCTACCACAGGACTTGACCCACAGGCAAGGAGAAACTTATGGGGATTAATTAAAAACATTCGTGACAAAGGCACAACGATTATTCTTACTACGCATTATATGGATGAGGCGGAGTATCTGTGTGATCGTATCGCCATAATTGATTCCGGGAGAATTATTTCATTAAATACACCAGATAAAATGATTGATGATTTGGTGGCTACCGGCTTTGAACGTCCGAAAGATTTAAAAAAAGCATCGCTTGAAGATGTGTTTATTCATTTAACCGGTCATGCATTACGGGAACAATAAAAATTTAACTCAAATAATAATACAATAATTTATGAAAAGATTCATTTGGATTTTTAGTTTATTACTTATGGTAACAGGAGCTGTAGCACAGAATAAGCCAAAAACCGTTACAAGCCCTGCTACAAAAAAGGCGAATCCAGCTCCTTTAATGAAAACAAAATTGGATACACTTAGCTATTCACTTGGGCAGAGTGTTGGAGGTCAGCTAAAAGCTATTGATGTTAATGATTTGAATTATTTATTATTTCGCAAGGGGGTAGAAGATTTATTAAAGGGATTACCCTCTGTTTTAACGCAGCAACAAATAAGTGTGGCGTTAAACGAACAGTTCACAAAACAGAATGAGAAACAAATTAGCGAAACAAAAGAAAAAGGGAAGCGGTTTTTGGCTGAGAATAAAAAACGCCCAGGGGTGTTTACATTACCTAACGGATTGCAATACGAAATATTAAAAGAAGGAAGTGGTGCCAGCCCTAAACTAACAGACACCATTGTTGCCAATTATGTTGGCTGGGTAATAGAAGGAAAGGAATTTGATAATTCATATAAAAGAGGACAACCTTTAAAAATACAGGTTAATAATTTGATAAAAGGTTGGACAGAAGCTTTGATACGCATGACTGCCGGTAGCAAATGGAAATTATACATTCCTTCTGAATTGGGATATGGCGATTATGGAACTCCCGATGGGACTATTCCCGGTGGTGCAACTTTAGTTTTTGAAATGGAATTATTAGAAGTAATTCCTGATAAGACAGCAAAAACAAATAATCAATAATATGAGCAACGGAACTATTGACTTACGTTATCCTATTGGTAAATATGAGCCATGCTCTTACTCAGAAAAGCAAAAAGCAGAGTGGTTGAATGATATAAAATTTCTACCACAATTATTGGAAAATGCGATACAGGGCCTGGATGAAGTTCAATTAAAAACGCCTTATCGCCCGGAAGGTTGGACTGTTCATCAATTAATACATCATGTGGCCGATAGTCATGTAAATGCTTATATACGGTTTAAACTAGGACTAACAGAAGATAATCCTACTATTAAACCCTACGAAGAAAAATTATGGGCGGAGATGGCAGATACCCAAAATCTTCCAATCAATATTTCATTAACCATGATTCATGCAGTACATGCCCGTTTATATGAGATATTGCGTAATATGACTGAAAAAGAATTTGAAAAAACGGTGGTACACCCGGAACATGGGCGTACTATGACGTTGTGGTTTTTATTGGGTTTGTACGCATGGCATGGCAAGCATCATGCGGCACACATAACTTCTTTAAGAGAAAGAAATAACTGGTGATCGTATTCAATGTTCAATGCCTAACATATAATGCTCAATTGAATATTGAAAATTGAATATTGGGCATTGAACGTTTTTATGAAAAATTTAAATTGGAAATTACTCTCTTCCGAATATCTTTTTAAGGACTTATGGTTTACGGTTCGTAAGGATGTGTGCGAAACACCAGAAGGAAAGATTATTTCTCCTTATTACGTTTATGAATTTCCTACCTGGGTTACAGCGGTGGCCTTGACAAAGGATAACGAGGTAATTATGGTTCGGCAGTACCGTCATGCACTGGGATTAACTACAATGGAAATTCCCGGAGGTTGCGTAGATGATACGGACGATAATTTGGTTGCGGCTGTACAAAGAGAATTGCTGGAAGAGACGGGGTATTCTTTTGCCTCAATTGAATATTTGGGAAAAATTTCTGCTAATCCCTCTACCAATAGCAATTGGATGCATATGTACCTGGCAAGAGATGGGGAAAAAATAAAAGATCAACAATTAGACCATGGTGAAGAAATAGAAATTTACCTTATGAGTATTGATGAAGTGAAACAATTATTGAAGGAAAATAAAATTTTTCAGAGCATGCATGCAACATGCTTATTTTATGCCTTGAATAAATTGAATGAAATGAAATACTAATGTAAATTGGTAGTAGAAAAATATAGTTGTTAATAATTAGAATTGTGGAACAATAAATTATATATTTTCCACTTCACCCACTACAAAAACACTTCCGCAAACTAAAATTATATCTTTCTTGTCCGCTTCTTGTAAAGCTTTTTTAAGCGCTGCGTTAACATCAGGGTAAGGGTTGCCGGTTAATCCTATTTTATGAGCTGCTCTACTTAATTCATTTTCGGGTAAAGCTCTTGGTATTTGTGCCTTGGTAAAATAGTAGTTAGCTTTTGGAGGCAATAAAGAAAGAACTGCTGCAATATCCTTATCTTTTACCATTCCTATTACAATATGTATATGAGGCGCATCCAGGGTTTCCAGTTGCTGAATAAGTTGTTTAATACCATCAACATTATGTCCTACATCTAATACAATAGTGGGATTTTGATGTATAATTTCCCATCGGCCATGCAACCCCGTTATTTTTTTAGTGTGCGATAGAGCTTTCTTAATAACCTGTTCCTCTAATTGCCATCCTTTTGTTTTTAAAATACTAACAGCTTCCAATACAGTTAAAATATTTTTTATTTGATATATACCTGTTAAATCCAGGAGATATGTTTGATGGTCTTGTTTTTCCTTAGTTACTACTTCTGTTAAAAGGTGGTGTCCTTCCATCTGCCAATTGCTTACATATCTCCGCTGGTCTGCAAAACTGATGGGGGCATTATATTCGGCTGCTTTTTTAACAAAAACATCTTTGGTTTCTCTGTTGGTTTCGCCAATAACAACCGGAATGGATGGCTTGATAATTCCCGCTTTTTCAATGGCTATTTTCTGCAGTGTATCACCCAGCATATTCATATGATCCCACCCGATATTTGTAATAACGGAAAGTTCCGGTGTAATGATATTGGTGCTGTCTAACCTTCCCCCTAAGCCAACCTCGATAATTGCAACATCTACTTTCTGTCGGGCAAAATATTCAAAAGCCATGGCTACGGTTATTTCAAAAAAAGAGGGCTGAATGATTTCTGCCAATGGTTTTATACGTTCTGTAAATTCTGTTACAAAACTTTTGCTAACCATTTTGCCGTTTACTTTTATTCTTTCTCTGAAATCTTTTAAATGGGGTGAGGTATATAAACCTGTTTTATATCCTGCGGTTTGCAGGATGGAAGCCAACATGTGGCTGGTAGAACCTTTGCCATTCGTTCCCCCTACGTGAATGGTTTTGAATTTGGTATGCGGGTTGCCTAATGTTTCGCACAATTTAACCGTATTTGTTAAATCTTTTTTGTAGGCAGCAACGCCAATACGACTGAACATGGGGAGGCGGCTGAATAAATAATCAATCGTTTGCTGGTAAGTCATGGCATCGCAAAGATGGAGGAAAAAATATAATCCTTATGTTTTTAAACAGTAGAGATGCAGGTATATTGCCGTATTATCCTTTTAGTTTGAAGTTAAAAGTAATGGTTCCGGAAGCCATTTCGCCAGCCGCAAATTTTATTTGAAAAGCCTTGCGTCTCGCTATATCAATCATGGAAGCGCTGGAGGTGGTAGATCCTCTGGCTATATAGGAAGCGCTGATAACATTACCACTCTCATTTACCGTAACCTGCATTACCACCTTGGCGTTTTCATTAAAGTCATCCTCGAAGGAAGGATTGCTGTGTTTTCTTCCTTTTAAATTACCTCCTACAGATATACCGCTTGTGCCAGTACCACCATTGCCTGAATAATTATCACTGTTGGGGTTTCCGTTAAGTTTGCCCTGATCGCCTTTTCCACCCGCTATACCCTGGTTACGGATGTTGTTGTAATCATCTGCATTGTTACCACCGGTTCCCGAACCGCCTTTGTAAGTAGCTTTAGGCTTAGGTGGAGCAGGTATTGGATTGCTTACAGTTTGGCTGCTGGTTGTTTTTTTAGGCGGATTATTATTTACTATAGGTTTGGGTTTGATAACAGGTTTTGTTACTGTTGGCTTTTTTGCTACTTCTTCATCACCATTTTCATCATCCCGGATGTTTTCTTTTGTTGTTTCAGGTTGCGATATCGGCGGTCTTGAGCTCACTTGTTCTTCGTCTGGGGCAGGGTCTCCGGGAATTAGCGGTTGTTCGTTCCCCAGTCCCTGGTCGCTATTACCTAAGTTTACTTCTATTCCTTCACCAGGGGGTGGATAAACAGGGGGTAATGGCTCTTTAAAAGCGATTAAAAAAAACACGAGCAATAAAATTCCATGAAATACGACGGTTGTAGCTAAAGCCTTCGTATTTTTTGTTGATTCAAAATTGGTGGATGAATTGTTCATATTGATTGAACAAATTTAGCTAATCTGCTAATAACGATGTAAAACCGTGCCAGATTGCGCTTAGATTTGAATAATTTGTTATAACAATTTTAACTTTTTCGAAATAGAGTAAGATTTGCCAGAACCAGGCCGGTAATTACCAGCATACCACTTATGACGTGGATAATGTTAATTTTTTCATTTAAGAGCAACACAGCTTCTATAGCGCTAAAAACAGGGATTAGATTTCCAAATAACGAAGTACGGGCGGCGCCTAAATGGCTAATAGCCGAATTCCAGCAAAAAAAAGATATAACAGAAGCTCCCGCGCCCAAGTAAAGAATTACCAGAATAAGGGTTAAATCCCATTTAACCGGTTGAAACATTTGTAATTCTATCAGCGAAGGAAGGATTAACAAAATCGTTCCTAATAAAAAAGTGATAAACAAAAAATTAACCGGCGAGATGTTAACAGGCTTACGTCGGGCAAGAATGTTATATACAGCAAACGAAAAGGCGGCGGCAAGTGTCCACCAGTCACCCGCCGTAAAACGAAAGTGCAAAAGTGTATCTATTTCGCCTTTTGATAGCAGTAATAAAATACCGGTAATGCAAATAACCATACCGGTTATGCGTAACGGTGTAATAATTTCTTTTAAAAATATCCTGGCCAAAAGGATAGACATGATGGGAGAAGAGGTGGTACCGATTAGGGCCAGGTTAATGGCTTGTGAATAATGACCGGCTATATAAACAAACGTATTGAAAAGACTGATGCCAAAAATGGAAGTAAATAGTAAATAAGCGAAAGAAGACCTGATGGCTTTTTTTTCCATCACAAATTTTTTGAAGGCAAAAGGAGCTATTATGAGGGAGGCGCAGAGCCATCGAAAAAAATTTAAACTAACAGGTGGTATTTTTTGCGCTGTGCTTTTCGCTACAATAAAATTACCGCTCCATATCAATGTTGCCAATATAGCCAGCCCAATGCCTGTCCAGATTTTATTTTGCGATGTCATTTATTCAGTTATCAATGAGCAAAATCCTTTTCAAAATCTCCTTTAATCCTTTCTATGGGGGGATTAAAATAGCCAAATCTTACTTCAGGAAATTCTTCATGAATTAATGTTTGCAATTGTTTTACTCCCATAAACTCACCAGTTTCGGATATTCCAATTTTACCTAAATACCAATCCGGGTCAATATTAAAATTGCGCCATTGAATCATTTTTAACCCTGTTTCTTTAATCAATTTTCGCAATGCCTCGTACTCTTCCTCGCTATCTGTCATTCCCGGAAAAACAAAATAGTTAATACTTGTCCATCCCCCTGAATTATTAACTGTCTGCAGACTTTCTAAAATATCTTCAAATGTGTAATTATTGGGACGGTAATAAGCTTCGTAAATATGTTTGCGGGCAGAGTTGGTGCTTACACGAATGGAATTTAAACCTGCTTTGCATAACTCCTTTACAGCATCGGGTTTCGATCCGTTTGTATTGATATTAATAGAGCCTTTTTTTGTATGTTTTCTAATTTCAATAATAGCTTCTCGTATTGTTTCCCACATTAAAAGGGGCTCTCCTTCGCATCCCTGTCCAAAGCTTATAATGGGAAAGGGTGCTGTTTCCAAATGAGGTACTGTAAATTCCACAATTTCCTCCATGGTAGGTTTAAATGTTAACCTGTCTTGTGTTGAAACTATACTTTCTTCCGTTGGTTGAAAAGAAATGCAACCGATACAGTTTGCATTACAGGCAGGGGAAGTGGGCACCGGGCATTCCCATCTGCCCAGTGCAAAATTTCTTGCTGCCGGGCAGTTATAAGTTTGACAGCAATTTTCCATTAAATGTTTTACCAGGCGGTTGTGTGGGTAGGCTTTTAATAAATTATGAGTTCCTTTGTCTATTAAATTTTTATCATAGCCGGAGCATTCCTGCCTGATGTCTTTTTCTATCCGTATTGCAGTAACATAAAATTTATCATTTCTCCATCCTGCGGCTGTATAACAAAATAACGGAAGAGTAGGAGCGTCGTTATTTGTTTCGTAGGCAGCAAGATACAGACCTGTATGAGCGGGAGGAATAAAAGCAGCAACGGCCCAACCTTTCTCGCACAAACGCATTTCTCCTGTTATTACATCAATGCCGATTCCCTTTCTACCCGGTAGCTCGTATAAAGAACCCCCATCGGGTAATTCAATCCATTCATCATCTGGTACTGCAAATGCATCCCAGCCCGCACGACCAACCGCGTACAAAGAAGTGTCTTCAAAAATATTTCCTTTGCCGTCGCTATATAGTAAAAAAGGAGAATGGGTCATTAACTTGTCGCTTTTAGCCAATGGCTCAGCGGTTAATGTAACCTCGCTATAAGCTCATCAGCTTGTTTTTAAGTAATGCCGGCAAAATTCGTGAATTTGTTCCAGTTCCTCGAAATGTAAATTTTTTTTAAGCCACAAACGGATATATTTCTTCCCCGAAACATTAATGGTGATGTTATCGTACTCAGCTTTTATTTCGTTGATATGATACCAGGAAAGCAGATGATTACTTGGTAAATCCGGAATTTCCACGCCAATATGATGAAAGGAGAGTAGTTCGTGCCTGTTGCCTTTACGTTCGCAATAAAAAATGTAAGCATATCCTCCGCTTATCAATAACATTACAACAGCCATGATATAATGTAGCTGAATGATATACATCCAGCTAAAACTAAGGAAAATGACTACTTCCATAAAACGGAAGGCGAGATTATAACGGGGGGCATCTTCCAGAAAATTTTTGCCCATTATGGCCAATAAAAAAATGTCAATGCCAATAATCATTTGAGCCCAGAAATAAATAGCACCTATGTCATGAACTTTAAATTCATGAACAGCATTTGCGAAAATGAGAATGGATGCAGAAAGATGAAGTAACTGGCCGTTCTTTTTTAAGTTTTCAAAAGCTGGATGAATGACGGGAAGTGATAAAGAATTCATAGTAACAGCGTTTGGTTATCTTGAGGATGCAAGAATATCAAAATTCCATAAAATTTGTTTCCGTTACCTGATTTATTTACCGGGTCTGGTGTTTAATTGATTTAATTTTAGAGCTTCTAGCTTGTGTTTTTAAACCCGGTGTTATTGATTTTTGGCTAATTGCTCTCTGCAAAATTCATTAAATTCATCCTCATCGCAATCGCTTTCCTCATCAATGGTTTCTCTTTGGAAAAGGCGATTGGACTTAAAATCAAGAGTGAGTATATTATCTTTTATAACAATATTATTAAAATCGTTCCAACTATATTTTGTTTTCGTAAAATTATTGAACATAATGAAATGGGCAGAAAATCCAATTTCCAGGTTTGCCTTCACTTTTTGTTCAAAAGCCGCCAGTATAAGAAGTATTACCCCAAAAATAGTTTCTGCTAATGTAGTTTGGGTATTAAAAATGAATAACAAACCAATTAAATATAAAGCCAGGGCCGGGGAAAAGGACGTGGTTTGATTTTTTTTTCTGATATAGAAATTGACGAGAAACAGAGTCATAATTACTGCTATCCACCCAAATTGAAAATGCTGATGAATATTCAGTAAAATTGATTTATAAACCAGGTAAATTAAACCAATACCACAAAGAATTAAATTAATGATATCAATTGACCTTTTGTCTTTGTTTTTTAAAATAACAACGTAATCAAAAGTCATTTTTACAGTTTAAAAGTCATTGGTTGGGGATAAAAAGATAGAATAGTGCCTATTTATTAGATGTTACCATTAAATTACACAATTTAAATAATTCTCTGGCTCCTACATTGGCATCCCATTCTCCCGTACCTACGCCCACTTCACTTAAATCAAAACCAATCAATTTTCGGCCGCTTTGAATAATGTTACGAAACAAATAGTTTACTTCATCTGCTTCCAATCCACCTTGTACGGGAGTACCGGTGTTGGGACAAAGTTTAGGGTCTAACCCATCAATGTCAAAGCTTATATATACTTTTTCAGGAAGTTTATTAATCAATTCATCGCATATATCTTTCCACCTTTCTCCGTTAAAGCGACGGTCTTTTATTTCTCTGTCAAAATAAGTTATTACCCTGTATTTACTATTGCAAACATAATCCCACTCTTCCTGGCAATAATCACGAATGCCTACCTGTACCAGCTTTTTTATTTCCGGTATTTCTTTAAGCGCATTGTACATAATGCTGGCGTGGGAGTAGTTAAAACCTTCATATTGGTATCGTAAATCGCAATGCGCATCAATTTGTAAAACTCCATAATCGCCATGTGCTTCAGCCAATGCTTTCATATAACCCAGCGGAGTGCTGTGATCGCCACCCAACAATCCTACCAGCTTTCCATTATCCAGTATTTCTTTAGTTTGTTCATATACATATTGATTCAGCATATCACTGCCTGCGTTTACTTCTTTTAGCGTCTTGTACATAAACTTATTTTCTTCTACGTTTTGCCCTTCCGAAATATATTTTATGTACAATTCAGCCTCCTTACGCAGGTAATCACTTTTCATGAGTATTTTTCTGTCAATATCACGCATAAAAAACCCCTGCTTCCACGCATCCGGACTATCTATATCAAATAAGTCAATCTGTAAAGAAGCTTTGTGAATATGCTCGCCAGCTCTTGCCGTACCGGCATTATAACTTACTGTAACTTCCCAGGGAACGGGGAGGATAATAACTTTTGCGTCTTCCTCTGTAAAAGGCAATCCAAATATTCCGTTATTGGGATTACCTGCGCTATTTGGATTGAAGGTGGATAAATCTGCCATTACTTGCTTGGTAGTTGTTAAAAAAGCGATGCAAGTTAGTCCAGATTGTAATAGCGCCAAAAAATAAAAAGGGCGTGAAACGTTTTTACATTTCCTTAACTAAAAGATTCTGCCTGTTAAACAATTTTTATCCGCAACCTGATTTGAATTAATTTTGTTTCACATTTTCAAACCATGAAAAAAACACACATATTCATTCTTGTTTTAATTGCCTCAGTTATAGGTTACATGATAGTTTCTATGGGTAGCTTATCTACTTACGAAACAATAGCATCTGCCAGGCAAAAACAAGGCAAGTTTGTACACGTAATAGCCAGACTCGATAAATCTCAACCCGTAGATTATGATGAAGTGAAAAACCCAAATTATTTAAGTTTCACGGCTATGGATTCGTTGGGAAACAGAGCAAAAGTGATTTATCATAATCCCAAACCACCGGAATTGGAGCAGAGTGAACGCATAGTGATGAAAGGAAAAATGCAGGGTGACGTATTTGAATGCAAGGATATTTTACTAAAATGCCCATCCAAGTATAAAGACGACCCCCAGAACGTACAAAAAAGCATAAATCAAAATACGCAGCAATAATACAATTACATGGAATATATTGGTGAACGTTTACTACCCGGTCAATTAGGTCATTTTTTTATAATACTCTCAATGGTCGCCTCCCTGGTTGCTGCCATTGCTTATTTTAAATCAACCCGGAGTATTGTTTTAGAAGATAGACAAAACTGGAAAAAAATTGCACGCATAGCTTTTGGCTTAGATGTAATTTCGGTTTTTGCTGTTTTTGGATTATTACTCTTTATTATTTACAACCACTACTTCGAATACTTGTATGTATATAAAAACTCCAGCAGAGAGTTGGAGCCAAAATATATTTTAAGCTGTTTATGGAGTGCCAGCGAAGGCAGTTTTTTATTATGGACTTTGTGGCATGCGGTATTAGGAAGCATATTGATTTTTAAAGCAAAAGAGTGGGAGGCCCCGGTAATGACAGTTGTTTCTTTTGCCCAGTTTTGTTTAGCCACTATGTTGTTGGGGATTTATTTTTTTGAGAAAAAAGTGGGAGCCAGTCCCTTTGCTTTGTTTAGAGAGCAAATGTCAGAGCTTCCCTTATTCGCCTCTGCTGATTATGTGACGAAAATAAAAGATGGTAATGGATTAAGTCCTTTATTGCAAAACTACTGGATGGTGATACATCCGCCGGTTTTGTTTTTAGGTTTTGCTTCCACCATTATTCCTTTTGCTTACGGTATTGCCGGCTTATGGACAAAAAAGTTTGGGGAGGTAATGAAAGAAGCATTACCCTGGGCTTTGTTTAGCGCAGCCGTATTGGGTTTGGGTATTATGATGGGAGCAGCCTGGGCTTATGAATCTTTAACATTTGGAGGTTATTGGGCATGGGATCCGGTAGAAAATGCTTCTTTAGTTCCGTGGTTGGTGCTTGTGTGCGGTATTCATACATTATTGGCTTATCGCTCAAGCGGACATTCTCTGAGGGCTACACACCTGTTTTTTATTTTACAATTTGTACTGGTTCTTTATTCCACATTTCTCACCAGGAGTGGAATATTGGGGGATGCATCTGTGCATTCCTTTGCCGATTTGGGTATGAATCTGCAATTACTATTGTTTTTGGTGGTATTTTTCCTGCCCTCTCTTGTTTTGTTTTTTATTCGCTATAAAAAAATTCCCGCAATACACAAAGAAGAAGACATTCTTTCAAGAGAGTTTTGGCTATTTGTAGGTTCCCTGGTATTATTTCTATCTGCTGTTTATATTATCGCTTATACTTCCCTACCTGTATTTAATAAAATACTCCGTAGTAATAAGGCTATGAGTGAGAACCAGGAATATACTTACAACCGGGTAATGATTTTGGTTGCAGTTATTCTGGGACTGTTAACTGCTGTAACACAATATTTAAAATATAAAACAACAGACAGAAGTTTTTTGCTTAAAAAAATTGCTTTACCAACAATTATTGCTCTTGTCATTTCCCTTTTGATAAGTGTGTTTGGCGGCATTCATTACCGCAAATACGGCATTGGTTATTTAAGCGCAATTCACATTGCTTTGTTTGCTGCTATTTATTCTCTTGTTGCCAATGCCCTGTATATATGGGTAGGGCTGAAGGGTAGTATTTTAAAGGCGGGGGCATCCGTGGCACACGTAGGTTTTGCTTTAAGTTTAGTAGGAATATTAATTTCCTCCTCCAAGAAAGAAGTTATAAGCTGGAATACCTCGGGTATAATGATGAATTTTGGACAAGAAAGTTCGGAGGACCCCAAAGAAAACCTAACCCTCGTAAGGGGACAGCAAATAGGGATGGGCCAATATATGGTAAATTATGTAAAGGATACTTTATTTACAGGTGATCCTAAACGTTACTTTGAGATTAATTTCCAAAATAGAAATGGAAAGGAAGCCTTTAACCTCTATCCCAATGCTTTTATTAATTACAAGGGTAATAGTGGGTTAATGGCGAATCCCGATGCACGGCATTATTGGAATAAAGATATTTTTACCTATATAACTTCCTTACCGGATCCGGAAAAAAATAAAGACACCGCAACTTACCGTGATAAATTTGTAAAGGTTGGTGATACGGTATTTTATTCAGCCGGCTTTTTTACAATTAATTCCATCAGTAAAGAAAACAAACGAACACGGATCAATACCTCTTCGGCAGACTCTGTACTGTCATTAAGTATTTCTGTTGCAGGTAAAGATAGTTCCTTACAATTGGCTCAACCCATGCTTTTGTTTACAAAAGGCACTGCGGTTTCTATTCCGGATACAGTTTTATCTCAAAATTTGTCTATAAAATTAAATTCAGTAGTTGGCGAGGGAATGAATATTGGCGTGAAAGAGTCAGATTCACTTCTGCAGTATGTAACCCTTAAAGCCTATGTGTTTCCGATGATTAATATTTTGTGGTTGGGGGTAATTATTATGGTAATTGGATTCCTTATGTCTATGTGGAGGCGGTTTAAGATGGGGTAGAAGAAACAGAAAAAATTATTCCTCAGTATCTTCTTCTAAATTATAGGCATCAAAAATATTCGCAATTTTATTGCAATGGTAAATATTGCGGTTGAAGCGGTTACCTAAAACAATGATGGTTACAGAATCTTGGATAACTCTTTGAAAACAGGAGTTATTGCCATGCCACCAGCCATTATGGAAAATAATTTTCTTGCCATTGGGGTATAGTTTCATACGCCATCCCAGGCCATAATTATTTATGCCCGGTTTTTCGTTACTATACGGTGTAAATGCTGCATTTAAAGTTTCAGGTTTAAATAATTCGGTTGTATATAAAGCCTGATCCCATTTTAATAAGTCCTTTACTGTACTGTATATGTTTTTATCGCCATAAATATCATCCAAAAAAGTAAAGCCTTCCTTACGACCCCGCCAGTTAAAAGAGGGCAATACCTTGTCAGAATCATCAGGGGTATAAACATAAGTATCCTTCATTTGAAGAGGGGTAAAAAAAGTCTCTTTTAGATAATCACCGTACGATTTTCCGCTTACTTTTTCAATAATTAAAGCCAGTATGGCAAAATTGGTATTTGAGTACTGAAAGGCCTTGTCTGGCAGATGATCACACTTAGGTTTGTATTTAATAAGATAGCTTAGTACATCGTAATTGGTAACAGGAGTTTTAAAATCCCAATCAGGTTTTTTATCAAAACGATTATATCCCGGCAACCCGCTACGCTGATTGAGTAACATTTTAATAGTAATATCCTTATATGGAAAGTTGGGGAAATACCCGGCAATTGGATCATCAATGTTTAATTTACCCTGTTCCCACAATTTTAAAATAGCTCCTGAAGTAAATGTTTTAGTGGTAGAAGCAATGTGGAAAGCTGTATGTTCAGTAATCGAATCCCCCCTGTTAATTTGTTCTCTGCCATTGTATTTTTCAACAATAATAGAGCCTGCTTTGGCTACTAAAAACTGTCCGTTAAAATTTCTTTTAGCCAGTGTACTATTATAAAAATCTTCTATGGCATCTTTATAAAGACTGCTGACATCTGCATTAGTTTTTTTTGAACGTTTAAGGGAGTGAAAATATTTCAGCGGGCCTTTTTCGGCTGCTGCGGGACGCTTTTCATTATAACCAACAATCGTTAGTATGGCTATGCCAAGTAATAACTGGTTTTTCAACAGCAATGAATTTTACAAAAATTACTAAATTAATACTACTTAATTTCGGGACTAATTTACAAAAATAAGATGAATGACAAAAAGCAAACCAGTTATCCAAAGGAAAGGATAAATATCCTCTTGTTGGAAAATGTAAGCGAAAAAGCTGTACAAAACTTTAAAAAAGCAGGCTATACATCTGTTAAAAAAACAGGGAGTGCTTTAAGCGAGGAAGAATTGGTAAGAATGATAAAAGATGTTCATTTATTGGGGATTCGTTCCAAAACGCAAATCACTAAAAACATACTGGATGCAGCCCCAAAGTTACAGGCTATTGGGTGTTTTTGTATTGGAGTAAACCAGGTAGATTTAAAAGCGGCTACATATAGAGGAATTACGGTATTTAATGCCCCGTATTCTAACACCCGCTCCGTTGCGGAGTTGGTTATCGGTTTGTCTGTTATGCTTATACGTAGAATACCTGACAAAAATAAGGCTGCCCATGAAGGTATATGGATGAAGGATGCCAGGGGAAGCTATGAATTACGTGGGAAAAAATTAGGTATTATTGGTTATGGTAATATTGGCTCACAGGTAAGTGTTTTGGCCGAAGCATTGGGTATGCGGGTTATTTTTTATGATGTACTTACTAAATTGCCATTGGGGAATGCAGAAGCAAAAAATACTTTAAAGGAATTGTTGCAGGAGGCAGATGTCGTGTCCCTTCATGTACCGGAAACCAATCTTACCAGGAACCTTATTAATAAAAATAACCTGAAGCACTTTAAAAAAGGAGCCATCCTTATTAACTATGCCAGGGGAGAAGTAGTAGATTTGGAAGCCCTGCGACAATCTATTCTTGACGGGCATATTGGCGGTGCTGCTGTAGATGTATTTCCTTTTGAGCCTGAAAAAAATGGCGATCTTTTTTCAACACCATTGCAGGGATTACCTAATGTAATTTTAACTCCGCATATTGGTGGCTCTACCGAAGAAGCGCAATTAAATATTGGTGAAGATGTTAGCAATAAATTATTACAATATCTGGAGCGGGGAGTAACAATCGGCTCGCATACAGTGCCGGAACTTGCTTTACCTTTGCAGGAAGGAACACACCGTATTTTACATATTCACCGAAACGTACCCGGTGTATTGAGCGAAATCAATACAACGCTTTCAAAAAACAGGATAAATATACTGGGTCAGTATCTTAAAACAAACGATGCAATAGGTTACGTGGTATTGGATGTAAATAAAAACATTTCTTCTAACGCACTGAAGTTGTTAAGGGATGTAAAAGAAACCATTAAGGTAAGGTTATTGTACTAATCCCTATTATTTCTGTACGGCCACAAGTTTGTGGAAATAATTTTCAAATGTTTTTAAAGGGTTATAGAAAATATTATATCTCCATTAATTATGAAAAAGATGATCATTGTTGGAGGTGGATTTGGGGGATTAAGGTTGGCGAGGAAACTTAATAACCATCCTGATTTTCAAATTACCCTCATTGACAAATTTAATTATCATCAGTTTCAACCTTTATTTTACCAGGTAGCTACTGCGGGGCTGGATGCCAGTAATATTTCCTTTCCATTGCGTAAAGTTTTTCATAATAGCAAAAATGTACGGGTGAGAGTTTGCGAGTTGCAACAAATTGTCACGGCCAGGCAAACAATAATAACCAGTATTGGAGAAATGGAATATGATTATTTAGTTATTGCTACGGGGGCAGATACCAATTTTTTTGGAAATCAAAATCTAACCGATTATGCATTTCCAATGAAGTCAACAGTAGAAGCCTTGCAAATCCGTCATCGGCTGATACAAAATTTTGAAGATGCCCTTGTCATTCAATCTGAGGAAGGGCTTGAAAGATTGATGAACATTGTAGTAGTAGGAGGAGGGCCAACGGGGGTGGAAATTGCCGGAGCATTAGCAGATTGGAGACGATTTGTATTACCCAAAGATTACCCCGAATTGGATTTTGACAAAATGAATATTTATTTACTGGAGGGTACCGATAAAACACTGGCGGCCATGAGTAGTAAATCATCTGCCCAATCGCTAAAATACCTGGAAAAATTAGGTGTAATTGTATGGATTAACTCTTTACTTGATAACTATGATGGTAAAACGGTGTTTCTAAAAGATGGCAGAACAATTAACACCGCAACGGTTATTTGGGCGGCCGGCATAAAAGGAAATATTCCCTCAGGAATTAATTCTGATTTAATTGCACGGGGAAATCGTATTAAAGTTGATCGTTTTAACAGAATTAGTGGCTTTGACAACGTTTTTGCTATTGGGGATGTAGCTTATATGGAAGAGGAAAATTACCCCAACGGTCACCCACAGGTAGCGCCGGTGGCGATGCAACAGGCAGATTTGCTGGCAGTAAATTTAAAAAATTGGGTACAGAACAATTTGTTCACCAGAAAATTCAGTTACCAAAATAAGGGTTCTATGGCTACCGTTGGTCGCAATCTTGCAGTGGTGGATATACCCAAACCAAAATTACATTTTGGTGGTTTTTTGGCTTGGTTGGTGTGGATGGGGTTGCACCTTATGCTGATACTGGGTGTGAAAAACCGTTTTTTTGTTTTTGTTAATTGGCTGTATAATTACATTACCTACGATCAAAATTTACGTCTTTTATTTAAAGAATTTTATAAGCCCCGAAAAAATAAAATTTAATTGGCAGGATTTTTTATATAATCTATCCTGTAACATAATTTTTGATGAATAATTGGGATCTGCAAAGAAAATAATTTTCAGGAATTCTTTGAATAAGAAATGCTTACACATAAAGCAATGGTTTTATACGCTGCACTTCAATTTTTATTTTTTATTTTTAAATACTAGTAATCATTTAACTTATAACACCTGAAATCCAATATGATAAAAGCAGTATTGTCAGCATACGGTTTAAATTCTGAGAACTATTCTCTTGCTCCGTTAGGAACAGGGCTTATTAATCAAACCTGGGTAGTAAATAATCTTTTTCATGAGCCGGCGTTTGTTTTGCAACGCATTAATACCAATGTGTTTAAAAATCCGCATGCCATTGCTCAAAATATTTCTCTTATTGAAAATTATCTTACTAAAAATTTTCCTAATTATTTATTGGTTGCTCCTTTAAAAACAAAAAAGGGAGAATTGCTGTTTTATGCTGTTGGTGATGGGTATTACCGGCTTACATCGTATGTAACCAACAGCCATTCTGCAGATGTAGCAGCAACTCCCCGGCAGGCATTTGAGGCTGCAAAACAGTTTGGAAGATTTACTAAATTACTTTCAGGATTTAACTGTAATCAACTACAAATTACCCTGGCAGATTTTCATAATCTCAGCCTTCGATACAATCAGTTTGAAAGAGCTGTAGCCAATGCAAAGCCCGGAAGACTGAATCAGGCTTCTGAATTAATTTCTTTTATCAGGTCTCAAAAAGACATTGCTTATACATTTGAAACGATTAAAAATAATCCCGCTTTTAAGCTTCGCACCACCCATCACGATACCAAAATCAGTAATGTTTTATTTAGCGATAGTGACAATGCTCTTTGTATAGTTGATTTAGACACGGTAATGCCAGGTTATTTTATCAGCGATGTGGGAGATATGATGCGTACCTATCTTTCTCCAGCCAGCGAGGAAGAAAAAGATTTCAGTAAAATAACAATTCGGGAAGATTATTTTGAGGCTGTTGTAAAAGGATATATAAGTGAAATGAAAGAAATATTAACCGAAAGCGAGAAAAAGCATTTTGTATTTGCCGGCAAGTTTTTGATTTATATGCAGGCAATACGGTTTTTAACAGATTTCCTGAATAATGATGTGTATTATGCGGCACAATATCCCGGGCATAATTTATTAAGAGCAGAAAATCAATGTGTTTTGCTTAAAAAATTAATTGAAAAAGAAGTTTTTTTTAACTCATTAATACGTGATTTCTTTTATCCCAATGTTCTATAACGCTTAAAAATCAGGTGATTGACAAAGAAGGCCAATTTTCATATCTTTGCAGTCCACTTTAACTTATTATGAACGAATTAGGTTTGATTTTACTTGCCTATTTTATAGGGTCTGTACCTACTGCGTTAATCATCAGCAAACGTTTTTTTGGTATTGATATTCGGGATTATGGCAGTGGAAATATGGGCGCCACCAACACATACCGTACCTTAGGATCTAAGTTTGGTACGGTAGTAATGGCTGTTGACATATTTAAGGGTTTTGTAGCCGCCTCACTTTGGGTTTTACTTCCCTTTTATGCCACTAATGAATTCCATCGCACTAATCTTCAAATTGGTTTGGGATTAGCAGCTGTTATAGGCCATATATTACCTATATTTGCCCAGTTTCGGGGTGGTAAAGGAATTGCTACATTGTTCGGAATGGTGCTTGCTATACAACCTATGGTAGCTGTTTACTGTGTGGCTGTTTTTATCCTGGTGTTATATTTAACCCGTTATGTATCGTTAAGCTCTATACTGGCAAGCGTGGCCTTTACTTTGTTTATACTGGTAATTTTTAACGAAAGAGAGCCTCTTTACAGAATATTTGCCATAGCAGTGGCTCTACTTGTGATATTAACACATCAGAAAAATATTGGTCGTTTGTTTCGCGGAAGCGAGAGTAAAGCAGCCATTCTGAAATATAGAGATCGCAGGAGGATAAGAAAAGGGACAAGAGATTAGGTTTTCATTCTTTGTATTATTATTAACATAACTGTTTCTGCAAAAAGTTCTTTGGTATTTATTTTGATTTAGCTAATTCAAACATAAAAGGATGAGAAAACTTTTTTTAATTTTTTCAGTGCTGGTATTGGCTGTGGGATGTACACCCAATGCCGTTACGGGCCGTAAGCAACTTGCTTTAATAAACGAAGGACAGTTGCAGCAAATGGCCTTGCAGGAATACAAAACTTTTCTTTCTCAAAATAAAGTAATGAGTAATTCTGTAAGCAAAGATGCAGAAATGGTAAAACGAGTGGGCAATCGCATAGCAAATGCTATTTCAAAATATTACCAGGAACAAGGAAAAGGGGAGGTATTAAACGGATATCAATGGGAGTTTAATCTTGTAGATAGTAAAGACATTAATGCATGGTGTATGCCTGGCGGCAAGGTGGTAGTATATACCGGATTGCTTCCTGTTACGCAGAATGAAGCTGCGTTAGCAGTAGTTATGGGACATGAAATTGCACATGCTGTAGCGCAGCACGGTAATGAAAGAATGAGTCAGGCAATGATAGCGCAGGGAATCAGCCTTGCTGGCAATATTATTACTTCCGGTAATTCAGAAACCAATACTATTTTTAATAACATATATGGGCCGGGAGCAACCCTCGGAGTTCTTCTTCCTAATTCAAGAAAACAAGAGTTAGAAGCAGATAAATTTGGATTGATATTTTCAGCGTTATCTGGATATAATCCACAAGAGGCGATTCCTTTTTGGCAGAGAATGGCAAAAGCTGGCAGCGGGCAAAAGCCTCCTGAATTTTTAAGTACTCACCCTTCGGATGAAACAAGGATACAACGGCTTCAGGAATTAATGCCAGAAGTTTTAAAATATTATAAACCAATTGGTAAATAACCAGAGCTGCTCAGAGCAGTTTATATAATGCTTTTTTATAATGAGTACTCACTAAATAAAAAAACGCCAAAGCTTGGGCAGGAAGCGGGTTTGTCGTATTTTTGCAGTCCTGTATTTTAAACCCCAAACTTAAATTTTTCATTTATAATGGAGACAATGTTCGAAAAGCTTCTATTGAAGGATGAGAAAAATTTGCTGATCCAGGGGCTGCCTTCTTCCATAGAAAAACAGTTTGTTAAATTAAACTACGCTAAAAATGTAACCCCTTTATTAAAGGTTAAAAAAATAGATTTTGCATTGATTTTTGCCATTAATCAAAATCAATTGAATGGTATTTTAAATGACGTGCTTCCTGCATTGCATAATGAAGGTAAATTATGGGTGGCCTATCCTAAAACTACTTCAAAAATTGTGAGCGATTTAAACAGGGATTGCACCTGGAACAGATTAACACAAAATGGTTTTGAAAGTGTGCACATGGTTACATTAGATCATGTATGGAGCGCTTTGCGTTTTCAAAAAGCGGGCATGGTTGGTAAATCAAAATCTTTAAATGATAAAAAGCAAAAAGAAATGGCAGAAGCATAACCTGCCTAAACTTATATTATTGAAGGGATTGCAACAGGCAGTCCCTTTTTAATTTGTAGTGTAAAATAAAATATATATGCACCTTAATATTGAAATAAAAGCGCATTGTAATCATATTAATGCTGTAAGAAAATTTCTTATAAGCAACCAGGCAAATTTTAAGGGTACAGATTACCAGAGGGATACTTATTTTAATGTACCTGCCGGACGTTTAAAATTGAGACAGGGGAACATAGAGAATTCATTAATTTATTATGAGAGAGAAGAACAAGCCGGCCCCAAATCTTCGCAGGTGAGCTTATATAAAGTTGATAATGGGGAAGATTTAAGGGAGTTGCTTACACGATCATTAGGGATCAAAATTGTGATAGAAAAGAAAAGAGAGATTTATTTTATTGAAAATGTTAAATTTCATATTGACGAGGTGGTGGAATTAGGAAATTTTGTTGAAGTAGAAGCAATAGATATAGATGGCACGATAGGAAAAGACAAATTACAGGATCAGTGTT
Source organism: Chitinophagaceae bacterium (assembly GCA_035703165.1). Lineage (GTDB taxonomy): Bacteria > Bacteroidota > Bacteroidia > Chitinophagales > Chitinophagaceae > AWTP1-9. Next base: position 31,561 of record DASSYR010000088.1, read on the forward strand.
TGTTTTATCTAACGGCTTTTGAAATTAAGAAGGAAGATTTGGTTATTGAATCTTATAGCGACCTGCTTGCCCGACTTTTATAATTGGCTTTCCGCGTATAAATAACTAATCTTGCAATCGTCCTTCTTTAATAAAAATTGTTTTTTAGCTTTTTATGAATAAACTGTTGACCATTTAGTAACTTTATATAGTTATTGTTTTTAGAAGTCCTACCCAGTAGTCTGCACTTAATTAATCCAGTACCGGTAAATATGTTATTATAATTTAAACTGCCTGATTTATGTATAGCTACGATACTGTAACAGAGGCTATAGCTGGTTTGAAACAAAGGGGTTATATTATTGATTTTAATATAGGATATGATTGCATTGTTTGTCATGATACCCCTCTATCGTTAATGCCAAATGAATTTAAAATAACGGAAGTATATCGGTTTGAAGGCGATACCGATCCGGCCGACCAGGCTATTGTTTATGCAATAGAAAGTAAGCATGGAGAAAAAGGTGTGCTTGTTAATGGGTATGGTGTTTACTCCGATCAGGTAAGTGATGAGTTAATTGAAAAACTAAAAGTAGTGCATGGTATTTTATAACTTAAAAATAATTGATTTGCTTTCTTATATAAACAAGCTATTCAATACTCGATATTTTTTCAATTTATTTTTATTTTATTTCTCCGGAATAATAAATACCCACTGCAAGAAGTATGTTTTTAACAATGTTGTTGATATTGTGAAAAACCCATACTACCATCGCTATTTCTGTTGAAAAATTTTTAAATACATAATTGATCATAAGAAACAAGCTGAAATACCATAAAACAGCCGTATTAATCCAAAAAGGAGAGAACTGCCATATGTTTTGTGCAGGTGGAGCTATGATTAGCTGCCACATATAAAGCAAGCTATAAGTAAGTAGCATTATACTACCCGTTACATAGGGCCAGTCTTGGTACTCAGTAAAATTTTGAATGCGTAAAAAATTGTATAGGGTAAAAATCACAAAAAGTAAAGCGCCTGTGTAAACAATTTTTTTATTAGAAAGAAGTAAAGTGAAAATGTAGTTTAACAATAAAAATTGGAGAATAAAACATAAGTTGGCAACAATTAATGATGGCATTTCTATTTTACCCAATGTATAGTTTATCAAATCTGTTATGGGAGAAATAATAAGCAATAACCCCAGGGCTTTTGTTAAACTATTTTCCGGCATTTTGCTTTTACGGAAAAGGAATGTAATTGGGAGAAAAACAGAGAAAATAGAGACATAAATTAATATTTTCAAACCCGGCATAATGATTTTTTTAGTTTAAGTTTGGGCAAAAAAAAGAGCAAGAAAAAGACGCATCAAGTACTTCTAATGACTGAATAATAGAATCGTTACCCTTTACCGTTTTACCATTATGGTTATTATTAACAAGCAGGGAACTCCTTAAAGCATTGCCATGGGTAATAATTACTGGCAGTAGGATTACCATGAAAACGGTTTTAGATAAGTTCATAATATTTAAGGTTTTGGTCAGACAATTTTAGTGGATTGCAATATTTTCTATAAAAGGTAATTGCTTAATCATTTTTGTGATCAATAATTGAGAAGTAAAACTTTTATTGTTGCTTTATAAAAACGGAAAACCGAAAAAGCAGGACAGAATTAGAAGAAATTGTATAAAACCTGTAAAAGCTGACAAAATGGGTAGGGTGCATGACAAACGTTTAAGTAAGAGTTTTAGGCTTATTTGTAAATCTATTACAAATAAAATTAATTTATCAATACAATTAATACTATACTACACATATTTTTTTTAATAATATCTGTAATTATGAGAAAAAAGGCATTCCAAAATACTCTTTTTTTAAAAGCAACATGTGTATTAGAATGTGTATTGTATTTTTATAAGTGAAGTTTGTAGATTGAAGTATCAATGTTTGCCGGGGAAAATTTTAATAGCGCAAAAAAACAATGCACCAGCCTAATGGCCGGTGCATTGTTAAAGTTTTTATACTCAGTATCTTTTTTGGATAAATATTGTCAGTTCTTTATTCATTGCCCAGGATAACTATCAGCGAATAGATGACGCCGGGTATCCAGAACAAAAGCGTAAGTAAAAGACTAATCCAAAATTTAGAATTTACTTCTCCCTGGTGTAAATAAACAGCCAGCGGTGGCAGCAAAATTGCCAGAATAACCAATAATACCGTGTTTGTACTGGCATCACCTCTTCTTTTATTTTTTTTAAACTCTTTTAATGCT
>DASSYR010000028.1:0-7663 GCA_035703165.1 Chitinophagaceae bacterium
CAAACCTTCTTCTTTTCCAATTACACCCAATTTCTTCAATCCTACTAAGGCTATTATAATTACCAGCAGTCCTCCTATTATCCACCATAATTTTTTACTCATATCAATTTATAATTTGACGTTAATGTTATATTTCTGAAAGGATTTTATAACCTAAGTCCCTGTCCTTTATAAAATTCCAACACTTTTATCTTAAATACATAGTCGTATTGTGAATATAATAAATCAATCTGCGCTTTGAAAACATTGTTTTGGCTGGTTACATATTCAATTGTATTAAGCAACCCGAGATCATATCTCTTGCCTGCCAATTCAAAAGAACGTTTTGCTGTTGCCAATGTTTTTACATTCGCATTATATTTTGCAATGGCATTAACTGCATCTGTATAAGCCTTGTAAATATCCTGCTTTAGTTTTAAATCATCCGCTTCTTTTTGCAATTGAAAATTAGTAAGATCAAGTTTTGTCCTTTCCCTACTTGTTTTAAGAGTACCGCCGGATAAAATCGGGATGCTTATAGCTACACCTATGGATTGACGAAAGTTATTATCAATTTGTGTAAAATATGCTGTTTTGCCGGTAATAGCCACATTTCTTGGCGATAAAGGGAAAACCGAATAGTCTGTACCGCTAACATTTACCTTACCAATGGGATTATTAACCTGTTCAATACTCCTTATATCAGTTCCTCTGCTGTTGAAAGATGTGCCCAGGCTTCCGAATATAGAAATGTTTGGGAATCTTGATCCTCTGGCTGTTGCTTCAATTGATTTTTTTGCAGAAGCAATTTTATACTGATTTACCAGTTGTTGTGGTTGGTTTTTTATAGCCAATTCGTACACGGCATCCGGTTGAAGATCGGCAATATTATCCAGGGGAATAGCATTTATGTTCGGTTTATCAATATCAAATGCTACCGACATATCCAAACTCAGGTTTGCTTTCAAAAAGATGATACTGTTTTCGTAAGCAGCTTTTGCATTAAAATAATTGGAACTGTCCCTGGCCAGTTGGGCTTCTAACTCTGCCGCATTTAGTTCCGGTAAGGATCCTGCTTCTACCAGTTTTCTTGTATTAGTTAGCTGAGCTTGTGTTTGGCTAATTTGAACTTTGGTTAACTCAACCTGTTCATTTGTAAGCAAAGCCTGAAGATAAGCTGCTGCCACATTAAATGCAATATCGTTTTTTAATTTATCTACGGAAGCCTTCGCGGCTTTATAATTTAACTCATCTGCTGCAATAGTACTTTTTTTTCTGAACCAGTTAAAAACATCTACCGAGGCCTGTAAAGTGTACTGGGAAAAAATAAATCCTTGTGTAATAAGGCTAAAATTAGTGGGGTCTTGATTTCGACCGGCGCTATACCCGGAATTTCCTGAAAAATTAAGTGTGGGATATTGAGAAAGTTTACTTTGCTTTAAAGTAAGTTCAGTAATTAATGCCTGAACATCCTGTTGCTTAACAGTAATGTTGTTAAGCAGGGCATATTCCACGCATTTTCTCAAATCCCATTTATCTTGCGCAAATACAGATAAGGAAATTCCTGATAAAACAATAATAAAAACAATACTTTTCCGTGAATTCATATTACAAAAATATAACATCAAAACTCTAAAATATTCATTTTTAAGTAATCCGGATGAAAAGTTGGGTGAAATATTTTAAGTGGTAAAAAGATGGTATTAAACTTTATCCAAAGCCTGTTCAATATCTTTTATCAGGTATTCAGCCTCTTCCAATCCCACATAGATACGTACCATACGATGTGACTCGTTTTTAGAATTAAAATGTCCCGGTTTCATTCCTGCACATTTGGGAATTACCAAACTTTCATGCCCACCCCAACTTACAGCCATCAGGATATGTTGCAAGCTTTCGCAAAAAGTTACAATTTGCTCCATTCTTTCGGCTTTCATTATAAAAGTAAACAACCCACAGGCTCCGGTCATTTGCCTTTTAGCCAACTCAAACTGGGGAAATGTTTCATCTAACGGAAATAAAACCTTTTCTACTTTGGGATGCTGTTTCATGTAGGCAACTATTTTTTGAGTAGTGGTGGTGATTTTTTCAAATCTTGCAGGCAAGGTTCTCAGTCCCCGTATGAGCAACCATGCATTAAACGGAGTGATTCCGTTCCCGATACAGAGATACTCACTATCAAATATTTTTTTCATCATTTTATGGCTGCCCGTTAATACGCCACCTAAAGTATCGCTATGCCCGCCAATATATTTTGTTGCTGTTTGCATAACTATATCAATTCCCATATCAATAGGCCTTTGGTATAACGGCGAGCAGTAACTGTTATCAATAATAGTAACAATGTTTTCAGCTTTTGCTAATTCCGATACAGCTTTTATATCTTGTATTTTATATTCCCAAGAATTAGGAGATTCCAGGTAAATAACAGAGGTATTAGGTAAAATAGCCCGTTCAAAATTTCCTATTTCTGTTCCATCCACATAGGTTGTTGTTACTCCAAAACGAGGGAGTATGTTATTACACATATGCTGTGTCCAGGTATAGGGCTTATCTACACAAACAATATGGTCGCCAGCCTTAACATTAGCAAATATGGCCGCAAACGTGGCGGCTGCACCGTTATTAAAAACGAGGCAGTCTTCCGCTCCATCTAACGCAGCTAACTTTTTTCGAAGAATATCCACTGTGGGGTTTAAGCCCCGGCTGTAGAGATAACCCCCCATTTCATCCTGGAAGGCTTTGTATAAATCTTCTACTTTTCTAAAAGCAAAATTACTGGCTTGTATAATAGGTGGAGAGACAGCATTGAAATAGTTTTCTCTTTCCTCCCCAAGCTCATTGAGTATATAAGAAATATCCGGGTTGTTTTTAACAGAATCTTCCTGATTATTTGTGGACATAATTAAATTATTGATTAAATGTTTTTGTATTTCTTCTTGTTATAAAATAAATTAACATAAATAACACCAATACTCCTGAACCAGTTAATGCTATTTGGGGTGTATTAAAAATGATGCTGATGCAAACAAAAATATAGGCTGCCATAAATACCAAAGGCTGCAACGGAAAAAATTTCATTTTAAAAATTCCTGTTCCATCCAGGTGTTTGGTTCTTTTGCGCAGCATAAAAATAGTAGCGGCAGATGTACACATACCAAAGGAATCGAGAAAAATAGAAAAACTCAGGATTTTTTCAAACGTATCGGCAAAAAACAAAACAATAATACAAAGGGTTGCAAATACGGTAAGAGAAATCACCAGTACTTCTTTCTTTTTACTTCTTTTGCGTAGCAACGATGGTAATACACCATCATCACTCATAGCAAACATAACACGGGGATTACTCATCATAGACCCGTTTACATAAGCCAATACCGATAGAAATAACAAAACGGAAAATAAATTAGCGCCTGTGGTACCAAATATTTTTCCCACCACTACCGAAGCAATTTCGCCGGTTGTTTTCATATTGTTAAATCCCACCACTTTGTAATAAGCAAAGTTAACAGTAAGATAAAGCAGGATGATAACGGTAATGCCTATAAAAATTGATCTGGGAATATTTTTACTGGCACTTTTTACTTCGTTACCAAAGTTGATGGTTTGCTGGTAACCGCCATAGGTAAAAGAAACAGCGATTAAACAGATACCAAAAGATTTAATCCATTCCTTCCAGCCAATACTGCTGTTTGCCACAGTCGTTGCATCGTTGTTGCCGTAAGCAGATGGATAAAAAAGAGCGGTTATCAGTAAAAGAATCATCCCGATTTTAATAAGCATTAAAACCGTTTGTGTTTTGGCGCTCATGCGCAGCCCCAGCATGTTTACACCATAAAAAATAAAAATAGCTGTCATGGCTATTAAAACTTTTATCCAGTTAGCTGCTTCAGGGCCTATAAAAACTTTACTAATATATCCTGCTCCAATCAAAGCCACTCCGGAAATAGAGGCCGCGTTAGAAATAAGTATGCTACAGTTTAAGGCAAAAGCAATGGAAGGATGAAAAGCATACGAAAAAACTTTGTAATAACCTCCTGTTACCGGGTACCGCGAACCGATTTCTGCATAAGTAAGCGCTCCGCATAATGCAATAAATCCTCCAATAATCCAGGCAGTAAAATAAATAGTGGGATTTATAGCTGCACTGGCTGCATCTTTGGCCGTACGAAAAATACCCATGCCGATTACGAGGCCTATCACAATCATGGTAAAATCAAAAACACCCAGCAGTTGCTTCTTTGGCTGATCCATAAGATAAATTTATGCGGTAAGATAAAAGGATTTTTTCAATTGGTTTTTGGGGATTCTTTTTTTCATTTTGTACTTTCAAATTTTCACATCACATTTGCTACCGATTTGGTCTCCGCCTTTGGCGGGGTTAAAAGGGAAGTCAGTCAAAATCTGACGCTATCCCCGTAGCTGTAAGCTCCTTGTAAGTTGCTCAATCTTCACGCCACTGTCATTCAGACGGGAAGGCATTGAACAACGGAGTAAGCCAGAAGACCTGCCTAATCAAACATTCATTATTCAGCTTTCGGGTGAAAGGCTTGAAGATTAAAAGATGTTTTGCATCTTATAATTTTCTCTCTTTTTTGTTTTACCGGAAGCAGTCACTAAAAATATTTTCAAATATGAAAAAAATGATTTTTATCGTGACTGCTGCAACTATTGGCAGCCAGTTACAGGCACAACAAGACAGCTCATCTTTAAAAACGTTAGACGAAGTAATCATTACTGCCAACAAGTATCCCAACAAAACTTCGCTAACCGGAAAAGTAATTACTATAATTACAAAAGAACAATTGGAACAAAGCGGCGGAAAAGATTTATCGCAGGTGCTAACAGAACAAGCTGGTATTTATATTGGAGGAGCCAATAGTAACGCGGGAAAAGATAAAAGCATTTACCTGCGTGGAGCAAGAATTGATCATACCTTAATCGTTATTGACGGAGTTCCGCTATATGACCCAAGTGGTATCGGGGGGAATTTCGATATCCGGAATATTTCAATCGCAAACATAGATCGTATTGAAATATTGAAAGGAAGTCAATCCACTTTGTACGGTAGTGATGCTATTGCCGGGGTTATACACATTATTACAAAAAAAGCTGGGGCAAAGCTTGTTAATTCAAACGGTGTCGTAAGTTATGGAAGCTATCATACTTTTAATGGTGCAGCAGGCATAAGTGGCAAAAAAGAAAGGGTGGATTATAATGTTAACTATAGTTTTACTAAAACAAAGGGTATAAATGAAGCCGCAAGTAATGCTACCAACGCAGATAAAGACGGATATGCCCAACATTCATTTATAGCCGGAGTTGGCTTACATCCTGATAAAAACATCGGCATACAACCTTATGTTCGCTATGCAAAAATTAATGGCGATCTTGACAAGGGTTCCTTTACTGACGAATTAGATTTTACTTACAGCCAAAAAAGTTTCCAAACGGGAATAAAAACCGAGTTCAATTTTGGAAAAACAAAGCTCAACCTGCTTTATAGCTATAACTCAATTAATCGGGAATATATTGATGATAGTATTAAAAGCAGGAATGGTTTTGATATTTATAGCAAAGGAAAATATTCCGGTTATGAGCATTTTACCGATGTATTTGCCGTTTTTCCCATAAGTCATCAATTTAAATTAACAACGGGAATTGATTTTCGCAGATCTGTTTCCAATCAGGAATATTTTTCAATTGGTTTTTTTGGACCTGTTACTAGTCAGTATGGCAGTGACAGCCTAAAACAAATACAAACCGGTTTGTATGCAGCTTTAAACTTCAATGGTAAAAAAGAGTTCACTATTGAAACGGGTGGACGAGTTAACTTTCATTCTACCTACGGAAGCTACTCCGTGTTTAACATTAACCCTTCCTATTTAGTAAGCAAACACGTTAAGCTGTTTGCTAATTTTTCATCTGCTTACCGAACACCTTCGCTCTACCAGCTATTCTCTGAATATGGAAACAAAAACCTCAAACCAGAAGCTGCATTATCAATGGAAACGGGTATTCAATTGTTTTTGCATAACAAACGATTTATATCCCGTGCCGTTGCTTTTCGGCGTAATGTGAAAGATATAATTTTCTTTTATTACGATGCGGCTACTTTTAAATCGCAATACATTAACCAGGATAAACAAAATGACAAGGGATTTGAATTGGAGGCTTCGTACGCTATTACAAAAAACACAATGATAAAAGTATTTTACACGTATGTAACCGGAAAAACAACCACGAAATTCTCTCCGGCTAAAGACACTACTTATTTTAATTTACTACGCCGGCCTAAAAGCAGTTTTGGTATAAATATCAGTAGCAAGATTAATGACCGGCTACTTATTAGCAGTAATTTTTCCGTATATGGAAAAAGAAGCGACACTTATTTTGACTTGCAGTCTTTTAATACAGTAAATGTTACACTAAAGCAATACGCATTGTGGGATGTTTATAGCGAGTATGCTATTTACAAAAGCAAACTAAAGTTGTTTACCGGCCTTAAAAATATTTTAAACAGTAATTATACAGAAATCAGTGGCTTTAATGTAGCTGGTTTTACCGCAAACGCAGGTTTACGATTTGCTTTATAATTTCAAGCTATATATCGGTTACCAATAATTCTTCTAAATTATCTTTGCAAAAAAAATTATGGCATGGGATTTTAAAGAACTACTTACTATTACATTTACCTTATTTGCAGTAATTGATATTATTGGGTCTGTTCCCATGCTTATTTCTTTAAAAGAAAAATTGGGTGGTATTAATGCCGGCAGGGCAACCTTAATATCGGGAGTGTTAATGATTCTTTTTCTTTTTATGGGAAAGCCTTTGTTGAATTTATTGGGAGTAGATATAAAATCATTTGCTGTGGCCGGGTCTATCGTAATTTTTATTCTGGGATTAGAAATGGTATTGGGTATTGAATTTTTTAAGGCAGACAATAACCCAAAAGCGGGCACCATTGTGCCAATCGCCTTCCCGTTAATAGCTGGTTCCGGGACATTGACTACTATAATGTCACTTAAAGCCACTTTTGAGCAAACTGACAGAAATGAAATGTTAATCCTGCTCGCTATATTCCTTAACCTCATAATTATTTATTTTACTTTGCGTTCTCTCAATTTTATTGAGCGGATTTTAGGCCCTGCCGGTTTAATAGCGATACGAAAATTTTTTGGCGTAATATTGCTTGCTATTTCGGTAAAAATATTTGGCAGTAATGTGGGTGGATTGATAAAATAAAGTGATAAGTAAGTTGTTTTCAACTGAATAATAGCCAGGCCTCGTAGTATCCCGATAGCTATCGGGAGATAGTATAATCCCCAACAGGATTGTAGACGAAGTTCCAGATAGGGGTCTGATAAATTAGTTCTTTTAAACACTGGCCTCGTGGCATCCCGATAGCTATCGGGAGATAGTATAATCCCCAACAGGGTTGGGGACGAAGCTCCAGATACGGGTCTGATAAATTAGTTCTTTTAAACACCGGCCTCGTAGTATCCCGATAGTTATCGGGAGATAGTATAATCCCCAACCCTATTGGGGACGAAACTCCAGATTCAGGCCTGATAAATTAGTTCTTACAAAAACCGGCCTCGTAGTATCCCGATAGCTATCGGGAGATAGTATAATCCCCAACAGGGTTGGGGACGAAGCTCCAGATACGGGTCTGATAAAT
>DASSYR010000099.1:0-13884 GCA_035703165.1 Chitinophagaceae bacterium
CTTTTTAGTATTATTTTGTGGTTGACACTTATTATTATCAATTTGTTTTTTTAGGCATCGAATTTTGAATTTCTTTTACCCTGAATTTTACAATTTTAGCTATCAGGCTGTAAGGAATGGGCTGACTTATCGGGAATTGAACTGCTCCTTTCGAATGTTTGTAAGCAGATATTTCATTGGCAAAAGCTCTCATGCCCGAAGAAGTGGGATAAAATCCGATGTGGTTTTTATAGGCTCCAAAATGGACTAAATTTTTCTTAAAAAAGAAGGTGGGTATTCCATAACTTATTTTCTCTTCCGTTTCTGACGGAACATTTTCTTTTATGATCCTTCGTACACCAGTTAGAATTTTCCTTATTTCTTCCGGGTATTGTGCAATGTATTCATCAATGTTTTTGGGTTTTAGCATTACCAAAAATAAATTTAAATGGTAAGTAGTGTTTGAATATCAATTTTTTTCATTTTTAAAAATGCGTTTATCACATTTTGTCTTTTTGCCGGATTGCCCATTAACTCTCCCAAAATAACGGGAACAACCTGCCAGGAAATTCCGAATTTATCTTTACACCAACCACACATACTTTCTTTTCCATCCTTTGTAAAAATATTCCAATAATAGTCTATTTCTTCTTGTGTATCACATTCTACTACAAACGAAACTGCCTCGTTAAAAGAATATTCATGCACGCCGGGACCATCCATAGCTATAATAGGATAATTATTTAAATAAAATCGACAAAACATTACTTTGCCGGCGTGCACATCTTCCATTGGATAATGCGCCATAATAGCCGTTTGGGAGTTTTCAAATACGGAAGAATAAAATTGAATAGCTTCCTGAGCTTTACCAAAATTATCAGCAGTAAATAAAAGGGAAGGAGTAAGCGTTTGTTGCAAAGTGTCTTCTTCGTTGTTAAGCATAATTTGCCATGTCATTCCAAACTTATCCTGAACCCATCCATATCGTTTGCTCCATGCATATTCATCTAAAGGCATTAATATCTTGCCCCCGTCAATCAGGTTGCTCCATAAATGATCGGTTTCCTGTTGCGTTTGGCAGTTTATAAAAAATGATATAGAAGGATTGATTTTATATTTTGCTCCTCCATTGAGTGCCATTATTTTTTTCCCATTAATTTCAAAAATGACTACTACAGGATTTTCGCTAATTATTTTTGAATTGCTAAAAAAAGAGCAGTAAAAGGCAGCAGCTTCTTTTGCTTGTTCATTGTACCATATGCAAGGATAAAGAGGGTGTAACATGTTTTACATTATTTATTCTTTGTTATTCAGTATTTACCCTGTCATTGATTTTTATAAAACGATATGGTCGCTTTATTTAAAACTACCGCTTACAACTAATTCTTTACTTCCCGGCGTGTAAACATAAAATCCTTCTCCACTTTTAACTCCAAGCTTGCCTGCAGTAACCATGTTTACTAATAATGGACAAGGAGCATATTTCGGATTACCAAATCCTTCATGCAATACCTTTAATATGGCGTAGCACACATCCAGGCCGATAAAATCTGCCAGTTGCAATGGTCCCATCGGGTGGGCCATACCCAATTTCATTACGGTATCAATTTCTGCTACTCCAGCCACGCCTTCGTATAAACTATAAACGGCTTCATTAATCATGGGCATTAAAATACGATTGGCTATAAAACCCGGATAATCATTTACCACACAGGGAATTTTCCCCAGGTTTTTACTCAACTCAACAATGGCACTGGTAACTTCATTTTTTGTTGCATAACCATTAATTATCTCCACGAGCTTCATAACCGGTACAGGATTCATAAAGTGCATACCAATTACCAGTTCGGGTCTTTTAGTAACAGCAGCAATTTTTGTAATGGAGATGGAGGAGGTATTAGTTGTCAAAATACAATCGGCAGGAGCAGCAGCATCTATCTGTTTAAATATTTTCAGTTTTAGTTCAGTGTTTTCAGTAGCTGCTTCTACTACTAATTGCGCATTTTTTACACCGGCTGATAAATCGGTGGAAGTATTAATATTGGCCAGCGCATTTAATTTTTGTTCTTCGCTTGCACCACCCTTGGCTATTTGCCGGTCAAAATTTTTCTTAATAGTTTGCAAAGCCTTGTCTAATTGAGTTGCATCTATATCAATTAAAGTAACTTTATAACCGCTTTGAGCAAATACATGAGCTATGCCATTACCCATAGTGCCTGCACCTATCACTGAAACAGTTTGTATCATAGTTTTTAGGGGATTTAAATTTTGTGCTGAAAATTTTAGTCAAGGCAAATGTAATCGCTCTGATTGTATCCTGGAAACATATCACAATTAAAATATTTTTTATATTTTGTTCCCGGCTTAAAAAATTAATTAAACCGATAAATGTATATGCGCAGCGTACAGGCAGAAATTGAAATAAAAGCCCATCCGGTAAGAATTATCCAGGCTTTTTTAGATGCAGAAGACTTGCGTAGATGGTGGGGTGTTGCCCGTTCGCTGGTACAACAAAAGCCGGGTGGTATGTGGGTTATGGCATGGGATGTTACACACAGCGGCATGAAGTATGTTACTTCCGGTATTATTGATACCATGCACGCCGATGGCTTTTTAAGAGTGACACATCTTGTATATCTCCACCCGGAAAAGCATATTTTGGGGCCGATGGAGTTGGAAATAACCGTACAAGCTGTTGATCAGAACTCCAGTATCATTCGCGTAGAACAATTTGGGTATTTGTATGGCGGAGACTGGGACTGGTATTACGAATCCGTTGTTCAGGGATGGCCCTATTCACTCAACTTGTTAAAAGAGTATTTAGAAAGGGGGTAGATAAATACCAAAAGCATAAGAATTTTGCTCAATCGAAGCCACAAAACAAAAACGCTCTAATGTGATTTCTATTTCCTTCTAAAATCACCCCTTTTCCAGGCTTTTATGAATTCATTCCATGCCGCGGGGTTAAATAAATTAATAGGAGGTTGCTGTCCTGCGTAATAGAGGCGGGCAGATTGCTGGCGAAACTGAACATTTACTGCTTCTCTGCCATCTGCCGGTAATATTTGCGCAAGAGCCTTAAGTTTTGCTACGTCATTATTTTTACGGGCTACAGAAATATCGTCATCCGGTACCGGAGTGCTTACAAAATCACGTTCAAATTGGGCACGGGTTGGCTTTGCCTTAATAATGGTAGCCGGTAAATACACAGTATCCGCCACTAATAGCTGAACAACACTGTATTGGTTACCCTCTAAATTTTTGGGTATTACCGCAATAACCGGTTTATAGCTTACGTGTGTAAACTCCACAACGTCTCCCTTTAATACCACAATGGAAAATACCCCCTGGTTATTCGTAATGGTTCCCCGGTTTTGTCCTTTTACCAATACCGTTGCACCGGGTATGGCTTTGAGGCTATCGGATGTCATAACCAAACCGTATAATTGTACAACAGAATCTTTTATGGTTTCAAATTGTGCAGTTGCTGATTTGGGAAAAACAAAAAACAATAAAAAAATGTATCGTAAAATTTTATTCATCTGGCTCAAAAATAAAGGTAATGATTGAATGAATAGCCAAATTACAGGTATGAATGATTAAATTTGCATAATAAAGTTTCGTTTTTAACAAATTTTTCAAATGACACAAGAAAAAATACTGGAAGCGCTAAGCAATGTACAGGAACCCGATCTTGGTAAGGATATTGTTACGCTTAATATGGTAAAGGATATTTTGGTAGATGGTAATGCTGTTTCTTTTACCGTAGTGCTTACCACACCCGCTTGTCCTTTAAAAGATATGATTAAAAATGCCTGTGTAAATGCTATAAAAATATTAGTAAATAAAGAGGCTGTGGTTACAGTCAACTTTACGGCTAACACCAGCAGTAATCGAAAAGATAACGAGGCAGTGTTGCCAAAAGTAAAAAATATTATTGCAGTGGTTAGTGGTAAAGGAGGGGTTGGTAAATCAACCATATCCGCTAATCTTGCTCTTGCTTTAGCACAAGGTGGAGCAAAAGTCGGGTTAATGGATGCTGATATTTATGGACCCAGTGTACCCATTATGTTTGGTGTGAGGGGAGAAAGACCGATGATGATGGAAGTGGATGGCAAAGGATTGATTGCTCCCCTGGAAAAATATGGAATAAAGTTAATCAGCATCGGTTTACTGGTTGATGATAAAAATGCAGTAGTTTGGCGGGGTCCTATGGCCAGCAGCGCTATCCGGCAATTTATAACAGATGTGTATTGGGGAGAGTTGGATTATTTGATTATTGATATGCCGCCAGGCACAGGGGATATTCATTTGACCTTGGTACAAACAGTGCCGGTAACAGGAGCAATTATTGTTACCACTCCGCAAGATGTTGCTTTGGCAGATGCCAAAAGAGCTGTGGCGATGTTTGGACAGGCACAAATAAAAGTGCCCATCATTGGCCTGGTAGAAAATATGAGTTATTTTACTCCTGCAGAATTACCCAATAATAAATACTATATTTTTGGTAAAGAAGGCGGTAAACGTTTGGCTGAAGAATATGATATTACTTTTTTGGGACAAATCCCGCTGGTACAAACTATTCGTGAAGGAGGAGACAGTGGTTTGCCGATAATGGTTGGTGAGGACTTAATTACAAAAAAGGCTTTTGAAGAGTTTGCGGGTTTGACGGTGAGGAGTATTGCCATGCGTAATGCCCAGTATCCCAAAACAAAGCCTTTGGAGATGATTGGTTAAGAAGAAAACAGTAAATAGAAGGAATTTTGTTGCTTTTACGGTAAAAATACGGTGGTATATATGCGAAAATAAGTAATACGATTATTACCATTTATGCAGTTTGAAAATACGCAACATTTTGCCCGGGTTTTAGACAATCAGGATGAAATAAAAGATTTCAGAAATGAATTTGTTATACCTGTTAAAGAAGGAAAAGAGCAGGTATATTTTCTGGGTAATTCACTCGGGCTCCAGCCTAAACAGACTGCGTTATATATTCAACATATTTTAAATGATTGGGGAACAAATGGGGTAGAATCTTTTTTTACCGGTAACGATCCCTGGATGCATTATCATGATCATCTCACCACTACATTATCTATTTTACTGGGAACTAAGACGTCAGAAGTGGTTGTAATGAATAACCTTACGGTAAACCTGCACTTAATGATGGTTAGCTTTTATCGTCCGCAGGGGAAAAAGAATAAAATTCTTTGTGAAGCCAAGGCCTTTCCCAGCGACCAGTATATGTTAGAATCGCATGTCCGGTATCACGGATTTCGTCCCGAAGAAACAATTATAGAAGTAGCGCCGAGAGTTGGCGAACATTGTTTACGAACCGGGGATATTCTTGCCAGGATAGAAGAACATAGGGAGGACTTGGCATTAATTCTTTTTGGCGGGGTAAATTATTATACCGGTGAGGTTATGGATATCAAAGCTATTACAGAAGCAGGCCATAATGCCGGTGCTAGAGTGGGTTTTGATTTAGCACATGCTGTCGGCAACATTTCTCTCCAATTGCATAACTGGGATGTTGATTTTGCCTGCTGGTGTAATTATAAATACCTTAATTCCGGCCCTGGCGCCATTGGGGGAGCCTATATCCATGAACGTTATCATACAGATGCAGATATTAATCGCTTTGCAGGTTGGTGGGGATATAAAAAAGAAACCCGGTTTAAAATGGAAAAAGGGTTTCTACCAATTACTTCGGCAGAAGGGTGGCAATTAAGTACACCACCCCTTACTTTATTGGCCGCACATCGGTCAGCGCTGGATATAATTAAAAAAGCCGGATGGGAAAATATACAACAAAAAGCAAAAAGGCTGACAGCGTATTTGTGGTTTGTGCTTAAAGAAATAAATGCCTCACAAAAAGAAAAAATAATAGAATTTATTACACCCGAAGGTGAAAACAAACATGGTTGCCAGATATCTTTGTTAATGCTTCAAAAAGGAAAAGAAGTATATGAGCAACTGATGAAAAAAGGAGTTTATGTTGACTGGCGTGAGCCCAATGTTATTCGGCTTGCTCCGGTGCCTTTATACAATACGTTTGAGGAAGTTTGGAAATTTGGTAATATTTTACATTCAGTTTTACAAGGTAATTAAGCTAAAATGACCAGGAAGCAGCTTGTTGAGCAGATTTTTAAAAAACAATCCTACCTCTGTATTGGATTGGATACGGCTATTACAAAAATTCCCAGGCATTTGCTTTTATATCCCGATCCGGTTTTTGAGTTTAATAAACAAATTATTGATGCTACAAGAGATTTATGTGTAAGCTATAAAATAAATACTGCTTTTTACGAGGCCTTGGGTTTAAAGGGCTGGGAGGCTATGGAAAAAACAGTAAATTATATAGGCAGTGAACACTTTAAAATTGCTGATGCAAAACGGGGCGATATAGGAAACACATCTTCACAATACGCAAGAGCTTTTTTAGAAATTTTACCATTCGACTCCATAACTGTTGCTCCGTATATGGGAGAAGATAGTGTTAAACCATTTTTGCAATACAAAGGGAAATGGGCTATTGTACTGGGACTTACTTCAAATATAGGAGCTGCGGATTTTGAATTAAAAACAATGGTTAGCGAAAACGGATACGAACATTTACGCCCCGAATTTTTATACGAAAAAGTTTTGCGGGTTGCTTCAAGTTGGGGTACACCGGATAATTTAATGTTTGTGGTAGGTGCTACACAAGCCGAAGAATTTGTCAATATTCGTTCAATTACTCCTAATCATTTTTATCTTGTTCCCGGTGTGGGGGCCCAGGGCGGGAGTTTAAAAGAAATTTCTGAAAAAGCTATGATAAATGATGTTGGAATATTGGTTAATGTAAGCAGAGCTGTTATATATGCCTCAGAAAAGGAAGATTTTGCAACTGTGGCAAGAAAGGTAGCGAAAGAATACCGGGATGAAATGACCACTTATTTAAAAAAACTTGCTTAAATATTTTATGCAGAGACGGAAATTTTTACAAAATGTCGGCGCAGCTACTGTTGCAGCCAGTGTACCCTTGGTATCTAAAGCCTCGGCTGAAAAACCTAAATTAATATTTACCGTAGCACATTTAACTGATATACATGTAAAGCCGGATTCCATTGCAGAAGAGGGTATGCGAAAAGCATTTCGCCATGCAAACTCGTTAACCCATGCACCTCTTTTTATTATTAATGGCGGAGACTCCATTATGGATGCCATGGCCGCTGATAAGGACAAAACAAAAGAACAATGGGATGTGTGGAACAGAATTATTACCAAAGAAAATAAATTGCCGGTATATCATTGCATCGGCAATCACGATGCGTGGGGGTGGGAACTGAAAGATGAAAGTATTAAGAGCGACCCGTTATATGATAAAGGATGGGTAATAAAACAACACAAAATGCCCAATCGCTTTTATTCCTTTGAACAACCCGGTTGGAAATTTATTGTATTAGACAGTGCTCACGAAAATAATGGCGGGTATATTGCAAAAATTGATGATGAACAATTTTTATGGTTGGAAGATGAGTTAAGAAGAACCGCTTCGACAAAGCATATTTGTATTGTTTCCCATATACCTATCGTATCTTTTTGCGCCGCCATGTTTTTTGACAAGAATCAGGATAATGGTGATTGGAGATTGCCACGTAATTTATTACATACAGATACCCGGAAATTAAAATCATTATTTAAAAATTACAAAAACATACGTTGTTGTATAAGCGGTCATATTCATTTGCAGGACGAAGTGGAATACCTGGGTATAAAATATTTTTGTAATGGCGCAGTAAGTGGCCGATGGTGGAAAGGGCCTTTTCAGGATTTTGCCCCTGCTTATGCTTTAATGAAATTTTATAAAGATGGGAGCGTGGAAAGAGAGATAGTGGAGTATGGTTAGATGTCTGATGTAAGAGGTAAGAAGTAAGGAGTCGGTTGAAGTATGATTCGCCATTACCGCCTGCTGCCAATAGTCATCATTTCCCTTTTATCACATCAAAAACTTTCTCCGCCCACTTACTATACTCTTTTCCCGAAGGATGAAGTTTATCACTTGCTAAAAATTCGCTTTTGCTACCGTTTTTTCTTTGCGATGAAGTAATATTAATAAAATGACAATGATGCTCTTTAGCGGATGATTCGCAGATAAAGTTGTAGGCATCAATTTCTTCAGCAATTTGTTTTGTATTTCGGGTGGCAGCAAATGGAGTAATACCCCAATCGGGGATAGACAAAATAATTACCCGTTCACTTTTTTCATTGGTTAAATAAATAGATTTTTTTATTAAAAAGGATAATTCATTTTTAAAATCTTCAATAGCCAGGCCCTGATATTGATTGTTTACTCCAATAAGCAGTGTAACATAATCATATTCTTTTTCCAGTTGAGTGTGAATTAGATGTTCGGCTAATTCAAAAGTTGTCCACCCTGTTTTGGCAATTATTTCAGGTGCATGAAAATGTATCCCCGCCTTGCGCAGCAATTGCACGGTTTGGTACGGAAAACTTTCATGTAGAGGAACTAATTCCCCAATGGTGTAACTATCGCCGAGACAAAGTAACGCATGTGTCATAAAGTAAAGTTACCAACTACAAATTGTTTCAGGCAATAGCTATTAAAGAAAAAGTAAAGCTTGCATGAGAATAGATAATTATTCAGGCTTTCCCGGTTTAAAACTTCCGATAGGGGAAGTGTACCAGGGGTGTATTTCATATACCAATCTTCCGGAACGAATGGCAGGGTCTGTATTTAACAATTGCTTTACTTCTTCTTCAGTCTTACAATCAAAAATAAAAATACCACGCCAGTTGCCGTCATCGCCAAAAGGCCCGGCCACTTTTAGTTTACCCTCATTGTATAATTTTTTAATGTTAGCGAGGTGTCCTTCCTGAATTTTAGCCGCTGTGGCGGAATCCTGTGCTCGATTGGGCCCCTTACTAAGCATAACAAAAAAATATTGTTGTATGGTTTCTTCTGGTTTTTTTTCAGAAACCTTATGCTGTTTGCCAGATCCGGTTGGCTTATTTTGAGCAAAGCCCGGGATTATGAATAGTAGTAAAAGAATAATTAAGTGATACTTTTTCATTACTCGTAATTTCTGGTAAGGTAGAAATTGTTTTTACCAAAAACAAGATTAAAATATTGGTAGTGGAAAAATAAGGTGTCCCAAAAATACTTGTTAGTAATAAAAAAGGGCTCAACATCCCGTTGAACCCCTGTTAGCGGCTATTGTACTTGCTAATTTATTTTGACGGTGCCAAAACTGGATTTTATTTTAATTTTTATTGCGCCACTACCAATCTTGCCGGAATAAGTGTGATCGAATTTTGGACCATGATCATCATCTTCTTCTTTTTCTTCAGTTATTTTAGCATTGGAATTATTTTTAAAACTGCCGAAATTGGTTTTTACTTCAAATTCAGCAGAAAGATCTTTTGATAATACTAATTCCACTGTTGAATAGGAGTTATACACTCTCAGTCCCTTTAAAGTATTATCCAGATTAATAGTGGTTGCTTTACTGAATTCAAAATTGGCTTTAATATCACCGGATATTTTACCAATACCAGCCCTGGAGAATTTAATATTTACTTCACCTCCATTAATACGCTCAATTTCGCCTTTACCAAATTCCACACTCACCTCTTTATTATTGTTTAGCTTGCCGCATGTAAGGCTACCAAATCTGCTGGCAATTTCAGCTTCACCCGTTAAATCCGGTACCACCATAGAGCCAAACGAATTAACCGCGTTAATGGGGTTACCAGCGGGCATATACACCGTCATGTTTATTTCCATGCTGGTAGTATTATTAGAATTTTTGTAGTTTTTCTCGTTATCTTCATTATCATCGTCATCATCATCATCATTCTTTTTCCAGTTTTTGTTTTTAAAACCCACACTGGTTTTAAAGTAAACCGTATTGCCTTCTTTACCATCTTCAAACTTGATTTCATCTAAAAGTTTCTGTGCTCCTTGTTCAGAGTTGGCTTTTACAGTAATATTTACCTCCACCTTTGCTTCGCTTTTATCCCAGGTAATAATTTTCATTTCACCAAAGGAGTTATCCAGTTTTACAAGTGTGTTGCCCGAAAGTGGATAGCTTTTTGAATAGTTTTTCTTTTTTTCTACTTTAAATTCATCTTCGCAGGGAACTTTACCCCATAAAGAATTTACAAACAAAAAGGCAGTTAACAAGTACAAAAGACCGGGTTTAGATTGTTTTAGAAATTTCATTTGCTTTATCTTTTTTAATTTTATTTAATTGACGAACCACTTTTAATTGTTGGTTTAGTAACTCGATTTGTAACTGGAGGTTGGCAATCATTTTTTCAAGTAGTACTTCCTTGTTTGGATTGTTCTTTATTTCTTCCCTTAACTCGTGATAAGAGGCATCCAGCTTTTTGTAATCCGAAACAAAATGATCATACAATTCAGGGCTGTCGTTTTTTATGCTGAGCAATTGTTGCTGTTTTATTTGAATAAGTTTGGTAAAGTGAAAAATCTCCTCATCTCTGCCGGTTGAATATTGTTCTTCAGTTTCTTTGTTATCATTGTTAGCAAAGCCTGATTGGTCTTCAGTATTTACTCCGGAGTCTTGGTTGGCTATTAGTGGCTTTTCAATATCCTGCGTATCCTTTCCTGTGTTTGATGAAACTATTTTAGCTATTGTTCCTCTCTCTGTTCCGTTTTTATCTGTTAATTTAAAAATTAGTAAACCGGTTATTCCAATTACCACTGCCGCCGCTGCCATTTTTACCCAGCCCATATTGATTACAGGAGATTTTTTAGAAGGCAGAATTTGCCTTTCTATCCTATCCCACAATGCGGATGGAATTTCTGATGAATCAAATTCGTTCCGGTTGCTCCTTACAAAATCTTCAAGTTTTTGACTCATAGTGATACTTTTTGTTTTAACTGTTGTAATAATTTTTGCTTAGCTCTCATGTATTGCGTCCTTACGGTGCTGTGCGAGATATTCAGCGTATTTGCCACTTCTTCATAACTATAACCTTCTACTAAGTGCAAAGTCAATACAGTTCGATAACCATCGGGCAAATCGGCGATTGTTTTTTTCACTTCTTCCACCTTAAACTCAAACTCCTCTTCATTAATTGGCTCATCATCCCTTATATCTGTTTGTACATGATCAATGTCTATTAAGTTTATCTTTTTCCTTTTAATGCTGTTAATGGATTTATTGATCACTATTCTTTTTAACCAGGCGCCAAAACTGCTCCTGTTTTCAAAACCGCCTATGTTTTTAAAAGCATCTATAAAAGCTTCCTGCAATATATCCTCTGCCTCAGCTGAATTATTTACAATACGCAAGCTCGTATTATACATAGCTTTTGCGTATTTGCCATACAATTCACGGTAGCTGGTCACATCTCCTTGTTTGCATCGCATTACCAATTCATCATTATAAACAGCCGTAGTAAGCTCCAATTGCTTTAGTTTTATTCAGTTTACAATATAAGGACACGCCTTTTGGTTTCGTGTTGCATATAATTTCCGATATTTTTCGGATAGGAAAAAATTTTAGGGCTAAAATGGGGCTCTTGCTATCTTTGTTGCTCTAAAAAATTAAAGCCCATGGCCGCCAGGACCGACCTTTTTCAAAGTCCGGATTATTTTGATGTGGATGCCTTACTTACTGAAGAACATAAACTGGTAAGAGAAACGGTTAGAAATTATGTTAAAAAGGAAATATCTCCGGTCATTGAGGAGTATGCTCAAAGGGCTGAATTTCCACAACATATTGTAAAACAATTAGGTGACTTAGGTTGTTTTGGCCCAACGATACCAGTTGAATATGGCGGTGGCGGGTTAGACTATATAAGTTACGGATTAATGATGCAGGAACTGGAGCGGGGAGACAGTGGCGTACGTTCCACGGCATCCGTTCAGGGTTCGCTGGTTATGTTTCCTATACATGCTTTTGGGAGTGAAGAACAAAAAAGAAAATATTTACCCAAACTTGCCAGTGGTGAGTGGTTGGGCTGTTTTGGTTTAACGGAGCCTAACCATGGCAGCGATCCCTCCAGCATGCTTACGAATTTTAAAGATGCCGGAGACTTTGTAATACTAAACGGGTCTAAAATGTGGATTAGTAATGCCCCTTTTTCGCAAGTAGCAGTAGTTTGGGGAAAAGATGAACAAGGAGAAATTCACGGATTGATTTTGGAAAGAGGAATGGAGGGTTTTTCTACTCCAACAACACATGGCAAATGGAGCTTACGGGCCAGTGCAACCGGAGAATTGGTTTTTGATAATGTAAAAGTTCCTAAAAAAAATATATTGCCTAATGTAAAAGGATTAAAAGGTCCGCTGAGTTGTCTGACGAAAGCCCGTTACGGGATTGCCTGGGGTGCGGTGGGGGCAGCCATGGATTGTTATGATACGGCCCTGCGTTATAGCCGGGAAAGAATACAGTTTGGTAAGCCTATCGGCTCTTTTCAATTACAGCAAAAAAAGCTCGCCGAAATGGTAACAGAAATTACCAAAGCGCAATTACTTAACTGGCGGTTGGGTGTATTAATGAACGAAGGGAAAGTTACCCCCCAGCAAGTAAGTATGGCCAAACGCAATGCTTGTGAAATAGCCGCCGCTATAACAAGGGAAGCAAGACAAATACTGGGCGGTATGGGTATTACAGGCGAATACAGCGTTATGCGCCACATGATGAATTTAGAAAGCGTTATAACATACGAGGGAACCCATGATATTCATTTGCTGATTACGGGAATGGATATTACCGGGTTTAATGCTTTTAAGTAACAGGTTCCGGTTACTATTAACATTTCTAGTTTACAAACTAATAATTTGGTATCTGCGGTTTACAAAATTTACTTTTCTTTTTAGCGATCCTGGCTCATCGCTTATTAAAAATATTTTTTATATGTTCTGGATTTTTGCGGGAACCTGACAAAAATCAGGATAAATATTTTTTTTGTTTAGAAAAAAGTACTAACTCTGCGTAACAAACGAATCGTACCCTTATTATCAATTAAACCCTTTGAAGACAATCTTATCCCTGTTGATGACGAGCCTTATAAGCCAGGTTTTGTATAGCCAGCTAAGCGACAGCCTCTTGCTATCCCAGGCAAAAATTCCCCCCCGCTACTACCAGGCAACCCGCCACAAAGCCAGCCAGGTAGAAAGCAACATCACCCGCAAGACCCAAAAAGCCCTTAAACAATTCAGCCGGCAGGAAGAAAAACTTTACCACAAACTCTTTAAAATAGACAGCCTCGCCGCCAAAGAAATATTTGCCCGTAGCAAACAACAAATAACCAACCTGCAAGCCAAACTAAAAAAAGCCCGGGCCCTGACCCCCGGCAACATTAAAGAATACATACCCGCCCTCGACAGCCAGATAACCACACTGAAATTTTTAGACAAATACACAAACCAAATACCCCAAAAAGAAAAAATCAACACCACCCTTGCCCAACTGCAAAACATGCAAAGCAAGCTGCAAAGCGCCACAGAAATAAAACAATACCTGAAACAACGACGAGACCAATTAAAAGAACAACTCAGCAAATTCGGATTCGCCAAAGAATTAAAAAAGCTAAACAAACAAGTTTATTACTACCAGGCACAAATAAACGAATACAGAGAAATACTCAAAGACCCCCGGAAGATAGAAAAGAAAGCCCTCGCCCAACTGAATAAACTATCCACCTTTCAACAATTCATGAAAAAGAACAGCATGCTCGCCAGTTTATTCCGTATGCCCGATGATGGCCTCTCCCCCTTTGGAGGGAGCTCCAGTTTAGCCGGCCTGCAAACCAGAGCCGATATACAAAACCTGGTACAAAACCAGTTTACCGGAACAGGAATAAACCCCCGGCAATACATACAACAACAAATGCAGCAAGCCCAAACCCAACTCAACAAACTAAAAG
>DASSYR010000062.1:0-15711 GCA_035703165.1 Chitinophagaceae bacterium
CAAGAAGTCCGCATTGTGATAAGTGCGGCATAAAACAAGCCTGTAAATATTTTGCTTCAAAAAACAAATAATGTAAATATCAAATTTGAATAAAACAGGTGGTTGTAAAGAGAGTTAACCACACATTTGAGACGATCTTGCTAACTTGAAATATAAAATCTTGTAAATCAATAATTTAATAAATTAACTTGCTTGATTTTTATGATGATAGGCATCCCTTTTTAAAATAATCGGCCCATTTTTAAGATGAGGAAAAGCGTTTTCGTAAAATTCAAATCCTTGCTTTGCCTATTTAAAAACAAAATAGGGCTCTAATTATCAATGCATTAGAACATGTTAATAAAAAAATTGGGGCCAGGATAGAAATCCAGCCCCGTCTTTAAAATCCAATATCCTATGAAAAACCATAACAAAGATAATAATTGACTTTGAATACGCAATATTCAAAAGTGATATTTTTTCATTCTGTGCAAAAGTATTAAATGGCCTGTATAAGACTTATTATACCAAACTTTTGGTGGGTAAAAAGCCCGCCCTGAAAAGAATTTGGTTCTTGGGTTTTTTAATTAAGTAATGTTTAATAAGACCAGAGATCCTGTTCGTAATTAAATATTTTTGACTTTATGTTCTCACCTTCTAACAAACGTAGAATGGGATCTTTTATATAAGCTTTTAAACGCAAATCATACGGGTTTTCAATTGTTGACTTGACGATATAACTGCTGAAAAAGCGGTTTTCAAATAACTCCTCCCATGTCATACGTCCGCCAAAATTTTTGCTATTGTATGCTTCATATTTTGCAAAAATTGGTCTCATATCCGGGTAATAAACCCAAAACATAGGAATATCCTCATCACCAATGGTTACCCCTGTAGAAATCTGTAATTTTTTAAGAGGAGCAATTCCTAATATACGAACAAAAAGACGAGAAGACTCTTTGTCAAAAACCCATTCTTCTTTTATACGGAATTTGGTAATTGAATCGGGATCTACTTCTTTATCGGTAACCACGTACTTAATAAGGTTTCCATTCAAATCGTATGAAGGAACCGTATCTTTACCGCCACCAAACTGCTGCATAGCTTTAGCAATGGGCAAGGGGGTGGTAAACCTGTCGTCAATAGGGTCAAAAGCGGTAACTACACTGTCTTTTACCGCTTTTACTAAAATAGAAATAAAACGCTGGTTACCATTATCTTCACTGGCTGCATAACGAAATGGCAAGTTTATTTTTTCTCTTATATCTATTTCTCTCCAAACTCTTGTGCGATATACCGCATCGTCTTCCCGAATATGTTCATATTCAAGCGGGGCCCGATCTTTTATCAAATTTCTTTCAATGGCAGCATCATTTCTTAAGGAGAGCGAAGCTGAATCCCACCCGGTACTGGAAGATTTTACAACCTCGTAGGGAATATTTGACTGCTTTGGCTGATTGACAGCATTATTATTTAAATAAGCGCTTTGGGGCTGTGTATCGCCTTTTTTACTGGTATCAGTTGCATACGCTGAAGTATATTCAGACGGGGCTACTGGTTTTGTAGTGGATTTTTTCTTAGCCGATCTCTTCTGGGCTAATGCATCTAAACTGCTAACCATCATAATGGCTAATACTAATAAACTTATGCCTGCAATTTTCATTTTCATAAAAAAATTTTTATCTCAGGTTAAATACTATGGGAGGTATTTTTCTTCTTCCTCCCGGCCCTTCAGCATATATTTCATCTATTGCAACAGTAGTATTCGGTGTACATCTGTTTATGAGATTTCTTACAGGGTCAAATGAATTACCTTTTACACCCGATTCAACACCGGGAGCCTCTCTAAAATTTTGTCCTCCGGTACAATACAAAGTATAACTTGTAACCGTAAAACTTACTCCTTCAAAAACAAAGTTTTCCAATTCTGCTCTTATTCCTGCTTGTGCTTTAAATTCAGCTGTATTCATAATTCCCCCTTTATTTCTTCCCACAATAGCAATGGGATCTGGCACTGTTTTAACTCTAAAATCGAATTTGCTTATTTTCCCATCTGCATTAACGGTTACTGTGGCTTTTCCGGGTGTTACGGGTTCGGCAATATACCTGCCGGCCCCAACCTTTCGTAAAATGCCATTATCAATAGTAACATTTACTTTTTCATCGCCTACATTGCCACCGGAAACGGCTAACTCATTTGGTAAATCAATATATAATACTTTTACTTTTTCGGCGGAAACAAAAGCTCCTGTGGGAGATCCGATTGTATAATTAATTTCCTTTTCCTTAGTTTTTTCTTTCCCGTCAATAGGATCTGTGTATTTAACAGTTACTCTTACTGTTCCTGTTCCCGGGTTACCAACAGTTGTCTTCCAGGTACCTAATCCATTCTCTACATTTACTTTATTACCATTAACAAATATACTTGGAGAAACCTGGTTGCTGTATGCCCCAATACCGGCATTTACTTCTAATTCCTGTCCCGGCATTAAATAGGTAGCATTCGTTCCTATCAAAGGCTCAAACTTATCATATACTACTTTTACTTCCCCAATCTGGCGGTGGAAATAATCAATCAATTGTGACTCGCTGTTCTTAACATCATTTTGAAACTTACTTAAAATTGTTACTGCTGCAACAGCCGGTGTTAACCTAAAATACGCAGATGTCCAGTCTCTGTTTCCCTTATTTTCTGTTTTGGGTATCGCAAGGTTCAGGGGAAGTGTTTTAGCAAACTCACTCCTAATCCTTTTCTCTTCATCTGTAGTATTGGGCAAAATATCAAGCATCTTCTGTTTAAACTCGGTAAGTTTTTTCAAAAGATCTTTTCCTTTTCCTTTGTTTTCCATCAACCGGGTGGCTGCTTCTAAATTATCATATTTAAAAACCTCTTCCCCATCTTCAGTTTTTAAGCTGGCTTCTTTTTTTAAATCAGTTTTTAATTGCTCAAGAAAAGAATACATAACTCCGGCAATTTGTTTTGCCTGATCGGCCCGTGGTTTCCAAATTGCTGCTCTTTCTCTCGATGATTCATCAAGAAGCTTATCTTCAAAGGATTTATAAATAATATTATTTTTTACAGTTACAACACTATTAGCAGTTTGCAAACTGTTATTTACAGTTTTAAAGGCATTAATAATTTCGGCAGATACATTTAGTGCCAGCAGGGCTGTAAGCACTAGATACATCATGTTAATCATTTTTTGCCGGGGCTCCTTAGGTAAAGCCATGGATAATTAATTTTGGTTTTAATCTAATGTGGTTTTTACTTTTCTTATGTACGGATAACGATATTTTAAAAAATAACCTTTAATAAATATCCTTTTAACGTCCTTGCATAGCATTTATCATATTACCATAAATCTGGTTCAACGAACCTAAATTTTTAGCAAGATTAGCAATTTGGGTTTGTGCAGCTTTTGCATCTTCTACACTTCCCTGCATAGCCTGTGATGCTTCTGCAAGATTGCTATAAAACTTATTCATTGCTTTTAAATGATTATTAGTATCCTGGAGTTCCAACTCATAAATAGTATTTAACGAGCCCAGGTTTTTGGTCATAATTTGTACCTGCTCATGAAACTGTTTGGTACTTTCGGCTGCATTATTAAAATGTGTCATGGTAGCAGTAGCATGGCCATATACATCTTTCATTTGGCCCAGCGCAGTAGTAACTTCTTTTGTTTTAGAGGTAAAATCGTTGGTTGCTGCCACCACATCGGCCGTATCTTTTATTTGTGAAACTGTAGTTCCGAATTTTTGAAAACTTTCACTCAGTTTTTTAAGGCTCATGGGAGAAATTTCAGCATCCTGAAGCATTCTATCCATCTGCTGTAAGGCAGGGTTGGCATTAGATGCTCCACCCAACGCAATGGGTGTCATTTCAAACTTGCCTGTTTTTGCTTTTTCCACATCCGGATGTTCTGTAATGTTAGGAAAATACCTTTCCCAGTGGTATTCTTCCAGTGGAGGAACTACGAGAGCCATCATTAAAAACACAACTACTTCTGCCAGTAAGCCTAAAGTAATCATTTCATCAGCAAAAGCCCAGTGTCGAATTTTAAATAAGGCTCCTAAAATTACCACAGCTGCAAAAAAGCTGAAAAGAAAGTTTAGTACTTTTTGTCCGGTTTTTGTTTTAAAAAAAAGCATAAAAATTAAATTTATTGAGTGGGTTATTTAAAAGTTTTACTAATAACTTAATGGAATATGAAAAATTGCCTTAATCAAATTATCGGCGTCCGGTTGATGGTGACAAATCAATTACACAACGAAAACCGATATAAGATTTAGCTGTATCCTGATACTCATAATTACGAGTACTGGTCTGCAGATAATAACCAACATCTTTCCAACTGCCACCTCTTACTACTTTACGTTTCATGCGAGGGGGATCGCTTTCTCTGGCATTGTATCTTAAATCAGGATTTAAATCGTGGGTGAAATTATAGGCTCCCTCATTATAATAGGATGATGTCCATTCTGCTACGTTACCTGCCATACAATATAAACCCCAGTCGTTAGGCCAGTAAGCATCGGCTCTTACAGTATAAAAGCCGCCATCTTCAGCATAATTTCCACGGCCGGGCTTGAAGTTTGCCAATAAGCATCCTTTTCTATTTCTTAAATAAGGATTACCCCAGGGAAACATGGACTGATTGCGTCCACCTCTTGCTGCATATTCCCATTCTGCTTCTGTAGGTAAGCGAAAACTTGATTCCGGTGCTTTTTTTCTTGCTTCCAGGAAGTCGTTCAAGAACCTACTCCTCCAGTTACTAAAAGCAGTTGCCTGCTTCCAATTTACACCTACAACAGGATAGTGCTGAAAAGCGGGATGTGAAAAATACCGACGAGCGATAGGCTCGTTATACGAGTAGGAAAAGTCTCTTACCCATACAAGTGTATCCGGATAAACTTTTACTTCATTACGAACAATGAACTTTGAACGAGGTTCGTCGGGCCTGCGAAAAGCAGCAACTCTGTAATCAACATACTCTTCTTTATATTTCAATTTATCAGGGTCTATTTCCATCCGGCCAAAAACACGGTCGTCCGGAGCCAATATCATTCCATTAATCTTTTCATACACAT
The DNA here is from genome assembly GCA_035703165.1 of Chitinophagaceae bacterium. Lineage (GTDB taxonomy): Bacteria > Bacteroidota > Bacteroidia > Chitinophagales > Chitinophagaceae > AWTP1-9. The sequence continues at coordinate 5,071 of DASSYR010000062.1, forward strand.
TTTTATCTTTCCAAAGAGCCTGAATTTTTTTCTGATCAAAACTTCCTGTTTTAGGGTCCCGGGGTATTTGGGCCAGTTCGGCTGCAACGGAATCTCTTACCCAATAAACAAACTGCTTATATTCGCTGTTTGTTATTTCAGTGGCATCCATCCAAAAACCATTTATGGAAACACTACGATTGCGTGATGTAAAAGAAAAATTTACATCCTCATCACTAGGCCCCATGTGAAAAGTTCCCTGGGGTATATACACCATTCCGTAAGGCTTACCTATGCCCTGTGGTGTTAAATAAGATACCCCCCTTAGTTGTCCATTATAGGTAGTAGTTTTTGAAGACTTACCTAATTTACAAGATGGGGTAAGTGCTGCAATAATTATAAAAGCCAGCAAACTTAACAGTTGGTTCTTCATGATCTTACAATTTCTGGGAGGAATTGACAAATCTAACAATAAAAAGACATTTCTTCTTATCATATCTGCCACAATGCTAATATTATTTGTTTTAAAATCCAAAATTCAAAAGCTAGTTTAACCAAAACGATATTAGTACTCATTTATTGTGTATGGGTAACTGGGTTTTTACTATAAGTTCAAGAAGGGAATTTACGGTTGTAACCGGTTGAAGACAGGTATAGTTTTTGCACAAAAAAAGTAGGGTTTTATTTGAACCCGGCTTTCTGTTCTGTAAAGGGAAGGCTGTATTTACGTTTAAAGAGGTTTGCAGAATTTTATTGGGGAGATAATGGCTTATTAATTTATCTCTAAATACGTCAAATTGGGGACCTACAATGGCAATTTCATTAATACCCACACATTGGTCAATAAGTGCGGACACCCACACCCCAAATGAGCCCGGATATCTTATTACGGTCTGTAAAAGGGATGAAAGGCTTTTTGTGGCCTGCTCCTGCCAGGTGGGTATATTAAAAATAATTGATAAATAAATTAAATTTAAAACCATTACCGAGTTTCCTGAAGGTGTGGCTCCATCATAAACCTCTTTTTTTCGTACAATAACATCTTTTTGGCTACTTTCTGTAAAGTAAAAAAAACCTGTTTCTTTTTCTTCAAAATTCTCTTTTACAAATTCCGTCAGCTCTTTGGCTTTCATTAGCCACTCAGTATTTGATGTTATTTCCTGTAAATAAATCAAGGCCTGGATTAAAAAGGCATAATCGTCTAAAAAGGCGGGATATTTTGCTACCCCTCTTTTATATGTGTGAAATAACCGGTTGTTTTCTGCATTAAACTTTTCTAGTAGCGCTTCCATATTGGCAATAGCCATTTTTTTATACGCTTCTCTGCCGGTTGCAGCAAAAGCTTTGCTAAGAGCTGTATTCATTAAAGCATTCCAACCCAATAAAATCTTATCGTCTGTAAGAGGCCTTTCTCTTTTGTTTCGTTGGCTTAACAAAATAGTAGCACAACTATTTAATTTATCCTTTAAAATTTCGGCATCAATACTATTTTTTTCTGCAAAATGCTCATAGGACATTTTTATTTGAAGTATATTTTTCCCATCCCAGTTACCTTTCTCCGTTATGTCGAAAAATGAACAAAATAATTCCGAATCTTCTTTTAAAACTTCGTTTATTTCTTCTTTTGTCCAAACATAAAATTTCCCCTCTTCTCCATCACTATCTGCGTCTAAAGCAGACAAAAAAAGGTTTTCTGATGATAACATTTCTCTTTCAACAAATTCAATTGTTTTGTGAATTATCCTTTCGTATTCTTTATTTTTTGTAATTAAATACGCATCTGCCAGGGTTGAAATAAGTAATGCATTGTCATATAGCATTTTTTCAAAATGTGGAAGCAACCATTCATTATCGGTGCTGTAGCGGGCTATTCCTCCTCCTATTTGATCGTAAATACCTCCATAAATCATTTTATCTAAACTTAAACAGGCTTGTTTTAATGCCTTTTCGTCTTTACTAACATGGAAATATTTAAGTAACCAGCTAATTGAAAATGTTTGTAAAAATTTAGGTGCTCTACCAAAGCCTCCTTCTACCAAATCTGCTGTCTTCATCAGGTTTTGATATGCCAGATTTATATGTTGAGGTGTGAACAATTCGGCTTCCGGAATTTCTGCATTGGCCTTTGTTTGTCCAAATGAATTAGCATTCTGTAAATGTTGAATCAGGTTTTCTGCCTGAACCGTCAATTCCTGTTTATTTTCTTTGTATGCTTTGGCAACTCCGTAAAGTACCTCTTTCCACGAGGGGCGGTTAAATGCTCTTACCGGGGGAAAATAGGTACCCCCGTAAAATGGCTTTGTATCGGAAGTTAAAAATACATTCAATGGCCAGCCTCCGCTTCCTGTCATTGCTTGTACTGCATCCATATAAATATGATCAATGTCCGGTCTTTCCTCCCTATCTATTTTTATATTAACAAAATGTTCATTCATTATTGCAGCAACTTCTTCGTCCTCAAAACTTTCTTTTTCCATTACATGGCACCAATGACAGGCTGCATAACCTATGCTTATCAAGATAGGTTTATTTTCTTGTTTTGCTTTTAACAGGGCTTCATCACCCCACGGATACCAGTTAACCGGATTATGTGCATGCTGTAATAAATATGGGCTTGATTCATTTATTAGTTTGTTAACATGATTTGACATGAAATACTTTTTAAAATAAAACAGGGACAACTTTTAATTGTTGTCCCCTCAATAAAAAAATGCAAATTTTATTTTTTGTTTTTTGTTACCAGATAGCGTTCCAAAGCCGACACCATGCTGGGGGCCTGGGGCTCTGGTGCCTTAATGTGTAATTGTAATCCGGCTTCTTCAATGGCTTTCATTGTATTGGTTCCAAATGCTCCAAACAAAGTACCGTTCTGCTTGAATTTGGGCACATTTTCCAAAAGGCTTTTTACACCACTGGGGGTAAAAAAGCAGATTATATCATATTCTGTTCGAGATAATATTCCGGTAACATCATTACTAACTGTTTTGTACAAAACCGGGGTTGCATATTCACAATTATGGCCTCTTAACCAACTGGTTATTTCATTATCTACTGATTCGGAACAAGGATATAAAAACTTCTCGTTTTCTTTGTGTTTATTAATAACATCAAACAAGCTTTTGTTGCTTCCGTCTGCTCCGTAAAATACTTTGCGTTTTCTATAAAGAATAAACTTTTGCAGGTATAAAGCCACAGCTTCGGTAATACAGAAATATTTGGTATCCTGTGATATGTTAATTTTCATTTCTTCGCAAATGCGAAAAAAATGATCAATAGCATTTCTACTGGTAAAAATTACCGCAGTATAATTTGCAATTTCAATTTTTTGTTTGCGAAATTCTTTTGAGGGGATTCCTTCTACCCGAATAAAAGGATAAAAATCAAGATCAACATTATACCTCTTTACCAATTCAAAATAAGGAGATTTGTCTGAATCAGGTTTAGGTTGAGTAATGAGGATTTTTGTAATAGATTTACCAGCTATTTTTTTTGAATGCCCGTTTTTAATCATACTAATGTGGTAAAATATTTTGCAAAGATATAATAAATCTCAAAAAAACTTTATCAACACCTTGTATATCAATAAAAGCGGTGTTATATCAAAGGCACAAAGGTACAGAAAAAAGTGAAATTTGCTGACTTTAATATCTTGATGTATTGGGAAATACGATCGTATCATTCTATAAATAAACACTCCGCTAATCATTAATAATGAAAGGGTTAACGCTACATTTACCATGATGCTATTTCCAAAAGCTAATATAATAATAAAAGGAACCAATAATATACCTAACAGTTTATTTACTAACAACACAATAAAAGTGTATGTTTCCGTGGTTCTTTTTACCTCCAATACCAAACCCATAATCCATAATAAAGGCATTTTTACTAAATAAAATGCACTGACTAAACCGATACAAATTCCTAATTGTTGCCATTTTTCTTTTACAAATTGAACATCAAAATATCCCATTAATAAGAAAAGATAAGTGCCGGCAGATATAAAGAAAAATAAATTAAATAATAAGCTGGGCAATTGCGCCTGAAACACTTGCTCTTTTAGTTGTGCCTGGCGAAATGTTGTTTTGAAAAAAAGCCGAAAAAGGTTGTTATAATATTTGGAATAAGACTGTTTTAGTACAGCTAATAAAAAAAGCATTCCAGCTATTAAATAGAAAAGCCAATCTTTTCTTTGAGATAAATTAAATTTTTCGATTTTAAAAATACCCTTAGCCAACATATTAAATATGTCATTTTTCTCCAGCATTTCTCTTTTGTCAAACTGCTTTACAATAACATTCTGGTTGTTTGAAATTGAAGACAAAGTGGTGGTATCAGTCTCATAATCAGGGGAGGAAGAAACATCTGGCGAAGAAGATAAATTTATTTTTGGAATGGATATACTGCTATCACTATTTTGGGCTGTAACAAAGGGTAAAAAGTACAGGTGCAAAACTAATATTAAATAAACCGGTTTCAATATTTACAAAAGTATTTATCTTAATTATGATAAACGAGCTCTGTTTAAAAAAAGTTTATATAACCAAAATGAATTTTAGCCTGTCGAAGATTAAGGGGCAAATCGTCTCTTTTTCCTGCAGCAAAACTAATATTAAACAGTCCTGCTTTTGTTTCGAACGACATTCCAAAACCAACTCCTATATATGTATTTCGGATATTAGCAAACTGGCTTTTATTATGAGCCCATCCTCCATCCGTAAAAGTAAACAGATAGGAATTCTGTCCGATTAAATAACGATATTCAAAACTGCTTACCACATAGCGGGAAGCAAAAATACTTTCTTCATCAAAACCTCTTAATAATCGGTAACCACCCAATTGAAATAACTCGTTTCTAAAAATAGCTGGACTTTGTAACCATCCAAAATCTCCCGCTATTTTAAACGTTGCCTGTTTACCAAGCGGGAAAAAATGTGCACCGGCAATTCTGCCTCTAAAAACATAGGATTTTAATTTTACAGAATCGTATAAGGATGAATAATTAAATCCCGAATTGTCTCTTAATTCGGTAATAGAGTTGTTCTTTTTCACCCTTCGTGTACCGGTACTTACCGTTAGCTTTAATTCGTTCCCCCGGCGTGGGTTAAAGCGATAATTTGTATTAATTAACTCATACTCTGCTAAAAGATTAATTGTACTTACATCGGCTTGAGCCGGCAAACGCTTACTAAATTTAACGCTGTTGGTATCCACATCTAGTAAAATGGTTCTGAAATTCTGAATGAGTAACTTGCCTGATTGTGTAGATGAAAAATGATATTGTGTTCCTATCTGCAGGTTTACATTTACATAGGAGCTATCTTTTTTTAATAAATCAAACGAAAAATCAATCCCAAAAGGCGAGTTTAGTAAATATGGCTGCTGATAAGCGAGAAATAATCTTGGAGAACTTGGCTGTATCTGCTGCCAGTTAACACGAATATTTTCTCCTTTCCCAAATTGATTTTGCAAATTCAAATTAAAATCTCCTGTTATCAATAATTTTTTTTGCCCGGCGAATTGCTGGTTGGAGGGTAAAAATCCTACCAATCCGTTTACCTGGCTACTGCGTTTTTGTTTGAGGTAAAGATTAACTGTAGCGCCATTTCCCAACATGGTCATATCCCAGGGTTTTTCTTCCTGTAAATAAGGTAATTGCCGTAAGCGACTGGTAATTTGCTCCAATTTTTCTTTTCTATATACACTGCCATTTTTTATATCTAAAAACTGTTGCAAAAAATCATTGTCAATCCTGGCATTGCCGATTAAACGCATACTATCAATTTTATATATCGGTCCCCTATCTATTCTTAAATTGCCTGAAACATTTTCATCGTTAAACAGAACACTATCAAGCCAAATACGGGCAAAGGGGAATCCTATATCTTCATAATAATCCAATAGTTTTCGTTCCACTGCTTGTAATTGTTCTATATTAAGAGGTTGGTTTAAAAAATATTTTTGAGAGAGATTAAGATTTTCCAAAACTTTTATTTCCGACTGGGAAATATGCAATTGTGCCCACTGGTATTTTTTACCGACAAACAGCATTACGTTTGCAGATGTAGAATCATACCAGGCACTATCTACGGAAGCTGCTACATAGCCTTTGGCGTGAAGCGTTGATGTTATTTTAAAAAGATAAACCAGGCAATCAGCTTGGTTAACAAAGTTTTCCTGCAAACCCAATGGCTTTTTATTGAACAAACTATCTTTGTCAATAAAATAATAATGAAGCAGGTAATTTTGCTGCGCTCTTATGGTATTAACAAGTAAACTTGTAAATACCAGCAGATAAATAATCAACCTTCTTTGCATAAACAATAACATAAAGATAGTAAACACAAGCTATGGCCGGCATTTATATACACATCCCTTTTTGCAAGCAGGCTTGTTATTATTGTAACTTTCATTTTAGCACGTCAACAAGATTAAAAAACGATTTTGTTTCAGCTTTATTGAATGAAATTAAATTACAGAAATCTTACCTGGGTGAGGAAGATATTGAAACTGTTTATTTTGGCGGCGGTACTCCCAGTATTTTATTAATTAATGAGATTAAGAAAATTCTGGAAACTATTTACACAAACTATCGCATTACCAATAACCCGGAAATTACCATTGAAGCCAATCCGGATGATATCAGTTATGAAAGGTTAATGCAATGGAAACAAATTGGTATTAACCGATTCAGCATTGGCATTCAATCTTTTTTTGAGGAAGATTTACAATGGATGAACAGGGCACATAATGCCAAACAGGCTCAAATATGCATTAAAGAGGTTTGGGAAGCCGGATTTGAAAATTTTTCCATTGATTTAATTTATGGTGGGCCAAGCTTATCCGATGAACATTGGCAAATAAATTTAGAAAAAGCTGTTAAATTAAAAATCCCTCATATTTCCTGCTACGCGTTAACGGTAGAACCTAAGACAGCATTAAATAAAATGATACAACAACAAAAAAAGGAAGCTGTTGACCCGGAAAAGCAGGCGAGACATTTTTTACAAATGACAAACATTCTTTCTAAGGCGGGATACGAGCATTATGAGGTTTCTAATTTTGCTCTGCCCGGCTTAAGGAGTAAACACAACAGCAGCTATTGGCTGGGAAAAAACTATTTAGGACTAGGGCCATCGGCTCATTCCCATAATGGCCAGTCACGACAATGGAATATTTCCAACAATGCCTTATATATTGAAGCGCTTAATAAAAATACCATCCCTTTTGAAAAAGAAGAACTCAGTTTAACTCAACAATTAAACGAGTATATAATGACATCGTTAAGAACGGCTGAGGGACTTAACTTAAATTTTGTAGCAGAAAAATTTGGTGAAGATTACGGCGAGAAAATACTAAACGCTTGTATGGATAAGAAATTTGCCTGGGGAATATTAACTATCCAGCCGAGCATTGTTTTAAATAATAAAGGCAAATTATTTGCAGATCGTATAGCTTCTGATTTATTTTTTAGCTAAATAACATCTGTAAGTAAGTCGTCTGCCTTTTTATATAAGGCCATTATTTTTGTATAAATTTGATTTTTTCCTGATTCTTTTGAGAGAATTTTATCCTTTAAATGATCAGTTAATATTAATAAGTTTTCTTTTGTAAGCTCATCTTTTGAAACATCAATTGGTTTATAAATTTCAAAATCATCTTTTAGTAAATCATTCACCGATACATCCAGAATTTCGGATATTTTTTTTAAATGGTTTATGGTAAGTTGGGTAATATTATTTTCAATTTTGCTGTAAGCATTTTGGGAAATACCCATTTTTTGGGCAACATATTCCTGTGTTAAATGTCTATCTTCCCTTATTTTTTTAATAACTGTACCTGGCATAACGAGTTTCCTTTTAAAACAAAAAGGATTCAAAAAGGTTCGGAAGCTCAGAATTATTTGTGCAGGAAATGTTGACGAACTGCTTTAATGAGTTCTCCAATGGTTAGAAAACAAACCATTGCAATAATGGTTATGGTGCTAAAATTACTAAAGGAAAAAGGCATTTTTATTAGTTTTACACCTATGACAGTACAAAGTTAAAAAAAATCTACCACGTTTCATTTTTCTTCCTAATAAAAGGTTGTTAATTGTTATAAAATCAAATAAGTGTCTCTTCTATACGTTTAAAACCATATCGTGGGTTTAAATTTTCCCACAAAATTTTATACACTGTTTCAGCTATTGTCATTTCAGCGTTAACTTTTTCATTAATAATATAAATGCACCTGCTGGCATTATACCCTTCAGCCACCATATTTAGTTCTAATTGGGCAGATTTAACACTATACCCTTTACCAATCATATTTCCGAAGGTACGGTTACGACTAAATAAAGAATAACAGGTAACTAATAAATCTCCCAGGTAAACTGATGCTGCGTAATTAGCAGATTTTTTTAATGGAAAAACAGTTTGTACTCCGGGAATAATTTCGTGATGAATCCCTACTTCCATATTTCGAACACCTACTTTTCTGAGAAAACCAGCCATCTCATCTGCCGCATTGGCAATCAGTACACTTAAAAAGTTATCTCCGTATTCCAAACCATGCGCAATGCCCGCAGCTAAGGCGTAAATATTTTTTAAAATGGCTGCAAATTGAACTCCATATATATCGTCATTAATAATGGTATTTAAATAATCCGTCTTAAACCGACAGGCAATTTGTTGCGTTAGATTTTCATCTACTCCTGAAAAGGTTAGATAAGATAATTTTTCTGCCGCTACTTCTTCTGCATGGCAAGGGCCCATTATACAATAATAATTTTCGAGAGGAACGTTAAACTGTTGATTTAAATAATCGTTTACCAAAAGTATGTGTTCAGGCATAATTCCCTTTACAGCAGAAACTATCTTCTTCTCTTTAAACACTTCCTTTGATAAGCTCTTCAATGAGTCATGAATATACATAGAAGGGATAGCTAAAACAATACACTCTGATTGCTGAATAGTTTCCTCAATGTTGCTGCTTAACAAAAGCTTTTGAGTATCAAAATATACAGAACTCAAATAATTGGGGTTATGATGACGATTGAAAATATGGTCAACGGTTTGTTTGTTTCTTACATACCAATTGATGGTGTTACCATTATCCGTTAATAATTTTGCCAACGCTGTTGCAAAACTCCCGCCTCCTAATATCCCTAATTGCATTACTTATATAATTTGAATTATAAAAACAAAAAGCGATGAAGGGGGTTCTTCATCGCCTGATAATTGGTTTTAGCATTTATTTTTTAGTCTCATACAATTTTTCTTTTGGAACTACTTTTACCTTTTGTCCGTCTTTTAGCGTTTTTGCAATGGCATTATACGGGGCACTGATTACCTCATCTCCTTCTTTAAGACCCTCTACTACTTCAATATATTCATTATCCTGGATAGCTGTTTTTATTTTAACTTTTTTAACGGTTCCATCCTGTTGGTAAACAAATGTTACTACATCCAGGTCTTCAGCATTTAATACTTGGGTATCCGTTTCTTTGCCTTCTGCTTTTTCTTTTTCCTTTCTCTCTTTGGCAACAACTTTTGATTTTTCATCTTCCTTTTCACGGGTAGCCACTGATAAAATAGGAACTGATATAACATTTAAAGCGCTTCTTGTTTTGATATCGGCATTGGCGCTCATACCGGGACGGAAGGGAAACGTTTTTTTGGATTTAGTAGTTCGAATCAAATCAAGATAAGAATTCTTATCAAGTCTTATTCTTACTTCATAATTGGTCACATCTGTTGAAGAGGCTGCGGATAGCGTATTACTACTTAAACTTTTACTTGTGCCAGCTATCTGAGTCACCACACCTTTAAACTTTCTGTCGTTGTATGCATCTACTTCCACATCGGCACTATCGCCAATTTTTACTTTGGGTATATCGTTTTCTCCAACATCCACCCGCACTTCAATCAAATTCATATCTGCAATACGCAAAATTTCTGTACCAACATTAAAACTGTTACCGGCTACTCTTTCGCCTTTTTTAACTGCAAGCAGCGATACAATGCCACTCATGGGAGCCAAAATGGTTGTACGACCTAAATCTTTATCTGCTTTTTGTAACTGGGCCTGGGCGCTTTGTACTGCTGCCTGCCCACCTTTTATAGATTTTAAAGCAGCATTATAATCTGCCACCGCCGTTTTTAAAGCATTGTCAGCCGTTTCGAACTCTGCCTGGGAAATTACTTTTTCATCCAACAATCGCTTTTGCCTGTCATAGTTAACTCTTGCCTGGTTTAATCTCGCTTCAATTGCTGCCAGTGTTGCTGTTGTATTTTCTACCAGAGCAGATTGCTGGTTAACGATTGCTGCCGCCTGATCTCTTTGGGAATTATAAATGTCCGCATAAATCCTTGCCAGTAACTGTCCCTTACGAACACTATCTCCTTCTTCAACATATAATTCAGTTATTTCACCACTTATATCCGGACTCACTTTAACTTCAATCTCAGGATAAATTTTGCCACTAGCCGTTACAGTTTCAATAATAGTTCGTTTCACTACTTTTTCTGTGGCTACTTTCAAACCTTCTTCTTTTCCAATTACACCCAATTTCTTCAATCCTACTAAGGCTATTATAATTACCAGCAGTCCTCCTATTATCCACCATAATTTTTTACTCATATCAATTTATAATTTGACGTTAATGTTATATTTCTGAAA
>DASSYR010000004.1:0-20974 GCA_035703165.1 Chitinophagaceae bacterium
ATCTATCCCGGCAAATATTGCAGAAGGATGTGGGAAAAAATCACAACTGGATTTTGCAAATTTTCTAAATATAGCATTGGGCTCTGCAAATGAAGCTGAATACTATGTCATTCTTTCAAAAGATTTAAAGTATCTGTCAGCTGATACTTATGAAGAATTATTGAAAATAATTAATGAAGTAAAAGCGATGCTGATAGCTTTGATAAATAAGGTAAGAACCACTTAAAACTTATAACTTAAGACATAATGAATTTATTCGACGTATATCCGATTAATGAAATCACTATCGTAAAAGCTAAAGGCTCTTATGTGTGGGATGATAAAGGTGAACAGTATTTAGACCTCTATGGTGGTCATGCAGTAATCAGCATTGGTCATACGCATCCTCATTGGGTAAAACGAATTGAAGAGCAATTAGAAAAGATTGCTTTTTATTCCAATTCCATTCGCATTCCTTTACAACAACAGTTGGCAGAGAAACTGGGTAAAGTTTCCGGTAAAGAAGATTACCAGTTATTTCTTTGTAACAGTGGAGCTGAAGCAAATGAGAATGCGTTGAAGCTGGCTTCGTTTCATAACGGAAGAAAGAAGATTGTTGCGTTCAGTAAATCTTTTCATGGAAGAACATCGTTGGCTGTTTCTGCTACCGATAATAAAAATTATATCGCACCGGTTAATGAAACAGATAATGTAATTTTTCTTCCTTTGAATGATGAACAGGCTTTGGAAGATTGTTTTAAGAAAAACGGTAAAGAGATTTCTTCTGTAATTATTGAAGGCATACAGGGCGTGGGCGGAATTAATGTGGCAGAGAATTCTTTCCTGCAAAAGATTCGTCAACTCTGTGATGAATATGGCGCTGTTTATATTGCTGACAGTGTTCAGTGCGGTTATGGAAGAAGTGGTAAATTTTTCAGTCATGACTTTGCCGGTGTGAGTGCTGATATTTATACCATGGCCAAAGGAATGGGTAATGGTTTTCCTGTGGCCGGAATTATCATTGCTCCTCATATCAGGCCCAAACATTTTCAATTAGGAACCACTTTTGGTGGTAATCATTTGGCTTGTGCCGCTGCTTTGGCAGTCCTGGAAATAATTGAAGAAGAAAAATTATTAGGCAATGCTGCTACAGTTGGTTTCTACTTAAGAGAAGAGTTAAAAAAGATTTCGCAGCTGAAGAATGTAAGGGGAAGAGGATTGATGATTGGTTTTGATGTTCCGGAAGAGTTGAAGGATTTAAAGAAGAATTTACTATTCAATCAAAAGATATTTACGGGTGAGGCAAAACCAAATGTGATTCGTTTGTTGCCTTCATTGGCATTGCGTAAAAGAGATGCAGAACAATTTATTGAAGCGATTAAAGAAGAAATAATGGCCCCCTCTAACTCTCCCAACGGGGGAGAAGGACAGAACAAAGAAGCCTTGCAAGATTGATTTGAACAAAAAGAAAAAACGTATAGAGTTGAAACACTTCACTTCGGTAAACGACATTATTAGCCTCTCCTTTGGAGGGGTTGGGGAGGCCGTCAATGCTCTGGTGGAAAAAGCATTGGAGTACAAAGCCAATCCATTTAAGGATAAAACACTCGGTGCAAATAAACGCATTGGTTGTTTGTTTCTTAATCCAAGTATGCGTACGAGGCTGAGTACACAAATTGCTGCACAGAACCTGGGAATGGAAGCAATAATCTTCAATGTGGGAAGTGAGGGCTGGGCACTGGAGTTTGAGGAAGAAGCCATCATGAGTGGTAATACCGTGGAGCATGTAAAAGATGCTGCACCTATCATGGGAAAATATTTTGACATACTGGCGATAAGAACTTTTCCTTCGTTAAAAAACAGGGAAGATGATTACAGCGAATTGTACATTAAACAGTTTTTAAAGTATGCTGGTATTCCGGTGGTGAGTTTGGAAAGTGCTACACTGCACCCGTTACAATCATTGGCAGATATTATTACTATAAAGGAGTGTTTGAATTTATCTCCTTCCCCAAAGGGGAAGGCCGGGAAGGGGCTTAAGATTGTTTTAACATGGGCGCCACACGTAAAGCCTTTGCCGCAATGTGTAGCGAATAGTTTTTCTCAATGGATAAATGCATGGGGTGAAGCGGATTTTGTTATCACCCACCCGGAAGAATATGAATTGGATGAACAATTCACTAAAGGGGCTACCATCACCCATAACCAGGACGAAGCCTTGAAAGATGCTGATTTCGTATATGTAAAAAACTGGAGCACCTTTAATGATTACGGTAAAATTTATTGTAATGATCCGGAGTGGATGCTGACCCAGGATAAATTAAAGCTGACTAATAACGCTAAAGTGATGCACTGTTTGCCGGTTAGAAGAAATGTAGAGTTGAGTGATGAAATATTGGATAGTGCTAATAGTATCGTTACGCAACAAGCAAGTAACAGAGTGTGGGCAGCACAGGCGGTGCTGAGTGAAATTTTGAAAGCTAAATAATGAATGTTACATGGAGTCATTGTTTGTAATAAAGGTTGGAGGGAATATCGTTGATGACGAAACAAAGCTTTCTTCATTCTTACAATCATTTGCGCAATTAAAAGGAAGAAAGGTTTTGATTCATGGCGGAGGTAAAGTGGCGACAAAGATTGGTGATAAGTTGGGTATTGAATCAAAATACGTAGATGGAAGGAGAATAACTGATGCCGAAACAATTGATGTGGTGACGATGGTGTATGGCGGATTGGTAAATAAAAAGATTGTAGCACAACTCCAGGCCAATGGTTGTAATGCTATTGGTGTTACCGGTGCTGATGCGAATTTGATTCCCGCAACAAAAAGGCCGGTGAAAGAAGTTGATTATGGTTTTGTGGGAGATGTAAAAAGTTCACAACTGACTGTTGATAGTTGGCAGTTATTATTGAATAATGGGCTTACGCCTGTTGTTGCTCCATTGACACATGATGGTAAAGGACAAATTTTAAATACCAATGCTGATACTATGGCGCAGGAAGTGGCAAAGTTGCTGAGTAAGTTTTATGATGTTACGCTTGTTTATTCGTTCGAGAAAGAAGGTGTATTATCAGATATAGATGATGAAAACTCTGTAATAAATAAGTTAAGCTGGGAATATTATCAGCAACTTAAAATCCCCCCATCGGGGGGCGGGGGGGCTGCTATATTTGCCGGCATGATTCCTAAGCTGGATAATGCCTTTGCTGCATTGAACAGCGGTGTAAAAAGAGTAATCATTGGTAAAGCAGAGAATCTTACTGAATTAATAGAAGGTAAATCAGGCACCACGATTATTGAAAGTTGATGTATGAGTGTACAGCAAAACGATATTACAGGAGTTGACAACTCCTCTCCCTTTGGGGGAGATTGGGAGGGGGCGGTCAGTTTGTTAAAAGAACTGATTGCTACTCCGTCTTTCAGCAAAGAAGAAGACCAGACTGCTGGTATTATTTGCCGGTTTTTGGGAGAAAGAGGAGTTGTCCATTATCGTTCAGGTAACAATGTGTGGGCAAAGAATAAATATTTTGATGCAAGCAAACCAACTATCCTGCTTAATTCACATCATGATACAGTAAAGCCTAACAAAGGATATACACTCGACCCATTTTCACCAATAGAAAAGGATGGAAAATTATTTGGCCTGGGCAGCAATGATGCCGGGGGTTGTTTGGTGAGTTTGATAGTTACTTTCTTATATTATTACAATAAACAGGATTTAAAGTATAATCTCATCATAGCAGCAACAGCAGAAGAAGAGATTTCAGGTGCAAATGGTATTGAAATGTTATTGAAAGATGAATTCTTTTTATCAGAAACTGGCCTTGGCAGTGCTTCCCCCTTTGGGGGTCAGGGGGCCTGTGCTATTGTGGGTGAACCAACGCAAATGCAAATGGCAGTTGCTGAAAAAGGGTTGCTGGTGTTAGATTGTATTGCTCATGGCAAAGCTGGTCATGCGGCCAGAGAGGAAGGAGAGAATGCTTTGTACAAAGCAGTAAAAGATATTCAGTGGATTTCATCTTATAAATTTTCGAAAGTATCTGATTTGCTCGGGCCGGTAAAAATGAGTGTAACGGTTATTGAAACAGATAATAAACAACATAATGTGGTGCCGGCACAATGTAAGTTTGTGATTGACGTACGGGTGAATGAATTATATACTCACGAAGAAATTATCGAAACGATAAAACAGCATATTCAAAGTGAAGTGAATCCAAGAAGTACCCGGTTACGTTCATCATCTATAGCTCTGGAACATCCATTGGTAAAATCCGGAATTAAGCTGGGAAGAACTTACTATGGTTCACCCACTACATCCGATAAAGCATTGATGCCTTTCCCGGCGTTGAAAATGGGTCCCGGCGACAGTGCAAGAAGTCACACCGCAGATGAGTATATTTATGTAAACGAGGTTTATGAAGGGATTGAGTTGTATATTCAGCTATTAGGTCAACTACTACAATAGTTTACCGGTTACACGTTTCCAGTTGCAGGTTAAACCAAAGCGTATGAAAAGTTACAAAGACCTTGAAATATACACAGAGTCAAAAAGACTTGCTGTCGAGATTCACAAAATGACAATGTCTTTGCCTAAGTTTGAATTGTTTGAAGGAGGGGAGCAGGTGAGACGTTCTGCTAAGTCGGTAACTGCTATGATAGTAGAAGGTTATGGGCGCAGAAGATATAAGGCCGATTTTATTAAGTATCTTGTTTATAGTCATGCTGAAACCGATGAAACAATTCTACATCTTGATTTTTTGTTTGAAACCGGCTCGCTAAAAGACGAGGTTTTGTATAAAAGACTTAGAAATGAGTATGATACAGTAAGTAAAAAAATAAATAAATATATCCAATGGGTTGAGGAAAACTGGAACAAATTCCCAAACCCTGAAACCTGAAACTGGTAACCTGAAACAATAATTATGAAGCTCTGGCAAAAGAACACAACAGTATCCGACGCAGTAGAAAAATTTACTGTGGGAAATGATAAGGAGATGGATTTGTATTTAGCTAAGTACGATGTGCTTGGTTCCATCGCCCATGTTACCATGCTGGAGACGATTGGTTTGCTAACTGCTGATGAGAAAAGAATTCTGGTTAAGGAACTTCAATTAATTTACTCAGAAATTCAAAATTCAAAATTTGAAATTCAAAATGAGGTGGAGGATATCCATTCTCAAATAGAACTATTGCTCACTCAACGTTTAGGTGAAGTAGGAAAGAAGATACACAGTGGAAGAAGTCGTAATGACCAGGTGCTGGTAGATATAAAATTGTTCTTAAGAGCAGAAATTGAAAAAACGGTTCAGTCGGCTAAATCAGTATTCGATTTGTTGATTGAATTAAGTGAAAAGCATAAAAATATTTTACTACCAGGTTATACGCATTTGCAAATTGCCATGCCTTCTTCATTTGGTTTGTGGCTGGGAGCTTATGCGGAGAGTTTAGTGGATGATGTTATCAGCTTTCAATCGGCGTATAAAGTAGTAAATAAAAATCCACTGGGTTCTGCAGCGGGTTATGGTTCCTCTTTTCCATTAAACAGAACATTGACTACTCAATTGCTGGGATTTGAATCTCCTAACTACAATGTAGTAGCAGCGCAAATGAGTCGGGGCAAGAGTGAAAGAATTGTAGCGCAATCCATCAGCAACACCGCAGCTACACTGAGCAAACTGGCTTATGATTGCTGTTTGTATATGAACCAGAATTTTGGTTTTATTTCATTTCCAGACGAATTGACCACAGGCAGCAGCATCATGCCGCATAAAAAGAATCCGGATGTATTTGAACTGATAAGAGCCAAATGCAATCAACTGCAGGCATTACCCAATGAAATTGCTTTTGTAGCTAATAATCTGCCCTCTGGTTATCACCGGGATTTTCAATTGCTGAAAGAACAACTCTTTCCTGCCTTTGAAAAACTCCGCAGTTGTATGGATATGATGCAGCTGATGCTGGGCAATATGAAAGTGAAGGAGGACATACTGGAAGATGAAAAATATAGATACCTGTTTACGGTGGAAGCGGTAAATAATTTGGTGATGAAAGGTATGAGTTTCCGAGAGGCGTATAAAACGATTGGTAAGCAGGTAGAAAAAGGAAACTTTACTCCTCCACCTTTGGGGGAGGCAGGGAGGGGGCTTCACGAAGGAAGTATTGGCAATCTCTGCAATGATAAGATTGTGGCGATGATGGAAAAAGAGATGGATGAGTTTAAGTTTTGGGATGAGCAATCATTGATTGCTTAAGCTGTTTGTTTCTTGTTCTTCTCCCTTTTCAAATATTTCTCCCTGATAATATCCTGCACCGGCACATTTTCAATTTTACTCTCCAGCCAGGAAATAATATCGAGGTACATAAAGGAGCGGCTTTCTAATGGGTTGTCTTCATACTTCTTCAATTTCTCCCGTAAAGAAGTAAAGGCATCCTTAAACTGTTTGGGGTTTAAGTGGAATGATTTGCGGATGAACTTAAATATCTCTTCTTCCACCACACTCAGGTTTTCCATCTTCGCCATAAAACGATAAACCGATTTTATCAAATGCTCCAGTATATCGTAATTACCCATTTCAAAATGAGCAATGAGGTGAAGAAGCCGGGCATAACATTGTAAGTCGGTACGCAAATCAATCTTCCATTGAATTACTTTATTGAGATAGTCAATCGTTTTCTCATTGTTACCACTACCAAAGTACAGACAGGCAATTTTATAATAGAAAACAAGAATGCGGTGTAAATCCAATTTCGTTTCAAACTCATCCAGCTTTTCTTCTAAATGCGGAACTAATTTCAATCCCTGCGTAAAACTGCCTTCCAAAAAGTGTTTGTTGATTTTGGCTACGTACAGGTACATAAAAGTTTGCACCCGGTTATTGTCATTGGCATTTCCTTCTTTGCTGCGGTAAAAATTTTCAAATTGGTGTAGCGTTTCATCAAATTTTCGGATGTTTTGCAATAGGAAATGCGCATTCAGTAAATTGTGCAACCCTTTTATATAATACTGTGCTTCTACTTTTTTCATCGATGGTTCCTGTTCAAACAGGTCAACCCATTTTTGTGTGTAGCGGTAGTACATAATTAAATCCTGAAGAATAAATCCATACCAGCTATAGCTCTGGTATAAATACATTTTTTCATAAAAGCCATCATAGTTTTTTACATTAGTTGGCAAGCCGGATTGAAAAAAACGTTTTATGGAATCTTCATCTTTTTTGTTTCGTGCATGTCCATGTTTTATGTACCAGCCATATAATTGCAATGAAAGATTGGAAAGTTTTCCAATTATAGCAAGACAGTTATTCAGTTTATCCACTTCCACAGCTAATAACTCTGCGCGGTTTTCCATACTTCTTGTTATATACAATGTTTCAATCTTTTTTTCAAATATTAATGTTTGCAACAAAAAAGTGTGCTGATTATGCGACCGGGCATTTTCTTTTATCTTATCTATAATTTTCAGCGTTTGCAAGTAAAGTCCCTTGTTAAATAAAATTCGGGCATAATCCATCTGCTCACGCAACTGCAGTTCAATGTTGTGTTCATCTTTTAAAATACGAACACTCGCAAGTATTTGTTTGTATAAATGGGCTTTTAAATTGGAAAGTTGCTGTTTCTTAATGCTTTTGTTTTTTAATAACAACTGTTCGTCATACTCCTTCATTTTATCCAACGCGTCAAATAGCTGGATAATCTTCATATCGCTGGTGGCAGAGTTGCGTTTTACGAACAATTTAAAGTTCCGCTTCTCCGCTTTTTCAAGCGATTTTATTAATTGAAACAACTCATCTGTCCTCCGGTTGGGCATCGTAATTTGATTTAACTGAAACGCTTATCCAGAAAGGGTTTCAATGATTTAAGGGTCGAATAGCTGGTGTAAAAGAAAACTTATTTTAGTTTCAGCAGCCTTACTGTTTCAGGTAAATTTGTTATAGCAGGCTGTGAATTTTGTTTATTGGCAAGCAACACAAAAATGAGCAGCCTGTTTTTTTATCTTTTACAACAGCAATTTATGGCAGATAAACGAATTTACATCTTCGACACAACATTGAGGGATGGAGAACAAGTTCCCGGTTGTAAACTCAATAAAAATGAAAAAATTGAATTGGCCTTGCAGTTAGAAGCACTTGGAGTGGACGTTCTGGAAGCAGGATTTCCTATTTCTTCACCAGGAGACTTTGAATCGGTAAGTGAAATTGCCTTCTTAATAAAAAATGCAACGGTATGTGGCTTGAGCCGTGCCGTGGAGAAAGATATTGAAGTGGCAGCCGCTGCTATTAAACATGCTGTTCGTCCACGCATACATACCGGAATCGGTACCTCCGATTATCATATCAAAGCAAAATTTAACGCAACAAGAGAAGAAGTGTTGGAGAGAGCAGTGAAAGCAGTAAAGTTTGCTAAAAGCTTTGTGGAGGATGTCGAATTTTATGCCGAAGATGCAGGGAGAACAAACAACGAATATTTAGCAAGAGTGGTAGAAGCAGTTATTGTTGCTGGTGCAACGGTTGTGAACATTCCGGATACAACTGGTTATTGCTTACCGCATCAATACCAGGAGAAGATGGCTTACCTCATCAACAAGGTTCCCAATTTGGATAAAGCGATTCTTTCCTGTCATTGTCATAATGATTTGGGATTGGCAACTGCAAACTCAATTGCCGGGGTAATAGGAGGGGCTAGGCAAATAGAATGTACGATAAATGGATTGGGTGAAAGAGCTGGTAATACTTCACTGGAAGAAGTGGTGATGGTATTAAAGCAACATGCTTACCTGGGTTTTTACACCAATATAAAAACGAAACAGTTAAATCCCATCAGCCGTGCAGTAAGTGAAACGATGCGTATGCCGGTGCAACCCAATAAAGCAATTGTGGGAAGTAATGCTTTCTCGCATTCATCCGGCATTCACCAGGATGGTTTCTTAAAAGATTCAAGGACGTATGAAATTATCACACCTGAAAGTGTGGGTGCCGATGGCAGTAAAATTGTACTAACGGCACGCAGTGGGCGAAGTGCTTTAGCACACCGTTTGCAGAAACTGGGTTACCAGTTTTCCAGGAACGATGTGGATGTTTTATATCAAAAATTCCTGGAAGTGGCCGATAGTAAGAAAGAAGTGATGGAAGAGGATTTACATGCCATGGCACAGGCTTATGTTCCTGAAACAGTTTAAGATTTCAATGTAAAAAAATCAGCATGAGTAAAACGCTTTTTGATAAGATTTGGGAAAAACATGTGGTAAAAACCATTGACAATGGTCCATCGGTTCTTTATATTGATAAACATTTTATTCACGAAGTAACATCGCCACAGGCATTTAACGGGTTGGATAAGAGAGGTATCAAAGTTTTTCGTCCGCAGCGTACAGTCGCCACTGCCGACCATAATGTACCCACACTCAATCAGCACTTGCCTATTAAGGAAGAATTATCCCGCAAACAGGTAGAGCAATTAAGAATTAATTGTGCCAATCATAATGTGGCTCTCTATGGTTTGGGTCATCCATTCCAGGGAATAGTACATGTTATTGGCCCTGAGTTAGGCATAACTCAGCCGGGTATGACAATTGTGTGTGGTGATAGTCATACATCCACACATGGAGCATTTGGTTCTATTGCTTTTGGTATTGGTACCAGCGAAGTGGAAATGGTTTTGGCATCGCAATGCTTATTGCAAACCAAACCCAAACAAATGAAAATTGAAGTAAAGGGTAAATTAAAAAATGGGGTGGTTTCAAAAGATATCATTCTTTATATCATTTCTAAAATTTCAGCATCCGGTGCCACAGGATATTTCGTAGAGTATGCCGGCGAAGCAATTCGTTCCTTAAGTATGGAAGCAAGAATGACCATTTGCAATATGAGTATTGAAATGGGAGCAAGGGGTGGATTAATTGCACCGGACAATATTACATTTGATTACATCAAAGGAAAACAATTTGCCCCGACCAATGGCGAATGGGAGGCATCTCTAGAAAGATGGAAATTGTTGTATAGTGATGCAGATGCACCGTTTGATAAAGTGCTGGAGTTTGATGCAGCAGATATTGAACCAATGATTACCTATGGAACAAACCCTGGGATGGGAATAAAAATTTCAGAGTCAGTTCCCACTACAAAAGCTATGAATGAGAAAGAAAAATTCAATTTTGAAAAAGCTTTACAATATATGGGATTGCAGGCCGGAGAGAACATCAAAGGCAAAAAAGTAGATTATGTTTTTATTGGCAGTTGCACCAATTCAAGGATTGAAGATTTAAGAATGGTGGCTTCATTTGTAAAAGGAAAGAAGAAGGCAGATGATGTGGAGGTATGGATAGTGCCCGGAAGTAAACAGGTGGAAAAGCAGGCGATGGAAGAAGGGATTCATAAAGTTTTTGAAGAAGCGGGATTTATTTTACGTCAGCCAGGATGCAGCGCTTGCCTGGGTATGAATGAAGATAAAATTCCCGCCGGTAAATATTGCATCAGTACCAGCAACAGAAATTTTGAAGGCAGGCAGGGACCAAATGCAAGAACAATGCTGGCAAGTCCATTAACAGCTGCTGCTGCTGCAATTACCGGCGTAATTACAGATGTACGGGAGTTAATGAATAACTAATAATCAGTAATCAGAAATATACATGAGTAAAGGATTTACAACTATAACCAGCAGATTTGTTCCGGTGAATATTGAAAATGTGGACACCGACCAAATCATCCCTGCCCGTTTTTTAAAAGCAACCAGCCGGGATGGATTTGGAAAAAATTTATTTCGTGACTGGCGGTATAATAACAATGATGAATCGCAACCCAAAGCAGATTTTATCTTGAATAATAAAAACTTCAATGGAAAAATATTAGTGGCGGCCAGAAATTTTGGATGTGGTTCTTCCAGGGAACATGCCGCCTGGGCTATAAAGGATTATGGTTTTGGCGCTGTGGTAAGCAGTTTTTTTGCAGATATATTTAAAAACAATGCATTGAATAATGGGTTACTGCCGGTAACAGTGAGTGAAGATTTTTTGCAAAAAATATTTCAACAGGGAAATGAAGCAACACTAACAATCAACCTCGAAGAACAAAAGATTACCATTGATGCGACGGGTGAATCTGCATCCTTTGAAATTAATCCCTACAAAAAGACCTGTATGATTAATGGTTATGATGATATTGATTACCTATTGAGCATAAAATCATACATTGAAGAATTTGAGACCGCTAATAATAAATGAATCTGTAAAAGAATTAACTAAATGAAAAAGAGAATTGTAGTAATTGAAGGAGATGGTATTGGCCCTGAAGTAACCAAACAATCTGTTCGGGTATTAGAAGCTGTAGCACAGCAATTTAATCACCAGTTTAATTATAAATATTGCCTGATGGGAGCTGTGGCGATTGACGAGACTGGTACACCACTCCCGCAGGAGACAGTAGATGCATGTCTTGA
Organism: Chitinophagaceae bacterium; assembly: GCA_035703165.1. Classification (GTDB taxonomy): domain Bacteria; phylum Bacteroidota; class Bacteroidia; order Chitinophagales; family Chitinophagaceae; genus AWTP1-9. Next base: position 11,411 of record DASSYR010000004.1, read on the forward strand.
TGCAGATGCAATATTGTTTGGGGCCATAGGCCACCCTAAATATGATAATGACCCAACTGCGAAAATTAGGCCGGAACAAGGCTTATTACGTTTGCGCAAAGTGTTACAATTATATGCTAATCTTCGTCCTATTACTTCTTATCCTTCATTACAGCATCTCACTCCTTTTAAGAGTACGCAATTAGAAGATGTTGATTTCATTATTTTTCGTGAATTAACCGGTGGTATTTATTTTGGTAAAAAAGAACTAAGCGAAGATAAGACGAGTGCTTTAGATGAATGTGTTTACACGATAGCCGAAATTGAGCGAATTGCACACCTTGCTTTTCAGTATGCACAAAAGCCCGAAAGAAAGAAAAAACTTACTTTGATTGATAAAGCTAATGTGTTGGAAACATCTCGTCTCTGGCGTAAAGTGGTAACTGATGTAGCTGTACATTATTCCGATGTGCAGGTTGAATACCTGTTTGTAGATAATGCAGCTATGCAAATTATTTTAAATCCTAAGCGGTTTGATGTGATACTTACTGAAAATATGTTTGGAGATATTATTAGCGACGAAGCAAGTGTACTTTCAGGGTCATTAGGGCTGCTTCCTTCCGCTTCAATTGGTAATGGACCGGCTTTGTTTGAACCGATACATGGTAGTTATCCGCAAGCTGCTGGAAAAGATATCGCTAATCCTATCGGTTCAATTCTTTCTACTGCCATGATGCTCGAGTATTTTGGTTTAACTCAGGAAGCACGGACAGTAAGAAATGGAATAAGTTGGACATTAGCACATGGGTTTGTTACTAAAGATATTGATCCTGTAAATTTTTATTTTACCAGTACCATTGGTGAACTTATTAGTGATTATGTAATGAATAAAATTCCGGGAAAGATTAATAAGGACAATATTGAGTTAAGGAAATCAACAATTATATAATCTACACTGCTATTGAACTGATTCGGTTAAAGCATAATATGATTATTTTACCTATGTTCACTCCACAAATATGATAAGTAAAAAACCTAAGAGCAATTAAAAAAATGAGGGGTTAAAAAAGTTTAAAAACGATATGAAGGACACCTCACCTTGTTCAGATTGTTCTGGAAAATAGAATTATAGAGGCTACCAAATTTGTAAGCTATTTTAACGGTTATAGAAAAATAGGCGTCATTTCGTTTTGGATTGCCTCTTTTTCTACCCGGCCCGTATGGAGAGCGAAACTGAAGATTGGGAATACCCTGACCTAGTATATAACGTGCCTGAGCTTCCTGTTCCGGAGTTAAGTAAGCTTTTATTTGATTGATATCTGCATAACGAATGCTTACATCGTCAATATAATCAGTAAATGTTTTGCGATGCAATACCTCCATGTTAATAACCCATCTGTCCGTTGCATCATATTTAATACCAATTCCCATTGGTATCATAATCTGGTTTAATTCATACTCTTTTCTTCCGGCAATAATTCCTTGTCCCTCTAACCGTAATGGTTTCAAATCAATCCAGGTAGTTTTGCCCGTCGCAGGGTCGGGATAAGGAGCCTGAGGATTAAAATGAAAATAGCCTATGCCAAGCACACCATAAGGCCTTAGTCGGGGTATGTAATCAAATTTTAAATTACTTAATACGGTAGGGTATAATTCAAATGCAGCATAAACCTCCCTGATATTAGAGCGAAATTCAATGTCTCTTACTTTTCGGGTTAATTCCCACACGCCATTTGTATTAATATATTCATCGTTTCCTTTTATCTGGCAAATATTACCGGCCACTCTGAATCCAAGCCATTCACTTGGATAAACAGCTGCAAAAACACCAATCATAAATTTGGTTACCGGGAAATTCCAATCTTTTATAAAATATGTTCCCTTTCCACGATGACCACCTAAATCGCCTAAAAATACAGATGGACCAATTTCAAAACCAACCTCATAACGGGATTTGCCAAATGCAAGTGATGCCTGGGAATTACTTATTGAAGGTATAAGCGAAGTAGTAAGAAAAAAATAAAGAATTACTTTATTTTGATATGAGCACAAGTTTCTCATACTACTACTGGATTTTAGTTTTTCTGTATATTGGATTATTACATGCCAAATTAGAAAAGAATCGGGGTCATTCCAAATTTTAGGGGCCAAATTTGTTTACATTATGTGCTTTTAGGGCATTAAAAGGGCATCGGAACGAATAAATACGGCTTTTATTACGTTTTTACACTGTCAAATAAGTAAAAAAATCATTTAATTATTTAAGCACCATGTGAATGTGCTCAATGCCATCTTCAAGATAAATTTCGCCGGTTTGAACAAAGCCAAATGAAGAATAGAATTTTTTCAAATAAAGTTGAGCGCCAATTTTGATGGGCACTTTGCCAAATAACTCATATGTCCTTTCAATAGCCGTTTTCATTAATTCTTTACCAATGCCTCTTCCTCTTTCCCCGGGTGAGTTAACTACTCTCCCAATGGAAGCATATTCATACGCCACACCGGCAGGAATTATTCTTGCATAAGCCACCAGGTTATCATTTTCCCAGCCCATATAATGCCAACATTGTTTGTCCTTGTTATCTGCATCCTGAAAAACACAGTTTTGTTGCACTACAAATACCTCATTTCGTAATTGCAAAACTGCATATAATTCATATACAGTTAAATCTTCAAATTTTTTTAGTACCCAGTTTATCATTAGTTATACAACAAAAAACAAATGAAAAGAAACATGATTCAATTACCTTCTATCTGCCGGCAGGAAGTGGAATTACCGGCAACCCTTCATTCCCGTTTTCGCTTACGGCTTGTACAGCAAAAAAATAATTATCCTTTGAAAAAGGTAAATATATTTCCGTTTGGCTGGTGAAAATTTTCTTTTCCCAAACAGGGCTGGTTGTTTCTCTAATTAAAACATAATAGCCTTTTACTGTTCCCGTTTTTGGTTTTTTCCAGGTTAACAAAGAGTAGTTGGTTAATTTTTTTGTTTCAATTTTTACCTCCTCGGGAAGTGAAGGCGATTTAGCAAGATTAGCAAGATTGGAAAGGTTCATAGCCGTATTTTTTCTCAAATATTCAAAATCCATGAATTCGGGGAGGTCCCCGTATTGTATGCCATTTTCATTTCTTATATCCTGGTGTTGGTGGTTGTAGTTTTCATTCATCTCGGTAAAACGAACGGCTGCAAAGCCTCTTTGAACAAAAGGGGTATGATCGCCTCCGCGAAGAAAACGGTCATTTCGATACACCATTATTATTTTAAGATTATCAACATACCGTTCCCCGATTTCTTTTACATACCTGGCTAATTGTCTTGCTTTTCCATCATTTTCCAGCCCCAGGTTACGAATATTTACCATTGCTTTGCCTGTATCCAAAACAGAAAAGGCTTCACTAAATACACGAATTTTTGTATTATCAATAATATTCGTTTCATTACTATTGTTACTACCGATAATGTCATTATTTAATACGGCTTCAACATTCCATTTTTCTTTTTTTGCTTTTTCAGCCATAAAGCCTGCACCAAGCAATCCTTGTTCTTCACCGCTAACAGCAACAAAAACTATGGTTGCCGGAAATGTATGTTCACTCATTATTCTGGCGCACTCTATTACTGCCGCTACGCCGCTGGCATCATCATTTGCACCGGGGGCCTCTTTATCCCGGTTCATTTCATTAGAATTGCGGCTATCTAAGTGCCCGCTTATAATAAAAATCCGATTATCAGTTGCATCCGATCCCTTTAATATGGCTACAACATTTCCTAGTAGTGTTGGTTTGTCAACCCTTCTACCATCTGGTTGCAGGGTAACGGTGTCAATGAAAGCGGTTAGTCTGCCGGATGATTGATTAGCAAATTGATTAAACTTATTTAATACAAATAGCCGGGCGCCCCCTATTCCCTTTGCTTTATCATTTTGAATGCTTAATGTATGCCTGGTACCAAAACTCACCATTTGGGTTATGTAAGATTTCAATGAATCTGCAGAAACCTGGTTTACCATTTTCTCAATTTGAACATCCCGTTGTATGATAGTTTGCGCTGAAGCAATGATAAATCCGATAAGAAAAGCAGTTACCAAGTAGATTTTTTTCATATTGTTATTTTTAATAGTTGTATTTGTCTTTCCACCTTTCCTTTAAAAATTTACGTAATTCTTCTTCTCTTGCATTCTTTCCCGGCTCATACATTTTTTTACCCGATATTTCTTTTGGTAAATATTCCTGTTCCAAAAAATTACCTTCTCCATGATGAGAGTATTTATAACCTTTTCCGTAATCCATATCTTTCATCAGTCTTGTTGGAGCATTACGAATATGCAAAGGAACAGGCAAATCGCCAAATTGCTTTATGGCATTAAATGCTTCACCAATAGCAACAGTGGCAGAATTACTTTTTGGAGAAGAAGCTAAATAAACAACACATTGTGATAATATCAAACTTGATTCCGGATAGCCAATTTTATTAACTGCTTCAAAGCAAGCATTGGCCATTACAATAGCCGTTGGGTTGGCATTACCAACATCTTCACTGGCTAATATTACCAGCCTGCGGGCAATGAATTTTACATCTTCACCCCCTTCAATCATTCGGGCTAGCCAATACACCGCAGCATTGGGGTCGCTGCCACGGATAGATTTGATAAAAGCAGAAATGATGTCGTGATGCTGCTCACCCTTTTTGTCATAAAGAGCAATTTTCTTTTGAGCAATCTCCATCACTTTGTCGTCTGTGATAACGATGGGAGAAGAAGATGCGTCGCAAACCAATTCTAACAAGTTTAATAACTTCCTGGCATCACCACCGGAGATATTGATAAGGGCAGCTGTTTCTTTTAATTCAATTTTTTTGGTTTGGAGAAATTCGTCGTTGGCAATCGCATGGTTTAGTAATTCCACCAGTTCTTTTTCTCCCAATGGTTTCAAAACATAAACCTGGCAGCGGCTGAGCAAAGCTGAGTTTACTTCAAACGATGGGTTTTCGGTGGTAGCACCAATTAAAGTGATGATGCCTTTTTCCACTGCGCCTAGCAATGCGTCCTGCTGGCCTTTGTTGAAGCGATGAATTTCGTCAATAAAAAGAATAGCTTTTTCTTTTGTTTTGGCTTCCTCAATCACTTCTCTTACTTCCTTAACTCCGGACGAAATAGCGCTTAAAGTATGAAAAGGAACTTTTAACGTATGGGCAATGATGTTGGCAATCGTTGTTTTACCCGTGCCGGGCGGCCCCCACAAAATCATGGAAGGAATTTTACCTTGTTCAATAGCGGTTCTCAGCACACTTCCTTTTCCGGTAAGGTGTTGCTGTCCCGCCAGTTCTTCTAATGAAGTGGGTCTCAATCGTTCTGCCAGTGGGGTAGATGAATTCACACCCCAAATTACTAAATAAAATTATTGTTAACTGTTGCCAAAAAGATGACGGTATTTTTTAAGAAAGGCAAACGTAAAAAACAAGTGTATGATTAAAATGAAAGAAAATCCTAACAATCCCCAGGACATAGCCGACATCATTTGTACAAAAGCATCCGCATTAAATCCTTGTGGCTTGTTTGTTTGCAAGGCCAGCATTTGTTCAGCGTATTTTCTTAATTCCTGTTTGCTCGTGTACATAAGAGTAATGGTATTAAGTAATGTCATTACACTCAGTGCTGTGGATACATAGCTGTTTACCTTTATCCAGTCTTTTAAAGAAGGTTTTAACGGCTGATTGTTTGTAATGCCTTTGAAAAGAAAAATGCTGCTGCAGGCAGTATAAATAGTAAATCCTACCATCATAAATACGGGCAACAATAAAAATGGATTTGCCAAAGCTACCAGGAGCATTAATATAGAAAGTAGCCCGAATATTACCGCAAATGGCAGCAGAATGAACGTTAGAATTTTGTAAAGGGTTAGTTGTTTCATATAATTTTTCTGGGATGGCAAAGCTATGCAAAGATAATTAAACCGTCTGTCATTAAACAAAATTGTTTGTAACAAAGTTGTTTGTAACAAAATTGTTACATATTTTAGAGCAAATATTTGGAACATGGCAAGACCTTTCAATTACGGCAAGCTGGCTAATGAAGATTATTTTACCAACCGGGACAAGGAAAGTCGTTGGCTGGAGATGCAAATCAATGCCGGTATTAACTGTATGCTCATTTCCCCGAGACGCTGGGGCAAATCATCGCTCATATTGCATACCTCGAAACGGATGAAAAGAAAAAACAAACAGCTTGTTTTTTGTTTTATTGATTTGTATAATATTCGAAGCGAGCAGGAATTTTTGCAGTTATATTCTTCTGCTATTATAAAAGCCACTTCATCTTCTTTTGAGGAAGCGGTTAGAAATGTAAAAAGTTTTTTTAAGCAAATTATCCCTTCGGTAAGCCTTAACCCCGATCCAGCCAGTGAAATTGAACTCAGTTTTGACTGGAAAGAACTGCAAAAAAATATGAGTGAAGTGCTTAACCTGCCTGAGAAAATTGCCCGTGAAAGAAAGCTAAAGGTGGTGGTATGCGTGGATGAATTTCAAAACATTAGCTTTATGGAAGATGGTGTGGCCTTTCAGAAAAAACTGAGGGCACATTGGCAAACACACCAGCATGTGACTTATGTTCTGTATGGAAGCCGCCGTCATTTAATGATGGAATTCTTTACCAAAAGCAGCATGCCCTTTTATAAGTTTGGCGAAATATTATTCCTGGAAAAAATTTCACAAGAACACTGGGTGCCTTTTATTGTAAAACGGTTTAAAGAAACCGGTAAGATTATTTCAGAAGCGCTGGCAGCGCAGATAGCACAACTAATGGAGAACCATCCTTATTTTGTACAGCAACTGGCACAATCCGTGTGGCAGCATACCAACAAAAAGGCAACGGCAGATGATTTAACACAAGCCATAGAAGAATTGCTTGACCAGTACACCATTTTATACCAGAAAGAAGCGGATATGCTCACCAATTACCAGCTAAACTTTTTAAAAGCGCTTTGCCGGAAGGAAACATCGTTTAACAGTTCAGCCGTATTAAGGGAGTATAATCTTGGCACCTCTGCCAATATTTCAAGAATAAAAGCAACTTTGCAGAATCACGAAATTATTGATGTGCTGGGAAGGCAGGTGAGTTTTAATGACCCGATGTTTGAAATATGGTTAAAGAAAAGATATTTTAAGATTTCTGTTATTTAATCTTCTTCAAAGTAATCTGAATCTATTTTCTTTATTTCGTAGGTTGATTGAAGTGAAACTCCAAGATTATAATCAACCATGTATTGAGCTAGCTTTTCTCCGTCAATTAGAACAATTTTAGTTTCATTTTTCGGAGTATATTCAACGGCATCTTTAGTAAAATAGGACGTGGTGATAAATATCCCCTTTTTTGCACCTTGTCCGGCCAATGCGCCAACAAATTTTTGTAATTCAGGTCTTCCTACTACTCCTTCCCATCTTTTTGCCTGAACATAAATTACATCAAGTCCCAGTTTATCTTCTTTTATTATACCATCAATACCTTCGTCCCCACTTTTGCCAATCGCTCTGCCTGCATCTTGTATTGAACCGCCATAACCCATTTTTACCAAAAGCTCAACCACTATTCTTTCAAAAAAAGATGGATGAACTGATTTAAGTTTTGATAAAAGCTCTGTTTTTAATGATTGTCTTATATTTCGATAACCATATTCAAGCAATTCTTCAGGAGTTTGTTCTTGTACTTCTTCTATTTCAGATACATCTTCATTAGATGCTTTATTTTTCCAAGCATTCATTGCTTCTATATAGGTGGGCAACTGCTTTAAAAACTTTAAGTCAAGTTTTGGCAGGTTTTGATTTAATATTTCATTACCTAAAGGTGTTATTTTAACATAGCCCCTTCTCGTATTCTCTAAAATTTTTGCTGCCTTAAAATGTGCAATAGCCCAAGTGACACGATTATAGAAAACAGGTTGATTCCTGCTTGGTAACATTTCATTTTTCTCATCCTCAGTTAGTTCTAACTCATTGGCCAATGCCTCAACCACTTCTTTTTTGGAATGCTCCTGATTATCTCCAATATATTTTAAAAAGGGAAGCATCAGGCTTTGAAAATCTGGAATCATAAAAAACAGTTCTAATGATACGGGATAAATAAAATTTTATTTCACATTCAATTTAATATTCAATTCAGTTAATTGTTTGTCATCAATGGTACTCGGTGCATCCAGCATCACATCCCTTCCGCTGTTGTTTTTAGGGAAGGCAATAAAATCCCGGATGCTTTCACTGCCGCCAAGAATAGCACACAAACGGTCAAAACCAAAAGCAATTCCACCATGCGGCGGTGCGCCGTATTCAAATGCACCTAACAGGAAACCAAATTTGTGCAATTGTTCCTCCTTATCCATACCCAGCGCTGCAAACATTTTTTCCTGTAGTTCTCTCTGGAAAATACGGATGGAGCCACCACCAATCTCATTCCCATTCAATACCATATCATACGCATTGGCTTTGATGCCGGCATAGGGGTGTTTTAAATATTCGGCAGCATTCTTAATAACCGGATTGTTATTAATCATCACTTCAATATGTTCCGGTTTAGGAGAAGTAAACGGATGGTGCCGGGCTACCCAACGGTTCTCTTCTTCAGCGTATTCAAACAAGGGGAAATCGAGCACCCACAATAATTTAAACTCATCTTTCTTGCGCAGACCCAAACGTTCACCCATTTCTAAACGTAATTCACTAATGGCTTTACGGGTTCTTTCTTCAGTACCAGCTAATATCAATACTAAGTCGCCAGCTTTTGCATTGGCGGCATCCGCAATAGCTTTCAACTTTTCTTCGCTGTAAAATTTATCTACACTGCTTTTGAAAGTTCCGCCTGCATTGCATTTAATAAACACCAAACCTTTCATACCAATCTGCGGACGTTTTACCCATTCGGTTAATTCATCGGTTTGCTTTCTGGTGTATTCACTGCAATTGGGTACGGCAATAGCAATTACTGTTTCAGCACCATCAAATACCTGGAAGTTGGCACCATCAATCAATGATGAAGTACTTTTCTTTGTTGAGAAACTATGTGCAGGAAACTTGAGGTTGCACAGCTTCATACCAAATCGGATATCCGGTTTATCATTGCCGTACTGCCACATCGCTTCTTCCCAACTCATGCGTTCAACCGTTTCAGTATAGTCAATGCCTTTTACGTCTTTAAAGATTCTTTTTATCAAACCTTCAAACATGTTAAGGATGTCTTCCTGTCGCACAAAACTCATTTCACAGTCAATCTGAGTAAACTCCGGCTGACGATCGGCTCTTAAATCTTCATCACGGAAACACTTTACAATTTGATAGTAACGGTCGTAGCCACTCACCATCAGCAATTGCTTAAATGTTTGCGGAGATTGAGGCAATGCATAAAACTGTCCCGCATTCATTCTGGATGGAACTACAAAATCCCTGGCGCCTTCGGGAGTAGATTTAATTAAGAAAGGCGTTTCAATATCCATGAAATTATTTTCATGCAGATAGTTTCTGGCACTTCGGTTTACAGCATAACGCAGTTCTAAGTTTTTCTTTACCGAATTACGGCGTAAATCGAGAAAGCGATATTTCAT
>DASSYR010000001.1:0-10488 GCA_035703165.1 Chitinophagaceae bacterium
CCCACCGATACCTATACCAACCCCAACGACTATGTGGCAAAACTCTCCCCCTCTGGGGGAGGCGGAGGGGGCTTAGGCCCCGCCATCACCCTCAAAGTGATGGCCGGCGATAAATTTAATTTACGCTGCAACAGTTGGTGGAACAGTGGAGCCACCCCCGGCACCCCCGTAAACCCCTTAGACGATTTAATAGCCGCATTAAGCAACAGCATAGCCACCGTATCCGGCGGTAAAGCCACCGCCGCAGAACTAACCAGCAGCGGACTAAGCAGCGCCGCCGCCAATGGATTTTTAAACAGCCGGACGTATGACGCCAACAAACCCAAAGCATTTTTAAACTGGATATTTTTAGATGAGCAGTTTAAATACTACGACGGAGGAGTAGAGCAGGTGGAAGCCAGCAATGTGTTTAAAACACATTCAATCCCTAACGTATCCATTAATAAAAATGGTTATCTTTATGTCTATGTCAGCAACGAAACCCCTGACATAGACGTGTTCTTTGATAATTTACAAGTAACCCATATACGAGGCCCCTTATTGGAAGAGACGCACTATTACCCGTTCGGGTTAGTTATGAGCGGCATAAGTAGTAAAGCGCTTGCGTTTGGAAATCCCAATAACAAATACAAATACAACGGTAAGGAAGAACAACGGCAGGAGTTTAGTGATGGCAGTGGATTAGAGTGGTTAGATTACGGAGCAAGGATGTATGACAATCAGATAGGAAGATGGAACCACATAGATCCGTTGAGCGAATTGTATAGAAGGTGGAGCCCCTATAACTATGCAGTGAATAATCCTTTGCGTTTTATAGATCCTGATGGAATGGGTGTTGAATCTGTTCACATAGATGGGGTAGGGAATGTGTTGAAGAATATCGATGATGGAGATAATAGTGTTTTTGTTCATGCAAAAGGTACTACTACTGCTGATGTAGATAAAAAGTATTCAGCAACAGATCATAGTGCGGGAGGTACAAAAGTTGGAGAGTTAGGTAAGAGCATAGATATAAGTAGCTTCTTCGGTAATATGTTGTCAGCTAATGCAGAGACTGCAAAAGGATTAACTCTTCTTGAATGGAAAGACCAAGTTAAGCAAGATGCCCCATGGGATTTGAAAAATAATGAGAGTACAATTTTTGGTGTTGCGTGGCAATTTGACGAAAGTAGTCCAGGAGGAGGTCATACAAGCTTTACTAATGGAAGTACTACTTTTAGCAGTGCTGCAGATGTAGGTAATTATCATGCTGGTTATACAGGAACTTTTGCTGGCATTAATTATGATGCTCAATGGGTAGGTGCAGGCGTAGCAGAAATGTTGAAGAAAGGCGAGTATGGAAAAATAGTAAACCCGGCAACATACTATAGTGCTCCTTATGGCGATAACCCAGTCGACTACAAATGGAATACACAAGGCATGACCGATGCCGCTAATAAAATAGGCAAGCCAACTCCTGCGGCATACTTGGATGCAAAAACAGAGAAAGCTGTCAAGCTATTACAGCAGGAAATTAGAAACCGAATTGGCAAATTTTAATCTTATTCAAATGAGAACAGTATCTATCTTAAATAAATTGCTTCTATTCCTTTTCTCACTCTCTCTGTTAAGTTGCAGAAATGTTAAAAACAAGGATAAACTTAAGGCCATAATACCCATATGTGATCAGAGGCTTTTTGTTGAGAAATATGAAGTATGGGGAGGAGGGGCTTATGGCGGAGATATGATATCAGCGTATTTAACAGACTCAGTCAATTTTAGAAAATATCTTAGAACTTATGATAATGCACATGAGTCTATTGCGTTTGAATGCAAAGGAAAAGATAGCGTTAGTATTTATAAGCAAGTATTAGACACTAATAGTAACAAATTTAAAATTGTCAGTACAACAGTGTATAGTATATTAGAGTTAAGGGCGAGGAAAGAATTTGACTAAAGTGTCAGTGTAAATTTTTCCTTCCCCAACGAGTCTCCCCCTGATATTACCAGGTGAGTGTCGTGCAGGTGTGTGAGTTGGGGCTGTGGAACTCGCCGTATTCGGAGGTATAAAGCATATGGCCTTCCTAACCTCGGCAACATACGCGTAGTACTAACCGAAGAACAAAAAACCGATGCCTACCCCGCCGCCAATGGATTTTTAAACAGCCGGACTTATGACGCCAACAAACCCAAAGCATTTGTAAACTGGATATTTTTGGATGAGCAGTTTAAATACTACGACGGAGGAGTAGAACAGGTAGAAGCAAGCAATGTGTTTAAAACACATTCAATCCCTAACGTATCCATTAACAAAAATGGTTATCTTTATGTCTATGTCAGCAACGAAACCCCTGACATAGACGTGCCTGCCCCGCCCAATGAATTGTGCAAGGGCAGGCGGGGTTCTTTGATAATTTGCAGGTAACCCATATACGAGGCCCCTTATTGGAAGATACGCACTATTATCCGTTCGGGTTAGTTATGAGCGGAATATCTTCAAAGGCTGCAGGCTCATTAGAAAATAAAAAGAAATGGAATGCAGGCGGCGAATTACAATCAAAAGAGTTTAGTGATGGTAGTGGATTAGAATTATATGCAACACAATATAGAAGCCTTGACCCGCAATTAGGAAGGTTTTGGCAGATAGACCCCAAGCCAGATTATGCACAAAGTTTATACTCTTCAATGGGAAATAATCCCATCTCTTTTAATGACCCTTTAGGTGATACTTTAATAAAAAAATCAGACATCAGAAGGGCAGACCGGATTGAAAAACAGATTAACAAAACAAATGCGTCATTGAATAAGCAATCTCAGAATTTAAGTAAGCAGATTGCTCAAGCGGAAGCAAGTGGAAATACTTCTAAGGCTAAGGAGTTGCAATCAACTTTGAATGATGTTAATGAGAGAATTGAGACAAATAATAATACATTGTCAAACATTGATGCTATAAAAAAAGACCAAAATCAGGGATATACATTTAAGCAAATTTCTCAAAATGAGGTTGGAGGAATTATGATGCAAACAATGAACGTTAACGGTAACAACCAGAATGTTATTGTTATAAGGGTTAGTTCTGACGCCAACGCAGTCCATGAGCTTACGCATGCATATCAGGGCGGTATTTTGCATTCATTTACATTTAATTTAAATAATACAAATAATCCAATCAGTTTTGGCGGCGGCCTTATTAGTCAGTATGGTGCTCGGTTAATAAACGCTGCTACTGAAATTGCGGCTTATAGAGCTCAATTTGCGTTTAACTCAACAGGTATACCACCTTGTGTTTATACAGGGACACCATCAACTTTAGGTGCTATTACTACATTTTATGTCGGAGGTATTAATGAGCCAGGTAAGACTGCGCCATTATATCCATATGTTAATGACTTAGTAAATTTTTTTATGCAAATACCTTGGTAAAACCAAATTCAATGAGAGTAATACATCTGGTTTATATAATTGGTTTAGTTTTTTTAATGAGCTGTTCAGCAATCATGAATATTACAGGCAGCTATAGAAATAACGGTACTGAAATAAAATTTATCAAGGGGACTAAGAAATTTGAGTATTTTTTAAGAAGCGAAATGGGGACTTTACAATATTCCTGTGGTATATGGAAATTAGAAAAAAACAAGTTATCTCTTTTTGGGTTTAATGATGACAATTTAAAGACCTTGGATGTTGAAAGTGTTTTTAAAAAGGATATAAACACCGACAGTACACAAGTTGAAGTACATTATAATACAGATAATGCTGTTACTTATATTAAATCTGTCGTTGTAATCAATGATAATAAAGCATACACTGTATCGAAAGACACAGTTCTTATTTTTGATTATGAGGTGAAAGCGATACAGGTTAAATCCTATCTCGTTTATTCTGGATTATTATCGTCAAACCCTAAAATAGATACACTGTATTCTCCCAAGATAAAGCCAAGTAGTGAGGTTAAGAATATCGGTTTGATATCTACTGTTCATTCTTACGATTTTAATCGGGTAAAATTATATGACACACTTACTATCAAGAATAGTAATACTCTTTACTATAATAAAATTAAACTAAAGAAGATTAGATAGGTGAGCCATAATGGTGCAAGAATGAGGCGAGGATAACGTGGGCGTGTTTTCTTGTGCCTCATTCCCCGGTGAGTGTAGTGCAGGTGTGTGAGCAGGGGCTGTGGTACTCGCCGTATTCGGAGGCATAAAGCATATGGTCTTCGTCACCCCAGCAACATACGCGTAGTACTAACCGAAGAACAAAAAACCGATAGCTATCCCGCCGCTAGTATGGAAGCGGCCTTATTCCCCAACGAGTGTCCTACAGTCATGTGTGCATAGGTTGAGACCACACAAAAAGAAATAGGTTATTACTATTTTCAGTTGAAAACCAAAAGTAATTTTAGCCTATTGAAACTTTAACCATTTTTCAAAATTGGCAGAGGCGGTTTTTTCAGCTTCTTTTTTAGGAAGCCCCGATTCCATGAGCAATTCTACTTCACGCCATAAAGATACCCCGGGTATAAAATTTATTTTGCTTTGTTCATTTGTATAAAAATCAGAACCAGCCAGTAATGGAATCCCCGCTTTATAAAATTTATAAGTAATTTTCATGAGGTTTTGCAGCCCATCACGCAGTTGACTTTTTACCACGGTGTCGGCAGTTAGTTCAATCAATTTCTCAAAAGCCACTAAAGTGGGAGTTATAAAAATTTTATTTTTTTTCATTCTTAAAATAACCGAATCTGCTTTGGGAGAAGTTAGCCACCACGAAACAGCTTCCTGCGGTGTTTTGGCATATCCTGCATAAATAGGACTGGCTAAAATGGATTCAGCCATGTGTTCTACACACGAAACACCCATATCAGCCGCTTCCCATACCGGAACTCCTTTTGGAAGATGTGAAACCACCTTCAGTTTATTAGCTTTTGCGTGGCGTAAAATAGCAAAATAGTTTTCTTTTGAAAGAGCATTGTGTGTTTTAATAAAATCCACCCCAAGCTTTTTTAATGAATCTACGGCCCGCATAGCTTCTTCCTGGGTTGTAACGGTAAGGGTCATCTTACTTCTTAAAGAAGAATTTTTCGGCCCATCCAAAAAAGGCCCGGAAAAATAGATTTTAGGCCATTTACGGTTGCTTAAGCTGATTTCTTCTCGAAGTTGTTTCAGTTGAGAATAATTTCCACCGCAATCACGCACTCCGTAAACACCATATTTAACAAGAGAGTCAATAGCATTGCCGTTGTATAAAGAAAGGTGAACGTGGGCATCATAATACCGGGTTCGTTTTTTTTGACTATTTGATGTAACAGAAAGAGACAGTAACAGAAACATTACCGATATCCTGGGAATAAAATAAAAATTCATAAAAGAGTTTATTAAAGCTTTTAACGTAACGTGTTTATTGTCCGCTTAAAAAGTTAAACAACTAAGCCTTTAGTTATTAAAACCTGTTTTGTGATTATTGATAAAAAGGTTTTTGTGTAAAAACAAAACGATAGATAAGAGAAAATTTAACTTATTTCATCCCGCAATCGCCACTATACCGTACCGTTTTAATATATGGAATGATTAATGATTTTTTCTGCCCGGATATTGCTTTAATGCTTTTTCCAGGCAATCCATCGCTTTATCAATGGCTTCCGTATTGAGTACATAAGCCAAACGCACTTCGTCTTTCCCCAGGCCTGGTGTGCTGTAAAAGCCGGTAGCCGGGGCCAGCATAATTGTTTCTCCGTTATAAGAAAAAGATTCTAACAGCCATTGGCAAAATTTGTCGGAATCATCAATGGGTAACCGGGCCATTGCATAAAAAGCTCCTCCGGGGTTAGGACAGTAAACTCCCTCCATCGCATTAAGCCTTTTTACAAGCAAGTCCCTTCTTTTTTGATACTCATTTTTTGTGCCGTCAAAATAATTATCGGGTAAATCAACAGCCGCTTCTCCCGCAATTTGTGCAAATGAAGGCGGGCTTAATCTTGCCTGCGCAAATTTCATAGCCGTATCCAACACCATTTTGTTTTTGGTAACAAAAGCACCTATACGTCCCCCGCAAGCGCTGTAACGTTTGGAAATTGTATCCATCAGCACCACATTGTTTTCAATACCTGCAAGGTGCATAGCGCTGGTGTGGGTACCCTCGTAACAAAATTCCCGGTAAGCCTCGTCTGCAAATAAATACAAATCATATTTCTGTACAATTTGTTTCAGCGTTTCCATTTCCTGTTTACTATACAAATACCCTGTGGGGTTATTGGGGTTACACAGAACAATGGCTTTTGTTTTTGTAGTAATGGCTTTTTCAAAATCCTCCATGGGAGGTAATGCAAAACCGGTTTCAATACGAGAAGTTATGGGTTTTACAGTAATATCTGCTGCTACGGCAAATCCGTTATAATTTGCATAAAAAGGCTCGGGAATGATTACTTCATCCCCTGCATCCAGGCAGCTCATAAAACCAAACAAAATAGCTTCGGAGCCTCCGGTAGTAACAATAATTTCATTGTAATCAACGCTGATTCCACATTTTTGATAGTACTGTACCAGTTTTTTTCGATAGCTTTCATTACCTGCACTGTGACTGTATTCTAAAACGGTAAATTTAAAATTGCGTACAGCATCCAATATTAATTTGGGGGTTTCAATATCCGGTTGACCAATATTAAGATGATAAACTTTTATTCCCTTCCTTTTTGCAGCTTCTGCAAAAGGAACAAGTTTACGAATAGGGGAGGGTGGCATTATAGTACCACGATGACTTATTGTAGGCATGGGGCGAAGTTAAATGAAATAGCTATTTTAAAAAATGTTTATACGGATAAACGGCAAAGCATACATAAAGAGATGATTATTTTTTGATTACTTCTAAGAAAAAACCCTCCGCATTGCTGCAAGAGGGCTTTACGTAAAGGTGTGTGATGAAAAATTAGTTAATTAGGATTTAGAACCTTTTGCTTTTACTTTTTTAACAGGCTTAGCAGAAGCTACATTGGCAGTAACAGTTTTCGCTTGCTCAGATGCTTGAACAGCCGGAGTGGTTTTTGCCTGAGCATCAAATTCACTGGCAGCTAATACCTTACCGGTAATGCTTACACTCTTTTGTTCGTCAATGCCCTTGAACTTAATGTAAATGGTTTTTGAAAAATTACCAACTACAGCAGCATTATAGGTAGCTGTTATGGTACCCGTTTTACCAACCATTATAGGTTCTTTTGTATAATCGGATTTTGTACAGCCGCATCCCGGAGTTACACTTTCAATAATCAAAGGTTCCTGGCTGATATTCGTTAAAGTAAAAGTGCCGGTAACCGGGTTCCCTTGCTTTATATTGCCAAGGTCAACAATTTCAGATGCAAACTTTACTTTGTCTGCTACTTTTGTTTGCGCCAAAATAATATTGGCAAATACTAAGGCTGCGAATGCTGTAAGGAAATGTTTCATGGTTTGTTTTTTTATATTATCGTAATAGTTCCAAGACGGAATTGCCGGGTACAGAGTTGTCAGCCGTTTTTCTAACTTCTCCTTTTATTGTTAAAACTTTTGTTAAACCATTATTGTAATTAATGGTTATAACTTTTTCAAATGGTCCGTAAGCCAGTGCATTAAACCCTACATTAATTTTAGCCGAGGTTCCCGGAGCAACAGGCTCCTTACTCCAAACAGGTGTGGTGCACCCGCAGGAAGCGTGTACATCATTAAGTTTTAAAGATTCTGTTCCGGTGTTGGTAATAATAAAATCGTATGTAACAGGTTTACCCTGAACGATTTTACCAAAATCATAGCTGGTTACATTCACTTTCAGCACTTCAGTTGGTTGCACAACAGGATTATTATCATTTTGTGCATAAATACAAAAAGATGCGCCGGTAAATAATAAAGCCAAACTCATTTTCTTCATAGTTCTATGGTTTAGAAATACTAATAACCAGAAGAGTATGCAAAATTAAATATTCCTGCCCAAAATAATAGGATTTTTTTCTGATTAGCATTTTATTAAGAAATGCTTAGAATTGTGGTAAATTGTAGATTTGCCGCATGAATGCATTTGCCCCCAACAACGAGAGCTTGTCGCTTCAAAGTCTTTCTTTTGACACATTTCGTAACGAAGTATTAAAGGATTACCGAACGGCCTGGGAAAGCAGGGAAGCCAGCTTGCTTGGCAGAAAAGAAGTATTGACAGGCAAGGCCAAATTTGGCATTTTTGGCGATGGTAAGGAATTGCCCCAACTGGCTATGGCCAAGTTTTTTCAACCCGGCGATTTTCATAGCGGGTATTACAGAGACCAGACTTTTGCTTTTGCCATTGGTGCCGCAACTATTGAAGAATTTTTTGCCCAATTGTATGCTGACCCTGATACCAATAATGATCCGCATAGCGGTGGCCGGCAAATGAATAGCCATTTTGCTACACGAATGGTGGATAAAGACGGAGAATTTTTGAATTTGGCGAATAAAAAAAATGTGATTTCCGGGATGGCGCCCACTGCTGCCCAAATGCCGCGTTCCATCGGGCTGGCATTGGCTTCAAAAGCCTTTAGAAATGTAAAGGAGTTGGGCCAATTTAACCATTTATCCAATAATGGCAACGAAGTGTGCTTTACTACTATTGGCGATGCATCTACCAGCGAAGGGCATTTTTGGGAAACCATAAACGCCGCCGGTGTGTTACAAATTCCTCTCGCCATTTTTGTATGGGATGATGGATACGGCATTTCCGTTCCCAAGAAATATCAAACTACCAAAGGGTCTATATCCGAAGCAATAAAGGGATTTCAAAAAAAAGAAGGAACCAATGGAATGGATATATATAAAGTAAAGGGGTGGGATTATGCCGGTATGTGCGAAGTTTTTGAACAGGGTATAAAAAAAATACGGGAAACACATACGCCTGCCCTGTTTCATGTGGAAGAAGTGACGCAACCCCAGGGTCACTCTACATCAGGTAGTCATGAACGTTATAAAGCTGCCGAAAGACTGGAATGGGAAAGGCAGTGGGATTGTATAAAAAAATTTAAGGAGTGGATAATAACAAATACACTGGCTTCTGAAGAGGAGTTAAATAATATCGAATCTGAAGCAAAGCAAAAAGTAAGAGAAATTAAGAACAAGGCATGGGAAAAATTTCTTTCTCCCATTAAAGAGCAGGTAAGCACTTCTGTTCATTTGTTTAACACAATCATTTCAAACGGATTGGACACCAGCGGGGGAGTGCAGAAAATAACTCAGGAACTGCTGTTAAACCAGGAACCGCAAAGAAGAGATGTGATGAAGGCATTGGCTGCTGTTTTACATGAAACGGGAGATGACCAGGTGGCTGCTTATTACCAGTCTCTTTGTACGGAAAATGAATCTCTTTATAACTCTCACTTGTATTTAAATGGAGCCAAAAGCGCTTTAAAAGTACCGGAAATTAAAGCGGAATTTGACAGCGACGCTCCTGTGATAAACGGGTATGAAATATTAAACCGCTATTTTGATGGATTATTTGCCTCAAACGCAAAAGTATTGGCGTTTGGAGAAGACCTGGGATTTATAGGAGATGTAAATCAGGGTTTTGCCGGACTACAAGCTAAGTATGGAGAAGGGAGGATATTTGATACAGGCATTCGTGAACTAACTATCATGGGACAGGGAATTGGATTGGCGCTGCGTGGGTTAAGACCCATTGCAGAAATACAATATTTGGATTATCTTATTTACGGATTACAACCTTTAACGGATGATGCCGCTACTTTGCATTATCGTTCGGCAGGAATACAATGTGCCCCCGTTATTGTCAGAACAAGGGGACATCGGTTAGAGGGAATATGGCACAGCGGCTCTCCCATGGGTATGCTTGTTCACGCACTTCGCGGTATGCATGTATGTGTACCTCGCAATATGGTGCAGGCAGCTGGTATGTACAATACTTTATTAAAAGGCAACGACCCCGCTTTGGTAATTGAATGTTTGAATGGTTATCGCTTAAAAGAAAAACTACCTTCTAACCTGGGTGATTTTACCGTACCGTTAGGAGTACCCGAAATTATAAGAGGAGGCAATGATGTTACCATCGTTTCCTATGGTTCCACGCTTCGTATTGTTCAGGAAGCGGCTGCCCAATTGGAAAATCTTGGAATTGATTGCGAAATTGTAGATGTAAGAACTTTACTTCCTTTTGATATCAATCATATCATTCTTCAGTCATTGCAGAAAACCAATCGTATTGTTTTTGTGGACGAAGATGTACCCGGAGGTGCTGCCGGATATATGTTTAATATGGTGATGGAAGAACAGGGGGGGTATAAATGGTTGGATGTAGCGCCAAGAACAATTACCGGCAAAGCGCATCGTCCTGCATACGGTAGCGATGGCGATTATTTTAGCAAACCCAATATGGAGGATATTGTTTTTGTTATTAAAGAAATGATGACTGAGTAGAATTTATTTTAAAGGAGAAACTCTCTGTTACTATACGAGTTTGAGTTTTCCGGGTTAAAAGGTTTATTTTTATAATGTATTGTTTATT
>DASSYR010000022.1:0-28956 GCA_035703165.1 Chitinophagaceae bacterium
CTCAGGCGGGGAACTTTATGCTGTCCGCCCAGTCTCCCTTTGCTCTTCAACCATTCATTAAATGTGCCCGGTTTCATCATTTTAATCATCGGCATTCTCAAAGCAATATCTTTGTACCGTTTGGCCTCATAATCGCTGTTAAGATTTTTTAGAGCCATATCCAGTTCAAAAATAAAGCCATTAAAATCTTTGGGTTGTTTTTCAAATTCAATTAGCCATTCATGGGCACCGTTGCTGTTATCGCTAAAATAAATTGGGGCGGCAGTATAATCCGTTACAATGGCTCCGGTTTGTTCGCAGGCAATGGCAATGGCTTTATCGGTATTATCAATTATCAGTTCCTCACCAAAAGCATTAATAAAGTGCTTTAAGCGTCCACTTACTTTTATTTTAAAAGGGTGCAATGATGTAAACTGTACAGTATCACCCAACAAATATCTCCACAATCCTCCGTTAGTGCTTATTACCGGTGCATAGTTTACGCCTAACTGTACTTTATTCAGTCCTATTGTTTCGGGATTTTTTTTACCATATTGCTCTACCGGCATAAACTCGTAAAACACTCCGTGATCAGTAAATAACAATAAGCCATCTTCATTAGGATTATCTTGTGCTGCAAAAAACCCTTCACTGGCATTATACATTTCCAGGTAATTAATGTTTTTGCCAATAATTTTTTTAAACTGTTCTTTATACGGAACAAAAGAAACACCTCCATGCAGATAGAGTTCCAGGCCGGGCCACACATCAGCTATTTTTTCTTTCCCGGTTAACTCCAATATTCGTTTAAGTAAAACCAACGTCCAAGTCGGCACTCCGGACAATGAACTTACATTTTCTTTTCTTGTTGATTCAGCCAGTTTTTCAATTTTATTTTCCCACTCATCTAATAAAGCAATATTTAATTCCGGGGTTCGTAACCATTGCCCCCAAAACGGGGCATTTTGCATAAGTATAGCACTTAAATCACCGTATTGTACCGTTTCGTTTACCTGGTGAATTTTATGGCTGCCGCCAATTACCAATCCTTTGCCCGTTAATAAATCAGAGTAGGGGAAATTATTATAGTAAATAGTAAGTACATCTTTAGCAGCTTTATAATGCCCGTCTTCCAGGCTTTCGTCGCTTACCGGAATAAATTTACTTTTCTCTGATGTAGTGCCACTGCTTTTAGCAAACCATTTAACAGGAGTGTCCCATAAGATATTTTCCTCTCCATTCATCATTCGTTCAATGTAACTTTTTATATCATTATACTCATGAACAGGAACTGTTTCTTTAAATGAGCGGATATTAAATAAAGAAGAAAAATTATATTTTTTGCCAAACTCTGTGTATTGTGCAGCAGTTACAAGATGTTGTAACACTTCCCGCTGGGCTGCAATGGGATTTTGCATCCACCCCTCAATGCGCCACATGCGCATACGGGCCAGTCTTGATATAGCGGGGCTTAGGAGCCTCATAGCATGAAGGCAAGATAAATAGAAGAATGCTTTTAAAGAAATAATGGGTAAGAATAGTTATAGCTGTCTCGTGGCTTCTTGGTACAAATAGTCTTTTCTTTTTAGTTCAAAATTTCGGCCAAGGTATAAGCGACGCACCTGTTCATCATCGGCTAATTCTTCAGCAGTACCATGTTTGAATATTTTTCCTTCGATCAGTAAATAAGCCCGGTCGCAAATAGAAAGTGTTTCATTTACATTATGATCAGTTATAAGAATGCCAATATTTTTATATTTTAATCTCGCTACTACTGTTTGAATATCCTCCACAGCTATTGGATCCACACCGGCAAAAGGCTCATCCAATAATATGAACTTGGGATCAACGGCCAGAGCACGGGCTATTTCCGTTCTTCTTCTTTCTCCTCCACTTAAGGAATCTCCATTATTTTTTCTTACATGATGAAGCCCAAATTCTGTTAAAAGATCTTCCAGTTTCTCTTTTTGTTCTTGTTTGCCAAGCCCGGTCATTTCCAGGATTGCCTTGATATTATCTTCCACACTCAGTTTGCGAAATACGCTGGCCTCCTGGGGTAAATAACCAATACCATATTGTGCTCTTTTGTACATGGGTAACTTAGTTATATCTTCCTCACCTAAAAAAACATTACCCTCATCAGGCTTTATTAAGCCCACCACCATATAAAACGTTGTAGTTTTACCGGCTCCGTTAGGACCCAATAAACCTACAATTTCTCCCTGTTTTACGTTTATGCTTACATTGCTTACCACTGTACGGCCGCTGTAAGTTTTTACTAAATCTTTAGTATGGATGGTTAAGGACACAACTATAATTTAATTCGCAAAAATAACGCAAATCAAAGCATTTGAGTTGTTAAATTAGCAACTTTAATACTTCTTTATTTTCTATTTTAACGTTAACTGTGTTAATTACCCAATAGCAAACTTTTCTTTCGCTTATTTACTTTAATAAAAAAGCAACACTGTTTACTAAAGAACTGAGTTATATACAAAACTTACTATAGCTCCTGTCAAACAAAAAAGGTTGCTGTAACTTTCTTCCAGCTACTTTCGTTATCTGTTTTTATAACCCATTCTTATGCCGGATGTTCCTATATAATTATTTTTTAGACAGTCAATAACTCTTGAAGGAGCTGTAGCACTTTTAAGGTAAAGTTTTTCTTCTACAATGGTATTTCCCTTATAAATAAATTCAACCTGATGACAATAAAACCCGTTATCCATATCAATAAAGGCATCTACGGGCTGACCGGACGTATCAAAATATCTCAAAGAAGCTAATCTTCCTTTAAGATCATAATAAAATTTAATAAAATGAAATCCATTGGCAAATCCATTTTCAAGATTGGCTGGTTTTTCTCCGCTAAAATATTTGTACCCCGACACTTTTGCCTCGGCGTTATAATTGGTAGTAACTCTTGAAAATCCTGATTTGGAGACAAATTGCCTGCCTGCCTGGTCTAATAAAATATTTTCTATCAAAAGGCCAGCATCATTGTATTTTTTTATACTTTCATGGCTTCCACTCCAGCGATTCATTTTAGTAGCACTATTTTCCCAATACGACTCTGAAATATTTCTACCCTGATCATCGTATTTATATTTTATCATATACACCTCATGTAAATCATCTTGCATAGGTGTATTGTTATTGCTATAATAAGATTCCTGCGTAGTACGACCTTTATCATCTCTTACATACTTGTACTCGTGAATACCCTTTCTGTCATTGGCTGGCGATGCATATTCATCATAATAAGCCGTAGCAATATGCTTGTTAAGAGAATCATACCTGTAAAATATTTTGTGATATCCTGAATGATTTTTCATGGGTTTGTCATTTTCATCAAAAAAGCTTCGTAAAATTTCATTGCCATTTTTATCATACTCATAACGGATAATAGCCACACCATCGCCTGCATCGGAAGCTTTAGTAATATTATCACGTTCGTCAAAACGGGTAGATTTTGAAAGAAAACCATCTTTGTACTCGTATTTTACACGGGCAACCCCATAGGCATTCCGGGTTATTTCATCATTAATTCCGATGGTTTCCGATAGAATCATTTTGTTGTTTTCGTCATATTGATATTTGTTTTTAAACCCGCCAAACCGGTCAGCAAGAGGTTCATTATTAATTCCGAAATAAGCGACAGATGTTTGATTACCCCTTTCATCATATTCATAAGTTACTTTATGGCAGTCGTTACTGGTTGAAATAACCGGCTTACCGGAAGCATCATAAAAAGCCATTTCCTTTGTCAATGAAAATCTGTCCTTATCCGTGTACCGCTTATATTTTATAATGGAAACGCCATTTGAGTTTGCAGCTAATTTATTGGCATACGATATATATCTTACTTCTGTAAGCAGATTGTTTTTGTAAATAAATTTTGCCCCTTTACAAGGGAGATAAACATTTTCTCCCGTATTTTTTTTAGTAACTAAAAACTCATCCAGACCTGATGGTGTAAACTTGCTAATTTCATAAGTATTGCCCCATTGGTTAGTAACGGTTATTTGACTTAATTTACCATTAATAAATCTTATAAGGGTAGTATTGAGTTGTATTCCAGCCTCATTAAATTCCTGGATTTTTACAGATTCATTACTTGGTTTGAAAATTTTATAATACTCTTGGTTTTTAGGATCGTTCATTTTAACGAGTCCGAAAACTCCGGTGGGAGAATAATTCCAGTCTTTAAAAAGTTGTTCTTTTGTTGTTGCAGGAATTTGTGAGTATCCGTAGAATTGAGATAATATTAGTCCCACCAGGATAAACAATCCTAATAAATAATCTTTTTTCATAAATAGTAGGGTTAAGTGAAAAAGTTATTTTGACATTATAAAGATATTTAATTTAAGGGAGGATGCCACTTGCAATGGTTTTGATGGTTACAGACAAATACAAACGCTGGTTTGTTTTAAGAGGTTGGAAAGACACGGGCACCGTGTGCGTAAATAATAGAAAAACCGGGTAACTTTTCCTGTTCCATTTACTTCATTAATCTTTGTCCCAACCGTTGGATTATGTTATTATCCGGAGAAATGATTTCAATGGTTCTTTTTTTAATATATTCGGAGGTAGTTTTCTGTATTAAAAGATTATTTGCTGTATTTGATTGAGAGGGGTTTAAACTTACAAATACTTGTTTTAGCTTAAACAAAGGAGAGAATTAGTCAAAATTGTGAAGTATGTTTGCAAACTATTTAATAAACAAATGAAAGTAATAGATCACATTAACCGGGCAAAAAATACCCTTATTTCCTTCGAAATACTACCGCCTCTAAAAGGCAAGACCATAAACTCTATTTATGAACACCTTGATCCATTAATGGAGTTCAAGCCTTCTTTTATTAACGTTACTTATCACCGTAGTGAGCATGTATTTAAGAAAAAAGAGGATGGCACATTTGAAAAAGTAGAAATTCGTAAAAGGCCGGGAACGGTGGGTATCTGTGCTTCGCTGATGAATCACTATAAAGTGGATGCCGTGCCGCATTTAATATGTGGAGGTTTTGGAAAAAGGGAAACTGAGGATGCATTGATTGATCTGCATTTTATTGGCATAGATAATGTATTGGTATTACGTGGAGATGCAGCTAAAAATGAGACTTTTTTTGAGCCCCATTCCGAGGGCCATCGATACGCATCTGAACTTTTAAAGCAAGTAGTGGATTTAAATAACGGGGTATATCTTGAGGAGGATATTCGTGATGGATTTCGTACTAATTTTTGTATTGGCGTGGCAGGCTATCCTGAAAAACATTTTGAATCTCCTAATCTTGAAATTGATTTAAAATATTTAAAAGCAAAGACAGATGGGGGGGCAGAATATATTACTACTCAAATGTTTTTTGACAATAAAAAATACTTTGAATTTGTAAAAAAATGCAGAGAAGTTGGTATTGAAGTACCAATTATTCCCGGATTAAAACCGATCATTTCCAAAAAGCAACTTTCAATAATTCCACGCACTTTTCATGTAGATATTCCTTCCGATTTATCTAATGAAATAATGAAGTGTAAAACAGACGATGACTGTAAAAGAGTGGGGACAGAATGG
The DNA here is from genome assembly GCA_035703165.1 of Chitinophagaceae bacterium. GTDB lineage: Bacteria > Bacteroidota > Bacteroidia > Chitinophagales > Chitinophagaceae > AWTP1-9. The sequence goes on from DASSYR010000022.1 coordinate 5,552, forward strand.
CTAATACAACAATCGAAAGAATTAAAAGCCTTTGGTGTACCGGTGCTTCATTATTATACTTTGGGCAGCCCCAAAGTAATTTATAACGTGGTAAAGGAAATAATGTAATCAACTCTTCTTAAGCAATTCAGGTTGCCGGATAGGAAACATGCCGTATTAACAAGGCAAGGTTCTTTTAAAAAGCTCAGGCATTTTTCACAAAAGGCGTTATTGATTGTATTGGTATTGTAAGTAGTGATAACATTTTTGTAGTTGTTATCATAACCCGGCAGCCTGAATTAACTAATTACACTAATCTTATTGATAAAGAATATAGAAATTTGGATTAATTACGATCTCTGTTGTTATGTTTTTTGCGGAAAATTTTCCGACTCGCTTTATTTTGCTCTTTACGTATTTCCTTTCTTTCTTCCCGGTCTATTTTTCCATCGTCTCTTTTTGATTCTTTAATGTCCTCCCGAATTTCCTTTTGTTCTTTCGCAAGGTTTTTTGTTTCTGATTTGGTTAGCTCTCCACTTTTAACCCCTTGTTTAATTCTTTCTTTTTGATTTTTGGCTCTAACCCGTGGTTGGGCACTTACTGATGTGAATGCCAAAGCAAATAAAATAAAAAAAGCAAAGAAAAATTTTGTTTTCATATTAATGGTTTTTGTTTAAAAAATTAATAGTAATAAGACCTATTTTGATGCTGTAGGTTTAATGAGATCATTTATTTTTTTTAAAAAAGAGAAGTTTGGTCAGACACAATGCCAAATGTTTTACGATGGTAAGGACAAATTCCGTGAAATTTAATTGCACTCCTGTGCCCTTCCGTTGCATACCCCTTATTAGTATGCCAGCCGTAATATGGGTATTTTTCATGAAGCTGCAGCATATACTCATCTCTATATGTTTTTGCTAATATGCTTGCAGCAGCAATGGACGCAAATTTTGCATCTCCTTTCACAATACATTTATGCGATACCTTTTTGTAAGGGATAAACCGATTACCATCAATTAATAGTAATTCAGGTTTTATCGTTAATTTATCAATCGCCAAATGCATTGCTTTAAAAGAAGCTTTTAAAATATTTATTTTATCTATTTCTTCATTGTCAATCATTGCTACAGCGTAATTTAAAGCCTTTTCTTCAATAAATTTTTTTAACTCATTTCGTGTGCTTTCTGTCACTTGTTTTGAATCGTTTAATAAAGGATGGTAAAAATCGGGAGGTAAAATAACGGATGCTGCAAATACGGGACCAGCCAGGCACCCTCTGCCGGCTTCGTCACAACCCGCCTCAATTAATTCTTCCTGATAAAATAACTGCAACAATTTTTTTTCAAAAATAGAGAGTTGTACTGGTTATTATCAATTTTCTTGTTAATAACTGATAAAATATATTTAAGAAAATCAAGAAACTGAGTAGGCGATTTTTTCTATTCTTTTATGGTAATAAAATTTCCACCGTATAAAAACAGCATAAATAGCCTTACTGTAGTTATAAAGCATAAGCGGCAAAGCGGGGAGAAAACAAACTTTAAAATCTATCCCGCAAAAATATAAGCACATTTATGTTCTTGCGCACGGCCCAATGCCCAAACACCCGAGGGAACCGGCTGTATGCCAGGCAATAAACCAGTCATCCAGTCTTTTCTTACTTCCTCCTGCGGTTTGCCTAGTTTCCCTGCTATAATTGTACTATGAACCGTGATAGCTGCTTCACAAACGCAAAACATTACTCCACTAGCCTGAAGCTCGTTTATACCAATTTGTATTACTCCAAATCCCGGTACCTTATATGTTCCTTCTGCAGGTTTCCAAAATGGGTTTTTATTTGTGGGAGTTTCCGTCATGGGGATGTATGCTTTAAAATGCTGGCTAAAATTATATTTCTCCCAGAGCCTGTCCTCAAAAGCATAGGGAATGGAATCGTGTCGCAATACAACTACCACACTACAGTCTTTTTCAGGACTACCCGTTACCTGGTTTGTTATTAAAAACACCCTTGGCCAGGCAAAAGGGAAAATTTCATGCGGGTGGGGAACATCATAAACTACCCGGTGTTTACCCGTTATTTTATTAAACCATTTATCAGCATCTGAAATGTCGGGTTGCTTTTCTTCTCCAGCCAAAGCTTGTAAAGGAGCAGCAACAGCGGTTATCCCTAAAGCTGCGCTACCGGCAAGAGTTCCTATAAATTCGCGACGAGGATTTCGTTGATTGGTTTCCTGCTTTTTCATATAACTATTTTTATTAGTGAAGAATTTAAAAGTCTCATAAGCTACAAAAAATTATCATTATTGAGTAAAAAAAATGAATAATAGCATCATGCGTTCAAAAAATTATTTTTTTCATCCATTTTGATAATTCTGGCTTTTAATAATCGTAACTTATTCATCTTAAAATTATATGTATGCAAAAAATAGTTCTGTTTATAGGTTTACTGTTATTTGTTTCCTCTACACTAACGGCACAGCAGCCATACAAAGTGGTTTTTGATTTAACAAGCAAGGACACACTGGCTCATCAAACTGTTATACGCTGGATTAAACTTATTACCGAATCCAATAAGGATGCCCGGTTGGAAGTAGTTTATTACGGGCAGTCGTTGGATATGGTTACCCAAGGTAAGTCAACAGTTGCCAATGATATTATTGAATACGCCAAAAAAGATAATATTAGTTTTAAGGTGTGCGAAGCTGCAATGAAACACTGGAAGATTGAAAAAAACCAGCTTTTACCAGGTGTGCAAACGGTTCCTGATGGCATTTATGAAATTATTAGCAAACAGGGACAAGGGTGGGGGTATATTAAAGTGGCACGATAAAAATACGGTTTGCCTGAAGAGGCAAGCTTCTGAATTATAAAAGAATTTACTTCTACCTGTATAACCAATAAACTGGGCAATTACCTTTGTATTGCTATGAGTAATACTGTTTCCTCCCGTCCCGTTGCTATTTGGCTGCTTATCGGCGTTTTTATGATTATGGTTCAGGTGTTACTGGGTGGTGTAACGCGGCTTACAGGTTCAGGTTTATCTATAACAGAATGGAAACCTATTTTAGGAGCCTTACCCCCTATGAATGAACAGGACTGGAATGTTGCTTTTGAAAAATATAAGCAAATTGGTCAGTATAAATTTTTAAATCCACATTTTAGCTTACACGATTTTAAATCCATTTATTTCTGGGAATGGCTACACCGTAATTGGGCAAGATTTATGGGCTTTGTATTTGCCGTTCCGTTTATAATTTTTATTATCCAAAGGCGGTTTAAAAAGGAGATGATTAACCCGCTCCTAATTTTATTTATACTAGGGGCTTTGCAAGGATTCATTGGCTGGATCATGGTTGCCAGTGGTTTAAATGATGAAAATATTTACGTTAACCATATTCGTCTTGCCATTCATTTTATGTCGGCACTTGGTTTATTGTGTTACACTTTTTGGTTTGCATTAAAACTATTGGTTCCACCACAAAAGGTAACGGCAAACACATCCCTAAGAAAGCTTACCTGGTGGATTATTTCAGTTTTGATAGTACAATTGGTATATGGTGCATTTATGGCCGGGCATAAAGCAGCAACTATTTCCTCAACCTGGCCTGATATAAACGGCTATATTATTCCCCCTAACTTATTTAAAGAAGCACCTTGGGTAAGCAATTTTACAGAAAACAAAACGATGGTTCAGTTTCTTCATCGGGGGTTAGCCTATCTCTTAATAATTTTACTTATTTTCTGGACACTGAAGGCAAGTTTGCACAAGTCATCCGATTTTTTATATAAAACAAGATGGATTCCTGTTGCACTGGTGTTGGTACAAGTTTCTTTAGGTATATTCACCATAATTAACAGTACTAAAATCGTTCCTCAGCAATGGGGTGTATTTGAATGGTTAGCAGAGTTACACCAGGTGGTTGCTATGTTTTTGCTTATGAGCCTTGTATGGGTACTTTATTTAGTTAAAGGATCTAAAAGTGCTGTATTGAAATAAGTACATAACAGCATAATGTAAACAGGAGTTAAACTGAAAATACCTCTTTTGAGGTAAGCGTCAGAAATTAAAGTTGTGTTATGAAAACATTTTTTACAGGCTTATATCGTTCTTTTCCAGTACAACTGGTATTCTTGCATTTTCGCAAATACCAGGTGTTATTGTTATTTTGGTATATACTTACCAGCGCAATAGCGGGTGGGTTTATGAAAACTTTTGGTGCAGATTCTTTATTTCTGTCTCCCGAATATTTGGGTAATGTAAATTGGCTGAGCGCTGCAATTGTAGGGGTAGCAGCTGGTGTTTTTTTTATGAGTTGGAATATTACCACTTTTATAGCATTTAGTAAATATTTTAAATTTTTAGCCACCACTTCCAAGCCTTTTTTAAAGTATTGTATTAATAATGGCATAATTCCTTTTTTATTTCTGATATTTTATTTTGTTTGTGCTGTACGGTTTAATGTTTATAAGGAATTAATGAGTACGGGAGAAGTTGTTTTTCTATGTATTGGTTTTCTTGGGGGGCTTATTACTTTTTTGCTTTTTTCTTTTGTGTACTTTTTTGGCGCTAACAAAACCATTGTGCGGCAAATGGCTCCTGCCATGAACGATCCTTCGCAATTATTAGAAAAACAAGCTGCTCCGCAGACTTGGGGCCCGGGTTTAATAAATGTTGAATGGTATTTAAGTACAAGGCTGAAGTTGCGTAAACCAAGAAACGTTTTTCATTACAGTAAATCTTTTTTAGATAGTATTTTTAAAAGGCACCATTTTGCTGCGGTAATCGGTATTTTACTTTCGTTTTTATTTTTGCTAATTACCGGTTTTTTTCTTGACTACAAGGTTTTTCAAATTCCGGCTGCTGCCAGTATTTTTATTTTCTTTTCTATTTTAATTACTGCAGCAGGAGCTACAACTTATTGGTTGGGTAGCTGGTCTGTTCCTTTTATGGTAGTTGCTATTTTTACTTTTGATTTACTTTTTCGTTATGATATCATTGATCCTCGTAATCGGGCTTTTGGGCTGAACTACGAAAAAAAAATGCCACGTCCGGCTTATAATAAAGAGTCTATTTTACAGTTAGCTTCCCTGGAGAATATGAAGCAGGATAAAGAAAAAATGCTTACGGTACTCAATAATTGGAAACAGAAACAGGATGAAGAAAAACCGGTGATGTATGTTATAAACCTGAGCGGCGGTGGCAACCGATCGGCTTGCTTTGCTATGAATGTATTACAACACTTAGATAGTGTAACTCATGGAAATTTAATGAAGAAAACATTTCTTATTACGGGTGCTTCAGGAGGAATGCTTAGTGCCGCTTATTTTCGTGAATTGTATTTACAAAATCAAAAAGGGCAAAAAAATAATTTGCAAAACCATTCCCTGCCTGATAATATTAGTAAGGATTTACTTAATCCCCTGTTCTCATCCTTTGTAGGCAGGGATTTGATTGCTCCTGCTGATAAGTTTTCTGTTGGCCCATATCGTTATATAAAAGATAGGGCGTATGCTTTTGAAGAACAATTGAATGACAATGTGGGTGGAATTTTTAATAAACAAATAAAAGATTATATAAAGGATGAGTCCGAAGCTGATATCCCTCTTATTATTTTCAATTCAACCATTACCCGGGATGGCCGGAAAATGATGATAAGTACCCAACCTATAAGTTTTATGATGAGGCCACAACCCGATACGGTTAATGGCATTTACGGAGAACCGGACGCTGTTGACTTTTGCGCTTTTTTTAAAGATCAAAATCCATACAATCTTCGCTTAATTACGGCTCTTAGAATAAATGCAACCTTTCCATACGTATTGCCAAATGTGTGGTTACCAAGTGAGCCGGTTATTGATGTAATGGATGCCGGCCTAAGAGACAATTATGGCCAGGAAAGCTCCTTACGTTTTCTGGATGTTTTTAAAGATTGGTTAAAAGAAAATACTTCGGCTGTTGTTCAAATACAAATACGGGATAGAAAAAATGGCGAATGGCAAAACGATTTTGGTAATCCCAGCATTTTTCAAATTTTTACAAAACCCGCTACTATATTGCAGTTTAACTGGCATAAGTTATCTGACTATTACCAGGAAGAGTTAACAGCTTATGCCTCCAACAGTTTCCCTTTTTCATTTAAAAGGATTGTTTTTGCTTATATACCCGAATCCGAAGAAAAAACAGCTGCTCTTAATTTTCATTTAACTGCCAGAGAGAAAAAAGATATTGCAGAATCAATGCACAGTAAGCCTAACCAGCAGGCGTTACAAATAGTGAGTAGTTTAGAAAAAGAATTTCAACATATTGGTTCAGAAATAAAATAAGATTTTAAAAAATATTCCCCGGGGTACAACAGGGAATAAGAGAAGGAAAAATAGCATTATTAAGCCTTTGCAGTTGAGCCTCTGCCAAACCACCAACCCAATACAGCCCCCAATAATCCGCCAAAAACTGCATTAGCTATTACATCTACAGCCAGCGCCTTTGTATTGTATAAATTCATACTGGCATACATAAACAAATCAAATCCCAACACCATTAAAAAAGTAATAATCAGGCCTGCAGTAAATCCTTTACTAACAGAATTAATACTAGCCAGATTAAATATCCAGGCAAACAATAATCCCCAAGCCAAATTAGAAACACCAATTGCCCATATTTCGGGCGGATCTTTCATCAGTCCGGAATACTGAATCATATTGGCTTTATAAAAATCCATTAATAACATGCCAAAAATGAGCCAGCCGAGCAAAAAACCAAGTACCGTTGTTATAAGAGCACCTGTTAAAGTTTTTGTGTTCATAAATGTTGGTTTAAGTGAAAGAACTGTTTTATCACTTAAAAGATAGTTTTTTTACGTTTAAAAAATTTATTTCTTTATTAACAACTGTGCAAATCCTGTACATCCCCCATTTAAATTATTGCTTTTGTTTTGGTTAGGTCTTTGTTACCAGCAAATTATTTTACTGATCTTAATCAGGAAAAACAAGTATTGGCCACATCACATAAAAGTGTTTCGGGCATATTTTACAGAATAATCATATCTTCTTGTGCACCAGAAAAATTATACACTGTATTGTTAGTTGTTTCAATAAGCGACAATACTAAAATAAAAATATTTAAGGCAATTTTTAATTAACAAGAAGAAGTATTCTATTACTTGCCACCTATGATAGAGCACTAAAACTTAACTGAAATTAATTAAGCTTTCACGCTGTTGTTAAGCATGACTACCAATCCGTCATCTGAGAAAATAAAATTAATATCTGTAACAAATAGCATTAATATTCATACCTGCGCCAACAGAAGCGAACATAATTACATCACCCTTGTGTAGTTTGTGATCTTTTACCAGGTCATTTCGTACCATGTCGTATAAGGTAGGAACAGTGGCAACTGAACTGTTTCCCAGCCAGTGGATACTCATTGGCATAATGTTATGAGGCGCCTCTTTTATGCCGTAGAGTTTATATAACCCTTTAATAATAGTTTCATCCATTTTTTCATTAGCTTGGTGGATAAAAATTTTTTTTAAATCTTTTATATCTATGCCACTTTTATCCATGCAGTCTTTCATTGCTTCCGGTACGTATTTCATGGCATATTCATATACTTTACGGCCTCTCATTTTTATAAATCGCACCCGGGTATCACTACCGGGATAATTAGAACACCCCATGTTTATATAATAAGCTTCTTCTACGCTATGCGTTTGCACGCTGGCACTTAATATTCCTTCACCATCCACTTTTACTTCCTTATATTCCAATACACAGGCTCCCGCACCATCGCTAAATATCATACTATCCCTATCGTACATATCAATTACCCGAGACAGTGTTTCCGTTCCAATTATCAATGCTTTTTTAGCAATACCAGCTTTAAAAAAAGCGTCGGCTTGTATAACGCCTTGTATCCAACCGGGACAGCCAAATAAAACATCATAAGCAATACAGTTTGGGTTCTTTATACCTAAATCATGCTTTATACGTGCTGCTAGTGACGGTACTGCATCCATTTGTATCGTATCTTTTAAAACATCTCCAAAGTTATGTGCTACAATAAGTTGATCTATTGTTTCAATATCTACTTTGCTATCGGTAATAGCTGCACGGGCTGCAATAGTGCCAATATCAGAAGCGGTTAAATCGTTGGTTGTATAACGTCTTTCCTCGATACCCGTTATTTGTCTAAATTTTTCTACTACTACTTGTGGGAGTGTGTCAAGAGGTGCATGATTTTCCCCATAAAAAATATGCTTCGTAAATTCTTCATTGGTTTGTATAATGGGTGGAATGTAGCATCCGCTACCGGTAATAACTGAACGAAACATAAAACAAAACGGATTTAAAATTATTAATGAGCAAGACGCAAAACTAAGATAAGAAAATAATTAAAAGAAGAGATTTTAAAAGATACGTATCTTCAGGAAACTTTTAGTTACTGCTGCAGGTGCCATTATTCCAAATTTATAATGTTTGGGAATAATGGAACAGGGTAAGTATGCTATCACGTAGTTATAAAATATATGATATGAAAAGTTGCAATGCGTTTCACAAATATGTGGATACGTTGTCGTTTTGCTTCGGTAATTATAATGTTCAATTCCATTAATAATTAGTGATTGTTTTTTTACGTATGTATAAACCGGGATAATCAAGAAGATGTATTGTTTGCAGCGCATTATTGAAGATAAGTTGCATAAATTAGTTATCGTTTTCGGGTTGTTTTATTTACCTTTCTTTTCTAAACACCTTTTTAATTCGCTCCTTTTCTCTGCCCTCTTATTATTACTTAACTAAAAAACTATTTTAAATGAAAAAGTATTTTATTAGCTTTTGTGCTATGTGTTTTTTGTTTGCCTGTAAAAATGATGGTGAAAAAAAGGAAGTCGAAACGCCTGCTAAAAAAGCATCAATTGAACTTCCCTATACCGCTTCTTATTCAAGCAGTTGGTCAAATGATATATCGGATGCAGATTTAAAGATGGTATTGATGACTTACAAGGATTGGGAAAATAATAATATGACAGGATTAGCTGCTGCGTTTGGAGATACGCTTGAAGTCAATATGTATGGTGGCGATTATATAAAAAAACCCACGGCAGAGATTTTAAAAATGTTCTCTACTTCCCGTGACAGTCTTAGCAGTGTAAAAATTGATATGCAGGCGTGGAACAAAATGTATTCAACAGACAAAAAGGAAAGTTATATTGTGGCCTGGTATAGTGAAATTGACACTTATAAAACAGGCAAAATTGACTCAGCCGATTATCATGATATTAACCAGGTTAAAAATGGAAAAATTACCTGGTATAGTCAATATAAAAGACCTAAAAAATAATTTTATTCTTATACTTTCTCAGTCAGTAACATGAAAATGGGTATAATTTGCATTTTGGTGCAAAATAAATGTGTGCATAGAGGGACAAAAAAAAAATTCTTAACTTGTTGCCTGTAAACATGTACACTATGTCACTTTTCAACACCAATAAAGGCAAAAAAGATAAAAAGAAAGGAGTACAAGCAGTAAACAGTACTGCTATGACTGCTTCAAAAAACAAGTTTAATACCAAAGGTAATGCCAGGAACACCCGGCTGACCAGTGGTACGCAAAGAGGCTCTTAATAATCAACAAAGATGTACTCTAAGAAAATTCTTTTATTATTTTCTTTGATTTCGATCATACTGAAACAATAAATCAGCTTTTCCTGATTTGTTTATCCGCCATGTTTCCATAACAGATACCGTGTCTTTACTACCATCTTGTTTAGTATTAATCTCTGTAGCCCAAACCAGCACCCAGTTTTCCTTTTTATCCGTACTATATACGGGTAATACGGCATCCAGCGTGTCTATTACCGAGGTATAACCAGCCCGACCTTGTTTCCAACGAGCCATTAAGCTATCTAGTCCCTTTATAACCTCGTCATTGCTTTGATAAGCCACGATAGTGTCAGCTACCCAATTTTTCATGTTGTCTAGCTTATTCTCCTCCCAATCTTTCCAGCTTCCTTGTACAATCATAGTTGCGTAGGCTGGGTTGCCCATTTCAAAAGAAGAGGAATAACTAGGAGTGTAAGGAAGATTGATTGTAGATTTTGCTACATTTTCAGAAGCTTCGTTTGTTTCCTTTTTAGGGTTATTGCAAGCTATTACCAGTGCAATAAAACATAATAAAAAAAGCAGTTTTTGCATAACTAAAAATTTTGATTAAAAAATGAGGTGAAAAGGAAACGGAAGTTTGGAAGGGTATATAGACGTGTAAACGAATATAGGGAAAAAGTTTAGCATATAAAAAAGGAATTATTAAATCACCCATCTGTTAGTGTCAATGAAACTTTTAATAAGAAAATTTTGTGGGATGTTTTGGTAAAAGCGGTGACAGATTGCCCGTAAGTACGCCGAAGCATTACGTTGGAGGTTCGTTTATGTAAATTAAGGAATTATTAAATTATCCGGAACAGTATTATAAAAAATTGACAAATGGTAGAAGTAGATGAAAAAAATTAGTATTGTTAATTTATTTAAAAAAAGTAATCGGCTATTCCCTATTTCCTTTTGGCTATTTCACTAATTTCCTAATTATTAAATCATTCCTATTAAAAAAAATGAAATTCGGATTAACTAAAACCATAATTTAGATTACCTTCGTTGCAGATTTTATGGGTAAAAACCAATCTTTAATTATTTTATTCACTAAAAAGACATTATATGAAAAAATTTTTCTTTCCGCTAATGGCATTACCAATTTTGCTTTTTTCCTGCGTAAGCAGTAAAAAATTTAAAGCAAAAGAAGCGGAGTATGACCAATTACAGGGAAAATATGCACAATTGCAGGGAGATCTAAGTAAATGTAATGATTCTAAAGCTGACTTAAATCGCCAAATATCTTCATTGGAATCAGACAAAGCAACTCTTAATAATCGTTTGGCTGATTTAAATAAACAAATTGATTTCTTAAAAGAAAATAACACAACTGTACTTAAACAACTGCAAGATCTTTCTGTTCTTTCTTCTTCACAAGCAGAAAGTATAAAAAAATCACTTGAAAACATTGGGGCTAAAGATGCTTATATCCAGGATTTACAAGCCATGATGTCTCGTAAAGATTCGCTCAACCTGGCTCTTGTAATAAATTTAAAAGGCGCTATTGGCAACCTGGCTGATGATGATATAAATATTAAGGTTGACAAGGGTGTAGTTTATGTTGACATTTCTGACAAATTGCTCTTTAAAACCGGTAAATATGAAGTTACGCCTCAGGCAAAAGTTGTGTTAGGCAAAGTGGCTACCGTATTGAAAAATCAGCCAGATATAGAATTTATGGTGGAAGGCCACACGGATAACGTTCCGTACAAACACGATGAATTGCTTGACAACTGGGATCTTAGTGTAAAAAGAGCAACTTCTGTAGTACGTATTTTACAAAACGAGTATGGGTTAGATCCGGCAAAAATAGCCGCATCCGGACGTGGTGAATATAAGCCTCTTCGTGATAACGATACCCCAGAGAGCCGTGCCTCTAACCGTAGAACGAGGATTATTATCTTGCCTCAGTTAGACCAGTTTTTTAAGCTATTAGAACCTAAAAAGTAAATAGAGATGAAAAAACCCGGCAAAGCCGGGTTTTTTCATCTCTTACAAAAAAGCTCCCTTAGTTTCCCTTGCTGTTATAAGGAAATTTTTTAGACACATTTCGCATTAAAGCATTTACCAAATTATCAGGTGAACTGCCAACAGAACCACGTGCTTCATAATCATATTTCCATATTAAATCTCCCTTCAAACCTTCGTGAATATTAATGGTAACAATAGCTTTATTCGTTGTACCCCAAAAACCAAATAAAACCCCTAACGCTACCGAAGCTCCCTCGCTCATTGGTTTATCTAGCCGGGTTATTGATGTAATAACAGCATCTACACCCAATAACTTTGCTAACTCTACTTTATCTCTGGTTCGCAAATCTGTATAAGTAATGCCAGCTTCTTTTAATAACGCATTGGTTTTACTTACATCTTGAAATTTTACAGTGTAAGCGTATTTCTCACTTCTCCGTAAAAACCAACTATACATTTTATCTTGTATTGCCAAACCTGTGCTCTCTTCATTTTTAGAAATTTCTTCCGGCGTTATTTTTTTAGTTTCATTGGGTCTTAGTTTTATGTTCACGTCAGAAGGAATAATCGCCACTATTTTATGCTTGGCAACAGCCGTGTCCATTTGTGTTGATTTATAAATAGTCGGACCACAGGAAATGAAATATGCTATCACTCCTATTGCAAAAATTACAATAGCTTGTTTCATAAAATTTTTTTATAAAAATATTGACAACTCTATGCCTAATAAATGACTATATGCATTTGTATGGATGACCGTTATCAGATTTATTTATGTGCTAATTGCGATAGGTTATTATAATAAAAAAATAATCGAAAGGTGTGGCTGCGGTCATATTGGTACCCACTAAATTTTTGTTGGTACACTTGCATATAACCTATATCAAAGCTAAGTTGTGCGTTTATTTTTTGCTTGACCCCTATAAAAATCCGATTTTGATCAAATGTATTATATACCACTTCTTTACCAAAATGTACCAGTAATTCATCTGCTACTACCAAAGAAGGTAAGGCATCCTGCTTAAATACCGGTACAGTAATATTTAATAAATAACGAACACGGTTAGTGAAGCGGAGTTGACCCGTATAAATATCATTTACCACTTTTTGTTGCCAACGTTGCTCTTTGCGCAAACGTTGTACGAGATTAACTTTCCCAATAACACTATTGTATTGCAACTGTTCAAAAAAGCGGTTTTCGCTGGTAAAGTTTTTTCTGCCAGGTATTGCTGAAGCTAACCATAAATGAGCATAACCAGCTGCTACGGATAAATTTTTAGTAAGCTGATATTGCACTCCTCCTCTTAAAAAGTAAAAATTAGGGTCAGATAAAAAGTTATTCCTGCGAATGTGTAAATCCGTCAGCAAACTCCATTTGTTTTTTAAATAAATATTTCCGTTTATGCTAAACCAACTCTGGTATTGTGATTTAGTTTCTTTTGGCCTTATTTGTGCAATAAGTAATGAATGACTATTTATAAAAAGCAAGAGTAACAATAAATAAAAATTTTTTTTCTTCATAGCGCTGAATTAATATTCTTGTGAATCATGAAAATAAAAGTATCAGTAGCTGTGCCGTTACAATACGAAGTATCATCGCTATGGGATACACTGTGGCATAAGTTACTGAAGGTATATCGCTGCCAGACATCTTGGTAGCAAATGCCAGTGCAGGCGGATCAGTGGATGCACCCGCAAGTAGCCCACATATTTCAAAATAAGTTTTTCGAAAACCCTTTTTTGCAACAAAACCTATTATCAATAACGGTATAATAGTAATAATAATTCCCATTAACATCCATATCCATGCCTTTCCGTCAGTAAAAGCTACCGATAAATTTTTCCCACTACTTAATCCTACACTTGCCAAAAATAAACTAATACCAACTTCACGTATCATTAAATTAGCGCTGTTGGTTGTATAATTGTTTAGATATAATAAATTTCCAAAACGGCTTAATGTTAATGCAGCAATTAATGGTCCCCCTGCCATTCCTATTTTTACCGCAACGGGTATATTCGGGAGATGAAAAGGGATGCTACCCAATATCACGCCCAATACAATTCCAATAAAAATGGGAGCCAAGTCCGGTATTTCTAATTTTTTTAAGGAGTTACCCATTACTTTAGTAACATATTCAATCCCTTCTTTTGTTCCCACTATTTTAACGGTATCTCCCAATTGTAAAAAAATATCACCGTGAGGCACCATTTCTATACCGGCCCGATTTAACCGGGTAAAAGTAAAATCATGCTGGTGTAGTTCCGGTATATCACCCAGTCGTTTATGAGTTACAGTTGCATTAGTCACAATAATAAAAGCGGATTGTAATTCGCTTTCCGGTGCTTTTCGTAAATCTGTTATTGCAGGTGGGCCTACTAATAATTTTAACTGCTCAATTGTTTTCCTGGATGCAACAATTAGCAACACATCGTTTTCTGCTAAAATGGTAGCTGGTGTAGGTGTAATAATATCGTTTTTATGCAGCATTCTCGATACCACAATTGGTTCTTTCAATAAATCAAATAGCTTACGCAATGGCTGACCAATTAACTGCTTATTTGCCAGGTGCAAGTGAATAGAAACGGGACGATTGGCCCTTATAACACTCAGTTTACGATGAAACTCCTGCTCTCTTTCTGTTTTTACAGAAAAAAATTTCTTTAATAATAATAATGAACTAATAATGCCAAATACCCCTAATGGATAAGTAACGGCATAGGCAAGGGTGATTAATGATTTGTTAGTAACACTTAAATGTAAATCGCTTACCGTTGCTTGTGCGGCTGCTAATCCGGGAGTGTTGGTAACAGCTCCGCTCATTACGCCAGCCATTATTGAAATATGGTTCCCACTCAGGTAATACAATCCAATTGTAATAAGCACCCCACTTATTACAACAGCTGCTGCTAATATGTTATTGGTAAATACATTCTTTTTTAAAGAAGCAAAAAACCCGGGACCCACCTGCAATCCGACAGAATACACAAATAAGATCAGCCCAAATTCTTTTAAAAAATCTTCGGTGCCTTTGTCAATCATCAAACCACAATAAGAAAAAATTAAACCAACAAAGAGTACCCATGTAACGCCTAAGGCGATACCAGCAATTTTTAATCTCCCCAACCAGATACCGATTGCAATAACCAAACCATAAATGACTACAGATTGTGCAATGGAGGTTTCTGTAAACAATTTAATAAGCCAGTCCATAAAATAAAAACTTCAGATAAATGGACAATAGATAATGCTATTGTCCACTTTGTAAATAAGAAATCATTAGGCAAGAACCGCTATGCCCTTTCGGGTTGCAGGCCCCAGTGTTCTGGTGAACGCCAGAGTGCAGATAATAATAATTCCCGCATAAAGAAAAATTCTTTCGGCAATCTATCATACATCCGTTCAAATAATTCTTCGTGTGATAATAATTCCTGTTTACCAGGTTCCCGATCAACTGTCATTATTTTAGTAAAATCTTCTTTTTTAAAATACTCCATACCAGTCCAATCAATATCTTCATATCGAGGCATCCAACCTATGGGACTTTCTACGGAAGAGGCATTGCCCTTTATTCTTTGGACAATCCATTTTAGCACCCGGATGTTTTGGCCAAAGCCCGGCCATATAAATTGGCCGTTTTCGTCTTTACGAAACCAGTTTACACCAAAAATACGAGGAGCATTAGGCAAATCACGTCCAAATTGCAACCAGTGATTCACATAATCACCAATATGATATCCCATAAATGGTAACATAGCAAATGGGTCGCGACGTACTTTGCCAATTTCACCAAATGCAGCTGCTGTAGTTTCGCTACCCATAGTAGTAGCTAGGTAAACTCCAAAATTCCAATTAAAAGACTGATAAACTAAAGGAACTCCATTACTTCTCCTTCCGCCAAAAATAAATCCAGCTACCCGTACTCCATCCGGGTTATCCCAATCGCTATCAATAGCAGGATTTTGATTTGCCGGCGCAGTAAATCTCGAGTTAGGATGCGCTGCCGGTTTACCGCTGGACAGATCGTAAGGATTACCACGCCAGTCTGTTAATCCCTCGGGAATTTCTTTTGTAAGACCTTCCCACCATACATCTTTATCGGCAGTAATTGCCACATTGGTAAAAATAGTGTTGGCTTTAATTGTTTCCATTGCATTGGGATTGGTGGCGTAGTTAGTTCCCGGCGCTACACCAAAGTATCCTGCTTCGGGATTAATTGCGTATAAATGACCATCCTCACCTTTATGTATCCAGGCAATATCATCACCTACCGTGCTAACCTTCCATCCATTAAATTCTTTAGGTGGAATTAACATAGCAAAATTTGTTTTGCCACAAGCACTGGGGAATGCAGCTGCTATATATGTTTTTTCTTTATCGGGAGATTCTACGCCCATTAACAGCATGTGCTCCGCAAGCCAACCTTCTTCCCGTCCCATTACCGAAGCAATGCGTAACGCAAAGCATTTTTTTCCCATTAATGCATTTCCACCATAACCACTCCCGTACGAAATAATTAATTTTTCCTCCGGAAAATGAGAAATATATTTTACGTCGGGGTTGCAGGGCCAGGAAACATCTTTTTGATTAAGCTCCAGGGGGGCGCCCACACTGTGGAGACATTTTACATAACTTTTCTTTTGAATATAGGGTAATACTTCTTCACCCATACGAGTCATAATTCGCATATTTACAACTACATATTCAGAATCTGTTAATTGAACACCATACCTGGAGTAAGGAGAACCGAGTGGGCCCATGCAAAATGGGATTACATACAAAGTACGCCCACTCATACTACCGGTTAACAGCCCCTGTAACTTCTTTTTCATGGAATCAGGGTCCATCCAGTTATTAGTGGGGCCTGCATCTTCTTTTCTTCTGCAACAAATAAAAGTTTTATCTTCTACACGAGCCACATCGCTGGGGTCGCTGAAACAAGCAAAACTGTTAGGACGCTTTTCCGGGTTTAGTGCAATAAAAGTTCCCTTTTTAACCAAAAGCTGACATAGGCCGTCGTATTCTTTTTTTGAACCATCGCACCAGTGAACTGATTTTGCTTTACACAATGCAGCAATTTGTTTCACCCAGGTTTCTAATTCTCCTTTAGCCGGAGTAGTGTCTAATGTAAACAAGTTAGATTGTGGTAACATACTCATTCGTTTATTACATTTTTTGGAATTACCAATATACGGCAGGCAATTATATGAAGTAAAATTTTTTTGCTTACTCCAAAGATTGGGCATTTGATTTTATTTATAAATGTTAAGAATCAAGTGAATAAATGACTTTTATTAGGTGAGTATTATTTGTTATTAGAAACAAATGTTTGTTGTCATCAGGAATAATGTTAAAAAAGTCAAAAAACTTCTTACCTGCATTTTCTTTTTATGCAATTGTTGCCTCAATCGCATCCTTTTAAAAAAAGTAATTTATGAAAATCTCTTTCAAGCCAAAAGCTGTGGCCGCTTTCTCAGTCTTGTTTACCCTCTTTACTTCGTCATCCTACCCCCAATCTTTAATTTATAAAAACAAAAGCCCTAAAATTCAGGTGGCTATTTTATTAGATGTTAGCAATAGTATGGACGGGTTAATTGCACAGGCTAAATCGCAATTGTGGAATATGGTAAATATTCTTGGCCGTGCGAAATGCAATGGTATTACACCAGAAATAGAAATTGCCCTGTATGAATACGGCACTCCGAGAAACGATGCAAGAAAAGGGTATGTAAGACAAATTAATGGCTTTTGCAGGGATCTTGATCAGGTATCAAAAAATTTATTTGCATTAACTACTAATGGAGGAGATGAATATTGTGGTCATGTAATGTATAGTTCACTTACCGAAATGCAATGGGACACATCAATTAAAAGCTATAAGGTAATTTTTATAGCAGGCAACGAAGATTTTTTACAAGGAGATGTTGCTTTTACTAAAGCGTGTAATGAAGCCAAAAAGAGAGGGGTGATAGTGAATACTATTTATTGCGGGGATAGAATACAGGGGATACAGGAACACTGGAATTTGGGTAGCGAGTGTGGTAATGGAAGTTATACTAACATTAACCAGGATGCTAAAGAAGATGATATCCCAACTCCCTATGACACTGAGTTAATAGCCTTAAACAACAAATTAAATGATACTTATATTACTTACGGATATGCAGGTTCTGCTAACTTGGCCAAACAAGCTGAAGTGGATAAAATGAATTTTGCTGATAGTAAAAAAACTGCTGCAAAGCGCATTGCCGTAAAAGGACAAAGCGGCCTGTATAAAAACTCTTCCTGGGATTTAGTAGATGCCGGCGATGAGGACAGCACGGTAATTGCTAAAGTTGATAAAAAATATTTACCTGATAGTTTAAGAAAAAAATCAACAAAGGAATTACAAGCCATTGTATTAAAAAAGAAACAGGAAAGAAGTTTTATACAAAATAAAATAGAGGCCACCGTAGCCAGTCGCGAAAAATATATTCTTGAAGAAAAAAGAAAAAACAGGTCTGCTAATAACAATGCCCCCACTTTGGAAAGTGAAATTGAAAAAATTATCCGGGGGCAGGTAAAGCGTTTTGGTATGGAGATTAAGTAAATAAATGAATCGGGTATAAAATTTTATATAAAAAAAGGCAGGTTTGAACTAACCCGCCTTTAAATATAATTTAATTTACAATTGGTAAATCAAAAACTCCTTCAGTTATATTTATTGTATTTGTACTTCCCTCGAAGATATTGGTTAACTGTCCGCTAAAAATACCTTTTACCCTTGTACTGGTTACACTGGTTACAGTAATGGTAAATGGGGGATTGGCAGTAAGAATGTTACTGCTGGTATTCCATACGGTGACTGACATATCGGGGTTTATTTTATAATAATTAATTGCAATTTGATAGCCGTTTAAAGCGGCAAGGTTTTTCTCATTATACGTACCGGTACCTACTGCACTCCCATCGTTTTTATTTATATAGATATTGAATTCCGGAGGGTCGCTTCCACTAGGTGAAGCTGCGAACCCGCCCAATTGCAGAGTGGGGATCGGGGGGTTAAAAAGCTTATTCAGGGTTTGCGCATCCGCCATGTCGGTAAAAATTGTCAGTGCCCCATCAATTTTACATTGATAAACTGTGGCTGATGTTGGTGTATTTGTTACGTTAACTACAAATGAACAGCCACCCGATACCGTGAGTGTATTGTTGCCGACTGTGGTGGGGGTGCCGCTGCCGGTTAAAGTAACTGTTTGTGTGCCGGTAGAACTGAATATACCCGTAGCAGCGAATGTCATTCCACCGACTGTATTAGTTGTTATGTTATACGATCCGGCAGTGGTTACATTAACCGTTAAGGTTACAGTATTTGTACTGGTAAGTGGCGCAGTAGTAGTATATGATCCATTTATGGTTGCACTGGCACAAGTTCCTGTTCCTCCGGAAAAACTGAATACAGCGGGGCTGTTTACGTTTACAATAAACGAGCAGGACGAAGTACCTATTTGAGGAGTAAAGCTATTGTTACCCGCAATAGTAGGTGTTCCACTTCCTGTTAATGTTATCGTTTGAATACCCGTACTACCAAAAGATCCTGTTTTGGAAAAACTAATGCCTCCTACCGTATTGGTTGATAATGTATAAGTGCCAACACTAGTAACGTTTACCTGTAATGATACTGTATTGGATGTAGTAAGTGGCATGTTTATATTGTAAATGCCATTAACTGTGGCGTTGCTGCAGTCATTTGGCGCCCCGGATAAAGTAAATTCCGCCGGAGACGGAGTGTTAACAGTCACATTAAACTTACAGCCTGTAATACCTCCTGTTTGCGGGGTAAATAAATCGGTTCCTGCAGTAGCAGGGTTACCACTGGCTTTTAAAGTAACGGTTTGTATGCCGGTGTTAGTAAAGATGCCCGCACCAGAAAAGCTATAACCATTAACTATGTTAGTACTAATGTTATAAGACCCTGCTTTGGTAACTGAGACTTGTATAGTTACGGTATTTGCATCCGTAAGCATTATACCAGTAGCATAATAACCGGCGACGGTGGCAACCGTGCAATTACCGGGAGAGCCGGAAAAACTGAATTCCGCGCTTGCAGGGGTTGATGAACCAACCTGCTCAAAAGAATATTCCTTTTGGCACGAAAAAATCACAATAAGAACTAAAATGAGATAAGATAACTTTTTCATAAAGCGATAGGATTATCGGCAAATATACTTTTAAATAAATTTAACGATAAAATCATTTTATTGATAAAACCATTCTGTTTTATTCGGATAGTGATAACTCATACGTAACTTGCAGTTAAGTGACCCTTCGGTAAATTCAGGGTAACAAAAGGGAATGATGAATTATTTACAAGGCTTAAATGAACGACAGATTGAGGCTGCAACGCATATAAACGGACCATTGATGATCGTAGCCGGCGCCGGCAGTGGCAAAACCAAAGTGCTTACCACCCGTATCGCCCATTTGATGGCTAATGGGGTAGATGCATTCAATATACTAGCCCTCACCTTTACTAATAAAGCGGCCAAAGAGATGAAGGAAAGGGTTGAGCGGATCTTAGGCAACAATGATGCCCGCAATTTATATATCGGCACTTTTCACAGTGTTTTTGCGAGAATACTCAGAGGAGAAGCGCATAAGCTGGGTTATCCTAATCAATTCACCATTTATGATACGGATGATGCGAAGAGTGTAGTTAAAACGGTGATTAATGAATTGAATTTAGACGATAAACATTATAAACCCAATGTGGTGTATAACCGCATCTCTGCCGCCAAGAACGCTTTAGTAACGGCTCCCGAATATGCGAATGATTATTACATTCAGCAGGAAGACATACGGGCCAACCGTCCGGCCATTGCACAGATCTATGATGCTTATGTAAAGCGTTGCTTTAAAAACGGGGCCATGGATTTTGATGACCTGCTACTGAAGTTTTACGAACTGCTCAAAACATTTCCTGAATCACTTAGTAAATTCCAGCACAAGTTTAAATATATTTTAATTGATGAGTACCAGGATACCAATCCGGCTCAATATGAGATTATAAAATTGCTCGGCGCCATGCATGAAAATGTTTGCGTGGTGGGGGATGATGCCCAAAGCATTTACAGCTTCCGCGGGGCTACTATTCAAAACATTTTACAGTTTCAAAAAGATTATGATGATGTAAAAGTGGTGAAGCTGGAGCAGAATTACCGCAGTACCAAAAATATTCTGCATGTTGCCAATGAGGTAATTGCTAACAACAAGAGCCAGATTGAAAAAGTATTGTTTACTGAAAATGGCGAAGGTGAAAAAATCAGGCTGGTGAGAACCATGACAGATAATGATGAAGGGAAATTTGTAGCCGATGCAATACAAGAACAAAAGCTCCGTAATCATTTTTACAATAAAAATTTTGCCATTCTTTACAGAACCAATGCACAAAGTCGTGCATTTGAAGAAGCATTAAGAAGGATGGGGATTCCATATACAATCTATGGAGGTATAAGCTTCTACCAGCGTAAAGAAATTAAAGATTTACTCGCTTACCTCCGTATCATCGTTAATCCCAAAGATGAGGAATCCTTAAAGCGCATCATCAATTACCCGGTACGCGGTATTGGTAAAACGTCTATGGATAAAATGGTGCTGTTTGCCAATGAGAACAGCATTTCCATGTGGGAAGTTTTGGAGAAAGCCTCACAGTTTGGTTTTAAAGGCAACACACTGGAAGCCATTGAAAATTTTGTGACAATGATAAAAAGTTTTACCAGCATGCTGCAAACCAAAAATGCTTATGAGGTGTCGGTGCATGTGGGTAAACAAACCAACCTGGTAAAAGAATTATTTAACGATAAAAGTACCGAAGGTGTTCAGCGGTACGAGAACATACAAGAGTTGCTTAACTCTATTAAAGAATGGATTGAAACACCGGATAATGAAGAGGGAGAAGTGGTAGATAAATCATTAGGTGGTTACCTGCAGCAAATTACGTTGCTTACAGATGCGGATGAAAAAGACCCGGACGCAGATACGGTAAAACTGATGACGATTCACGCAGCTAAAGGGCTGGAGTTTGAATGTGTATTTGCTGCGGGATTGGAAGAAATGCTTTTTCCGAATGCCATGAGCATTAATACAAGAGAAGAACTGGAAGAAGAAAGAAGATTATTTTATGTAGTAATTACCAGGGCTAAAAAGAAACTTTGGATTACGTATGCGAATAGCCGCTATCGTTTTGGCTCCTTGGTGCAAAACGAGCCAAGCCGTTTTATTGATGAAATACCCGAAACACATTTAGATAAAAGTTATGCTGGTGGTGGCATTAAAAACCAGGGTTCGACATATAGTTCGGGTTCGGCATTTGATCGTATGCGTGGTGGTTTTGGATATGGTGATGTAAAGGAAACGGAACGAAGGTATGGACCTCCGCCTTCAAAAAAACAATCTGCCACTCCATCATACTTAGCGCCTAAGCCATCTATACCCAAAATAGTAGAACATAAACCGAGTGAGGATTTTATAGCAAGTGATACCAGCAATTTGCAGGTTGGACAAAAAGTGGAGCATCAAAAATTTGGTTTTGGTGAAGTAACCAGAATGGAAGGTTCATCACACAATCCTATTGCTACGGTTATGTTTGAAATAAACGGGGAGAAAAAAATAATGCTGAACTATGCTAAACTGCGGATTATTGAATAATCTTTCTTCCAAAAAAGCATTGGGTTCATAGATTACTCTATATTGGCTTGCATTTTAAAAAGAACCTGTGATTAGGCTAGGGTCATCCCGAAAAATTAAAATATTTGCCATTCCCGGATTGTGTGGTTTAAACAGAAGTAAAAACTCCACAAGTGTATTTAAAATGTACAAAGTAGGGCAGTAAACAACCTATAAAAAATAGTATAAAAAAATATATGTATTGTGAGGCTTTTTTTAAAAAGGATAGAATGATGAATTTATCTTGTTTACAATACGAATTAAGAAAATATATATGTGTTTACAAACAGCCAATTGTAGTAATCTGCCTGATGTAAAAAATCACCCTTTTTTTATTTTGCCGCTTTAAGTAATTTCATCTACTTGCAATAGTTTTATTTGTAAAGATCCATTTATCGTATTAAAACATTTATCATGTACTCTATTTACTTTGTCAACCTCTGCAGGCTTTACGCGGCCTGTTTTCACTCAGTGTTATTTTCCCGTTATTCCCTTTTTAAACAGCCACTGTACAAGTTTTACCGTTTAAATATTAATCACAAAAAAGATTTGGCAAATGCCTACCTCGATAAAAGATCCTGCTTCGCAGGAAATCCTGCTGTGTGGGAAATCCTGCACTCATTAAATTTCGTAACCCTAAACTTTAAATAGTATGCACGTATCTAAAAATATTTTTTCTTTTGCCCTGCTGGCTGTTACCAGTATTACTTTTTACCAATGTGCTAAAAAGCAACAAAATGAAGAACAAACAAAGCCTGTGTTTAACACCAAAGTGGGGGCTGTTATTTCCTCAGAAACAGCCAAACGGTGGTTAGGCTATACTTATACTACCGGGGCCAAGCTTGAAAATCATTTACTCACACCTCAAAATATTACGGCTATTTTGCAAGCAAAGGGCAGCCTGGGTGTGGCATTACATCATACACAGGATGAAAACGGGGCTTACCACCTGCTAGCCATAACCGTTACCAGTACCAATGCCTTATGGGATTCTCCGCTTATTATTGATACGCATAGTGGGGAAGTGGTAAACAGCTTTACGGCCAAAGCATGGGCGGATAATTATATAAAAGCTAATGCACCGGGCAGCATACGGTACCAC